>CAYWMR010000053.1:16954-17569 GCA_964458965.1 uncultured Occallatibacter sp. | reverse complement strand
CTTTCCATCACGCCTTCGTCATCGGCCAGGCGCTCCAGAATTCCACGGATTGCTCCGATCTGCGCCGCACGGCCATCGCCGGCGGCCTCCACCAGATACTCGGTTTCGCGGTCGAGGCCGAGCGGGTCATGTTGCAGCAGCGCCTCAAGGCGGCCACCTTCGACGATCGTCCCCGCCACCGCCACCAGCGAATCCGCCAGTGCCTGGACGTCCTTGTCCCTGGCAAAGTTGAAGGCGCACGATCCCTGGCCTTCAGGGCCGTTGTAGCTGAGTTTTTTGGTTCCCTGGAATGCAACCTTGAGGTGGCCCTCGCAATCTTCGCGAAACAAATGGTGCTGCCGCGCGGCCTGAAATACCCGGTCGGCAAACTCCGCGCTTACACGCACATCCCGGTCCACATTGGGAGCGTCCATGGTCGTCTGCTCTCCCCGTGGCGCGTTGCCTCGTTCGGATCGAAAATGCCCGGTTCCATCGGGATGAATCGTCAAGGTCCAGTGCGACGGGGTCAGGCCTGGGTTCGTGTATTCCGCCTGAAACACCGGCGGCGCGGCATTCTGGCCCGCGGTGCATACCGGCAGCGCAAGCGCGGCCATCGCCAGCCAGGCCACCTTCGCC
>CAYWMR010000053.1:0-16944 GCA_964458965.1 uncultured Occallatibacter sp. | reverse complement strand
CCGGCCGGCTCATGCTCGGGATCATCCCATGCTTTCGCAGCAGCCTTACGTAATCGTCGCTGGCATACTGCACTCCGCGATCGGAATGATGCACCAAGCCTGGCGGCGGCTTTCGCTCAGCGACAGCTTTCTCCAGCGCAGCAATCGCCAGCCAGACCGCCTTCGCCCCGGCCCTCATCGAGCCACCCCTTGAAGCTTCAAGGTCTGCGCCGTATGGATGTGGCAGATCGCAATCGCCAGCGCATCCGCAGCATCCGACGGTTGCGGCACCTCGGTCAAGTCCAGCAATCGCGCCACCATAAACTGTACCTGCTCCTTTTTCGCCAACCCGTAACCGACTACGCTCGACTTGATCTTCAGCGGCGCATATTCGGCCACCGGCAGGTTTTGTGTCGCCGCCGCCAGCAGCGCAACGCCACGCACCTGGCCCAGCTTCAGCGCCGACTTTGCATTGACGGAATAAAACACCTCTTCGATAGCGACAGCATCCGGCGTCCATCGCACCAACTCGCCCTGCAACTCCCGGAACACCTGCTCCAGGCGCTCGGCCGTTGTCAGCGTCTTTTTCAGCCGGATCGCACCCATCGCCTTCAGAACCAGCCGGGGCTGTCTTGCGGTGTCGTCCGACTCCACCACGCCGTAGCCCGTAACCTCTGTTCCGCAGTCAATCCCAAACACCCGCATCGGGTCCAAGTCTACCGCAGTCGCATGGCCGCTCAAAAGAGCCCTTGCGCTCACTGGTTATCCATCGTGAACTGCGGGTAGCGCTTGGCCCACTCCGACGCGCCGTACTTGGTGTGCAACAGGTCGAAAACTTCTTGTCGCAATGTGTAGCTCTTCTCAAGGTTGCATCCGTTGCGCATGGCGCGGAAAGCAAAGCCGAGCACCTCGGGGTCCCGCTCGTCTTTTGGATGGGCGCGTACCCACGCTAAAGCGGCTTTGCCAAAATAATCCGGCGCGTCGCCGATGGCCGCCAACTCCGCCTGCTCCCGCTTCGCCTGCGCTTCCATCGCGGGAGTCACAAACCCGGGAACTTGAACCGGAGGCCGCTGATCGGGATTGGGAGGTGCGCCACCGAAGTTGGAGGCTGTGGAGTAGTCATTCGCCGCCATATACGCGCACCACCAGTTATCGCGATAACTGCTGTACCCGACAAATCCCTCTTCTCGTCCTGCGCCCGCATTCACATAGGGCCGCACCGAAGGGAAGCGCATCAGCGCCAGCAGGGCTGTTACACGTCGCTCGTCCGCTGTGCCCGCCGCATCGTATGCCGCCAGCCAGGTCTTCCATCCCGGCTCGCCTTCCAGCATCGCCGCGGTCAGCTTCCGCGCTTGTTCCGGCTGGTCGAGGAGGACTGCCCGTGTCCACACCGCCATTGCAAGCTCGAATCGCAACTGCTTCGGCCACTTTGAATCCAGCACCAGCTGCACCAGATCGTTCAACGGCACATGAAGGTTGAGCACTACGGCAGACTCCAGATCGAGCCTCTTGACCCCGGCGACGTTGACGGGAAGTCCGGCCATCGTGGCCCGGACTTGGCCGGTCGGGACTACGGTGGCAGAGGGAAGCGATTCGTACTGATCGTCGACTTCTCCGGTTGGCTCCATGGGCGCAAGGCGGACAAAGTCCTCCAGGCGATCCGCCTTTTGCAGCGCAAGTATCGTGAACTCGTTCACCGCGGCTGGCGGGGCTTTCTTATGAACCAATTCGTTGAGCACCTGCTCCATTTCGGCGCGCGAAGCCGATCCCGCAGGCAGCGTTTCCAGGCGTAGATAAGTCAGAGTTGCCCACGCCGGGGAATCGTGCGAGACCGCGGCAGCCGCGCGCAAGAGTTCGGGGTCTGGAGATTGCGCTGCGTTCATCGCCGCCACCAGCCAGGCTGCGTTGCCCGTCTGCCGCCAGCGCTCGGTGGCATGTTGCTGGCCGCCGGTAGGTAACTGCATCGTGCAAATCCAATCCACCAAATCACTCTTGCGAGACTCAATCCGGTGCGGCCACCATCCGGCATGAGCTGGCAAATAGCTCAGGTCGACCAGATGCTGCTTTAGCCTCGCATCCGGCCGGCTCATTGCATCTCCCAACCGCGCTGCCGCCGCGCCTGGATTCACGCGCAGCTCAACGAAATTGAGCAACTCTACCGCCGGCCCGGCATAAGGCCCACCGCCCTTGACCACACGCGCAAACTGTTCCCCAGCTTTGGCCAGCACTGCATCGTCGGTCTTGTCCGGCTGCGCCAATGTGGCTTGGCGAATCAGGCATCGGCCGACAAGGTACTCGGCCAGCGCGTGCCACGGCGAGTTCCGATCCGCGGCAATCGCCTCAAACTGTTTTCGCGCCTCGTCAAACTCCGCGCGATAGAAATGCGCCGCCGCTGTCTGGTATGCGCGGTCCTTCACCAGCCATTCCGGTTTCTGTACAACTGCGGGCACATTTGAGGGCGTTTCGCAGTTTGAAAAGACCGCATCCTGGCCATTCACCCACTCGGCCAGCTCCGCTTGTTCCGTCGCATGATCCCGCGCCCGCGCCGCCAGCGTGCGCGCCGCATTCAGGAATGCATCGTCCAGGCAGTTCGGGTACGTATCCCACTGCTGCCCCGGAACGTGGCTGTCCGTTTTCAAAACCGCATCGCTCGTTTCATGCATAACCGCCGCGCGCTGCACCTTCCAGGCGTTCACTGCGTTCGTCGCCGAATCCGTCCGCACGGAATAGCCGGGATTATTCGGATCCTGTGGCGTATCAGCCTCACCCAGCACGCTGGTCTTCTCCGCCGCCGTCGGCATCACTCCCGACAACACACGGTAACTCATCGCCAGCGTGCCCACGGACCAGGACCCATGCACCACACCTAGCCTGCCGTTCAAAACATCCTCGAGAGCGGGTTGGTGCACAAACACCATCTGAGTAAAAAACGGCCCGCAACTGTTGCCTGGAACAGCCAAAGCAACCACCGCAAAGCCCAATGCCCATTTGCGTCGACGCATCATCGCGCTCCTCTCCGGTCATGTGGAATGGTTCCTTCGTTTAACTCCGCCAGTTGCTCTAAAGTCCAGGGCCGAGGCGCAAAGACATACACCCGCTGGGGGCCACGCAGATTCTCATACGGAATGTCCGGCTCATCGGTTGCAATGCCAACGCTGCCATTGCAAAGCGGCTCCCGCACTGCCCACCAACCCACATGCTCGCCCAGCCTGAAGTACATTGGCACTGCCGCATCCACGGTGAGGGCGCGCATCCAGCCTTGCTGCTGCGAGCACCAGCTCACCAGCGCGGTCATCTCCAGGCGCTCTGTTGCCGGCAATTGCGCGCGCACCTGGCGCAGCACATCCGCATAGAACGCGCGCTGCGATTCAGCCGCATCAAAGTCCACCTGCACCCCACGGATCCCACTCAGCCGCGCAGCGTCGAGAACCGCATCAGCCGTGCGCTTCCTCGTGGCCGCGTTGTCTTCAAAGTCGCGCCCAGGCTCGATGCGAACCACCGCTTCAGCCCACATCCCCTCAGGCGTCAGGATTCGCTGGCGCCGCGGGACTACGGAAACATCCTTAGCCACAAACACGCGTTCCGCCAGAAAAGCCACACCCAATTGCCGCGGATCGGCCGTTCGCAGGTCCTCCGGTTCCTCCCACGCCCACAGGATTATGCGCGGCGCATCGCCGGTCATCCCGTGTGCCCGATCGCCGGCAAGCAAGTCCCCATGCAACGCGGAGGCAAACAACAACCCCGCCCCGAGCACAGCCCAATCCACAGCACGCCGCCAAGCCACTCCGAGCCCTCCCATTCAACTTCAGGCGCCTGATCCGTGTTCATTAATTGCTGATTCCTGCTCTTTCATTTTCTGGGCGAGCTTCTTTGGAAACGGCCTGCAACCGCAGTGCTTTGTGTGCTCCAAATGCCATTCAATCCGCTGTTGCTCGGTAGCGCCGCTGGGCATCGTGTGCTGCTTGTGCCACTCCTTATTCATTGCTTCCCCCGAACCAACCGCCATTTCTTCACCCCCACAGAATAACTCCAAAAACAACAGAGACAAGCCCGCGCCCGGTTAAGGTAGACTTGGCTGAGTTACTCCCATGCCACTTCAAGCAGGCACCAAACTCGGCACCTATGACATTCTCGCTCCCATAGGCGCGGGAGGCATGGGCGAGGTCTATCGAGCGCTGGACCCGCGGCTGCAGCGCAGCGTTGCGTTGAAGGTGCTGCCCGATGGAATGGCTCGCGACCCCGAGCGCCTGGCCCGTTTTCAACGCGAAGCCCGCGCTGTTGCCGCACTCAACCATCCACACATCGTGACCATCTTTTCCGTGGAGGAATTCGGCGGCATTCACTTTCTCACGATGGAGTTGGTTGAAGGCCAACCGCTCGATCGCATTATCACCGCCAGCGGGCTTCCTGTCCGTCAAATCGTAGATATAGGTGTCGCGCTGGCAGACGCGCTGTGTGCCGCGCACGAGAAAAGCATCGTCCACCGCGACCTGAAGCCGGCCAACATCATGGTCACGAGCGAGGGCCGCGTCAAGGTGCTCGATTTTGGATTGGCGAAGGATGTTCGCTCCGCCTCGTCCGACGATGCAACCCGCACTTCGATCCATCAGACCCAGGCAGGCATGGTGATGGGTACGCCCGCTTACATGTCGCCGGAGCAGTTATCCGCGCGCCCGCTTGACCACCGCGCGGACATCTTTTCCCTTGGTGTGGTCCTCTACGAGATGTCCACCGGCAAGCATCCTTTCGTGGGGAATTCCTCGGCCGAACTCATCTCCTCGGTTCTGCGCGATACTCCGCCATCCCTCACCGGAATTCGCTCGGACCTCCCAGCAGGTCTGGTACTGATCGTTCAGCGCTGCCTGCAGAAGGATCCATCGCAGCGCTACCAGAGCGCGCGCGATGTGGTCAAAGAGCTGCAAGCCCTTGCCAACCGGTCTTCCGGAGCTTCTGCCCCAGGCACTTCCGAAGCGGGACAGTCGGTTGCCGTAATGCCGTTTCAAAGCCTGAGCGCGGACCCTGAGAACGAGTACTTCAGCGAAGGGCTGGCCGAGGAAATTCTGAATGCGCTGAGCCAGGTCGAGGGCCTGCGTGTCGCCGCACGGGCTTCGTCCTTCTACTTCAAAGGCAAGGCCACAGAGATGAGCGAAATTGCCGCCAAGCTGCGCGTGGCAAACCTGCTCCAGGGCAGCGTGCGCAGGGCCGGCAACCGCGTCCGCGTGACCGTGCAGTTGGTCGACGCCGCAAACGGGTTCCAGCTTTGGTCGGAGCGCTACGACCGGCAGATGGAAGACATCTTCGAAATTCAGGACGACATCGCTCGTTCCATCGCCGAGCGGCTCAAACTCACCCTCGGCGCAGCCGCCGCTCGATCGACCAACAACGTTGAGGCCTACGAGCTTTACCTGAAAGGACGTCACTTCTGGCATCAGCGATCGCCGGGCCCACTCAAGGCGGCAATGGAATGCTTCGAGCAGGTGATCAAGCTCGATCCCCAATTCGCGCTGGCGTATTCGGGGCTGGCAGATTGCTACTCGATCCTTCGCTTTTACGCCTGGATGCCCACCGAGCAAGGCCGCGGCCCGGCGCTTGCCGCCGTCACGCAAGCCGTGAGCCTCGCCCCTGAACTGTGGGAAACAAACTTCTCGCGCGGCATGTACAAGTTTTACTTCGAGCGCAACTGGCGCGAATCCGAGCAGGATTTTCTAAAGGCGATTGCCATCAATCCCCGCTCACCGCTGGCGCATGTGTACTACGGCCTGTTTCAAATGACCGCCGGCCGCACGGCAGAGGCGCTGAAGAACGCGGAACAGGCCTGTCAGTTGGATCCCCTGTCCGCTCTCGTCCGAAGCATCGCAGGGGGGATTTTCTTTGGCGTGGGAAAACACGACGAATCGGAACGTGCGGCACGCCGTGCTCTTGAATTGCAGCCCGAATACTTGTTCGCCCGGTGGATACTGGGGCTCGCGTTGTGCGGCCTGAAGCGCCACCAGGACGCCATTGAAACGCTGGAGCGAGCAGTGGCCATTTCGCGCGCGCCCATCTTCGTTGGCCTGCTCGGCTTTGGCTATGCGCGCTCCGGGAGATCAGAAGACGCAACGCGACTTAAGCAGGAGCTGGAAGATCGCGAATTTCGCGGAGAATATGTTCCCGCTTCCTCTCTGCTGCAAATCTACGTGGGGCAGGGCGACATACCTGGCGTACGGCGCATGTTTGCCAAGGCAATTGAAGAGTCCACGCCTCCTTTGGCAATCAGAATCGCCAGCGGCCTGTTCTTCGACGAGTTCCGTGTGGATCCGGAGATTCAGCGGCTCCACCTGCAGATGTTTGGCTGGTAAGCAGGAGCGTCACACTTCCACTCGGTGTTCCCTGTTCACTGTCGATGCCCGTGGCTTATGGAGTTCGTGGCTTGGCGGTCTCAGCCCGAGCCGCTACCTTCTGTCCTCGATGGTTTTGAGGTCGATTCCCAACTGCTGGCACTTCTTGTAGAGGTGGCTCCGTTCGAGCCCAAGTGCTTTGGCGGTTTGTGTAACGTGCCGGTTGTGCCGCTCGAGTTCCTTGAGCACCTCGGCGCGTTCAAAGCTCAACACTCGATCAGCGAGCGCGCCTTCGGTATCCGAGACGGAGGCATTGGCCGAGGCCGCGCCTCGACTGGAAACATTCGGATGGGAAAGTGCTGAACTGGAGCGAGCGGCAGGGAGCGCGAGGGTGACAGCTTCATCGTCAATCACGGTTTCCGACAGCAGGAGGAGCCGTTCCACCACGTTGCGCAGTTCGCGAACGTTGCCAGGCCACGCGTATCGCTTGAATGCTTCGATGGCGGAATCGGTGAATGGAATGGGCTTCCACCCATTCTGTGCGCTTACCTGACGGGCAAAGTGCTCCACCAAGCCGGGCAAGTCCTCGGTACGCTGGCGCAGAGGCGGCAGCGTGGCGGGAAATACAACGACACGATGATAGAGATCGCGCCGGAAACCACCGGATTCAACCAGTTCTTCCAGGTTGCGGTGGGTTGCAACGACCACGCGCACGTCGACGGTAGTGGGCTTGTCCGAGCCGATGCGCTCTACCTCGCCCTCTTCCAGTACGCGCAACAACTTGGCCTGCATGGCAAGCGGCATATCGCCAATCTCGTCGAGAAAAAGCGTCCCTCGATGCGCCTGCTCGAACTTGCCGATGTGGCGCTGCGCCGCACCGGTGAATGAGCCTTTCTCGTGTCCGAATAACTCGCTCTCAATTAACTCGGCGGGAACTGCCGCGCAGTTGAGAGTTACAAAAGGGCCTGTAGCCCGATGGCTTTTTTCATGCAGTGTCCGAGCCACCAGTTCCTTGCCTGTACCGGTTTCGCCATAGATGCAAACGCGCGCTTCACTGGCGGCCACGCGCTCAATCTGCGCCATCACGCGACGCATGGTTTCGCCGGCAAACACGATTGTGTGCTTGCCAACGCGGGTGCGCAGGTCTTGATTCTCGGTCTCAAGGCGGGTGAGCTTGAGCGCGTTTTCGACGGTGACTAAAAGCTTCTCGGTGGAGAGCGGCTTCTCGAGAAAGTCCAGCGCACCGAGGCGTGTGGCACGGACGGCCATTTCGATGTGGGCCTGGCCGCTCATCATCACGACAGGGGCGGCAACACCTGCTGCCTTCAGATCTTCAAGCAGAGCGAGCCCATCGCGGCGGGGCATCACCACATCGCTGAGGATCAGGTCGAATGGCTGGGTTTGAGCCAGTTCGAGGGCGCGCGATGCGTTGTCGCAGACCACCGCTTCGTGGCCCGCAAGGCGGAAGGCGCGGGATAGCGACGCCAGCGTGTTGGCTTCGTCGTCGACAATGAGGATCTTGGCTTTGGCGGTCATGATTTTTTGTCGTCCCTCGACCGTGTGTATGGGTAGTTTCCCAGGTCCCCAAAGGCGAGGGACCAGGGGCACCCACTATTGTAGGTTGAATTACGAAATCGCATGGTCACCAGAATCGCTCGCTTTGGGGAGCGTGATAACAAACGTGGCACCGCCGCCCGGGCGGCTTTCTACTGCGATGGTTCCGGCGTGGTCGGCGATGACCGATTGAACGATGGCCAGGCCCAGGCCGGTGCCATGCTCTTTGGTGGTGTAGTAAGGAGTAAAAAGACGCTCACATTCCTCAGGTGTCATTCCTTCTCCTGTATCGGCTACGCGGATTTCTACTTTGTCTCCATTAGCCTTGGCTGAGAGAGTAAGTGTTCCGCCTTCCGGCATCGCATCGATTGCATTTAAAACCAGATTCGAAAGCGCCCGATGTAAAAGCTCCGGGTCTGCATCAATCCACAATTCCTCTGATGCCCCTTCGAGCGTGCAATTGACCTTCGATCCAGCTTTGGCTTCGTCTGTTGCATCATCCACTTCGGAAGTTGCAGTTCGAATCAAGCTCGGAAAGTACAGGAGCATCACGCGCGTCAAAGCATCGTCCGCGTCGATTCGTTCCAACTCCGGCTTGGGCATCTTGCTGAAGTCGCTGAATCTGCCAATGATTGTTTTCAGGTTTGCGATTTCCATACTCAAGGTTTGTGTGCTTTCGGCGAAAATCTCATCGAATTCCGCGGCGGGAAGATTGCGCGCTCGGACCAGATTTTCGACCGTCAGTTGTAAAGGGAACAGAGGATTCTTGAGCTCATGCGCCAGGCGACGGGCCAGTTCGCGCCAGGCGGCCACGCGCTCGGTTTGCACCAGCCGTTCGCGCTGGCTTACCAATTGGCTGGTCATGTGGTTGAAGCTGCGCGCCAGTACCCCAACCTCGTCGCGGCCGCGCTCGGGCACACGGGTCTCCCAGTTGCCGCTTGCCACTTCTTCAGCGGCACACGCCAACTGTTCAATGGGACGCGAAACCCGCGCCGCGATCCATAAGCTGCACACGATTGCAAACAGAATTCCTCCGGCTGCCACGCCGTATGCGATGGCGCGAATGTGCTGCTGCGCCTGGACCATGCCGCTGCGCGAGATGGAAACAGTGAGTACGGCTAGAACGTCGCCTTTGTCGTTCTTGAGCGGAATGACTGTCGCGTTGACGCTGTCTTCGCGGCGATCGGTGAGATAGAGAATGCTGCTCTGCTGCTGCCCGCTCTTGAGTGCGGCCTCAATCAAGGGCCGATAGCGGGCCGCGCCTGCAACCTCGCCTTCTGCGCCCGTCAGCCGCCTGGGATCGAATGCCGGAATGTAGGCAGGCGACGACGCTGCCTGGCTCGCGTCTGGATTTTGATTCGGGGCGGCATCGGTGTAGAGGTAGATCTGCATTCCCGGCGGGACCGGCAGATCGGCAAGAAAGCTCTGGTCAAGCCGCTTTCCGCCAATGAGATGGACGGACGATTCGACGCCGTGGACGGGACGCGCAGCAAACAGACCCAAAGCAGAGCTCCCATCCGGCAAGTCTTCGCGCTTGAGAAACGTACCCTGGGTGGATGCGGCGGCGGGCTCAGGATAGCCAAACCGCGCCGGCCATTGAGCCGAACTGACCACTTTGCCATCGGGCCCGACAATCTGAAGAAAGTCGAGTTGCGACTCCTGCGCAAGGGTCTGCGCCTCGGTTAAGTACGGAGATGCATCGGCGGACTGGACCAGCTCGTAGGCCATGGTGCGGACGCGCTCGCTGGCGGCAATGCGGTCGACCGCCGAAGCCACTTCCGCCGAGCGGTGCTGGAACTCGCGCTGGAACTGACTGACGAAGAGCGCCGTCTCATCCCGGTCGCGCTGCTCAAAAACCAAACGAATTCTTACCAGCACAGTCCACGCCACGGCGGCCACGGCAACCGCAACGGTGAGCGAGAACAGCAGCAACAGCTTTTGCCGCAGGTTCATTCGACGACCTTCATTCCGGATTCCTCACGACATTCCCTTCATTGCGAATTCTGGATCGAAGCGCCGCCCAGGAGCGGTTCGCCATCATGGCTCAGGCGCAGGTCGCGAACACGGCCACTGACGGCATAGGCGCGGGGAAGATAGAGCAGCGGAATCAGCGTGTGGGTGCTGAGAAAGTCACGCTCCACACGGAATAAGCCGGCGGGAGAGTTTTCGCGAACCGGGACTGCGACCCCGACGCGGCGAAGCAGCGACTCCAAGCCGGCCTGCGGCTGATTTGACGCGAGCGTGAGGCGGAGCAGAACAATGTCGGCGTGCTGCGGAGCACCGGCGTTGGCTACCTGGACGTTGAATCCCGCCTCGCGCAGGTTTAAGGCGATGCGCTGCGCCGCCAACAGCATTGCCGCGCCTCCTTCGGTGCTCAGCGTGATGGGCGGAGGCGTCAGTCCCCCGCGCAGTTCGCGAGCCTTGTTCAGGTCTCGGTCTGCCGGGAAGAGAAAGGAGTAGCCGGTGACGGAGGCGGGCAACAGGCTGGCGGCGATCTCGCCCTGTTTTTGAAAAATCACATTCGAAATGGCGGTGCGATCGACGGCTAGAGCGATGGCCGCCCGAAGGTTCGGATTGCTGAGCACACCGCCGTCCGCGACAGCGAGCGCCAGTAGATCGACCGGCGGCGAGGCAATCACGGTGAGATGCTGCTCGTGTGCCTGGCGAAGCTGTTCGGCTGGAACCTCGATCAGGTCGGCTCGGCCCACGCTCAGGTCGAGAACTTGATCGCGGATGGATTTATGGCCGGCTATTTCAATTTTGTCGAGGAATGGTCGGCCTTCCCACGAGGATTCGTTTGCCGTGAGCGTGAGAGCGCCATTCGAGAATTCTTCCACCTGAAAGGCTCCTGTGCCAATGAAGGGTCCAATGAGCGGCCCCATCGCCATGGTTACGCTGGAATTGGCCGGCCCGGCGAGCGCGATCAGGAAGTCGTCGCCGGCCAATAGCTCAGGAAGGTTGGGCATTGGAGCGTCAGTGGTAAAGACCACTGTCGAACCCACGGCATGGACCGCCGTCCAGGGACAGCTTGTGCCACACGAGCCGGTTAACGACTCCTCTACGGCGGCCGAGGTCAGCGCCGAGCCATCTTGAAAATGAACGCCGGGCCGGAGCCAGAACTGCCAGCGGTGGTCATCGTTTTCCGATGTCCAGCGAATAGCAAGGGCAGGCGCGGCAGCTCCATCCGCATCGATGCGGGTGAGCGAGTCAAATACCAGCCGTCGAGCAAGGCTGCCTGGCTGCGCCCCGGTTCGCGTCCATGGGTCGCCCTCCATCTCAACTTTCAGAGTGCCGCCGTAGCGCGGGCGAGTTCGCGCGGCTGCGGGCAGCGCGAGCGCGACCAGCAAACAACTAATTGCAACTTGCCGAAACACGATCCACCTCATATTGGTCTGCAGCGTTGCGGACTACGGCGAACAGGCTCTTTCCATCGGGCGCGGACCACATGGCCGTGACCGTCCCATCCATGGCCAGCGGAGCGCTGGCCGGAATCGCTTCTTGTGCGGGCAATTCGTAGGCGCGGAGGCTGTCGCTGATTGCTTCACCGGAACCGGAGGCCACAATCTGCGTACCCGCTCCGCAGCCGGATTGAAGGGCGGCAAAGTCGCTGCCCCAATCGCGCGTGCCGGCGATCTGCTTCAACGCTGCGTTGTCCAGAATCTGGACCTTGCCATCAATGCCCTCGATCAGCATCGGCGCATTGGAAGCTGAGCGGACGAGTTGGGCGGCTGAGTAGAACGGAGGAAGGTCTACTCCAGGGCTGAAGTTGACCACGCCCGTGAAGTAGTTGCGTGCCGCGTTGTAGAACGCTTTGAAGGGGGTCACGCTGATGTCCATTTGGGTTGCAGAGCCCTGGGTGGCACCACTTGCTTGCGTGACCGGTGGCTGCACAAGAATCCACGGATCGTCGCTTTCACGGCAACGAAGCGTCCACTCTTCCGCCGGCTTTGCAGATGGATTGCTGCCGCTGCATGCTATCCCGGCAACGAATATATCGAAGCCATCGCCGCTGGGAGAGAGGAAGATCGCTCCGCGAGGGTCTCGCGTCAGTGGCCTTTTCTGGCCAATTCCCACACGCTTCTGTTCGCGCCAGCCATCGGTTCCGTGTCCGTAAATCACGATCTCTTCCGGCTCGACGGCGACTAGACCGGCCGCGGTTTCAAGAGCAGCCAGCACTGGTTCGCGCGAGGTTAGGATAGTCTGCTTCCGCAGGGTGAGTCCGCCCACAGGCTGCGTCCGTTGGGAGATTGCCGGCTCCACATGCACCATCGCCACACGCGTTTCTTTGCCCTCGATCACCTCGGCAACCCAGAGGCGTTCGTGGGCGTTTTCACTGAGAGTTACGCGGATGGCGTTGGCGCTTTCGGCGTCGGAAACCAGCACCCCGCGAGCCTTCAAATCCTGCTGAAGCAGGCGGCGGATGGAGGGGATTTCGTCGTTGGGAATTGTGGAGAGGTTGCGAACGGTGAGGCTGGCCTGGCCGGGACCGAGAAGGGTTGCAACTTGCTCGGACAGGGCTGCGGCGGGCTGTACCCATGGGCTTGATGCTGGGTTTGGCGATTGCGCCATGAGTACGTTCGCGACCACGATTGTCAGGCAGGCCAGCTTCATTGGAATCATCTTTCTTTCGTTGTCGCGTTTGCGCGAATTATATCGTTCAGAGGCGGTGATCCATGTGATCGCCATTCCCCACTCAAAGTGCTCCTCCGGGAGGGCGCGTGATGCATACGCCCTGCCGGAGGAGCTATTCCTCAATGGCCTGGCTTCGGCGCAGGGTCTGACTCACTGTCCATCTCCTGCTTCATCACCGGGCTGCTGGCCATGCTCTTGAAGACATCGTTGGCAAAGAAGAACTTGCCGTCCGATGGCACCATGACCACCTGGATCTTGTCCGAGAGCCGCTCGGCGATGATTTTGTTGATTAGAAGCGGCGACTTGTTCAGCAGCTCCGCCTCACTGGTCATGCGCTCGGCGTTGGCCTTGGCCATCAATCGCACGCGGCTGGCTTCGGCGTCGGCCAGCAGGTTGCGCCGCTCAAGCTCGGCCTTGCTGTCGATAACCTTGGCCTGGGCGTCGGCCTCCGCGTTCTGGATGGTGGCTTCCTTGCGCGCCTCGGCCTCCAGCTTGCTCTGCTCAATCTGCTTCTCTTTCAGGGGCAGCGTGTATTGCATCGCGTCGGCTTCGCCCTTGGCTTCAACAACCTTGGACTGGGCTTCACCCTCGGCTTCCTTTACCTTCTGCACAGCTTCGGCCTCGGCTTGCAATTCGGCAATGCGCACCTGCTTCTGCTGAATGTCTGTCACTACGCCGAGCTGGTCGTCTTCCTGCTCTTTGAGTAGGAGTCCTTCCAGGCCTTTCGCGTATTCCTCGGGCAGTTGGATATCGGACAGCATCACCTCTTCCACCACAATGCCGTCGCCATCGAGCTTGCGGGTAATGATTGCTGCCGCTTTTTCGCGCACCTCCTCGCGCCTGGTCGAGAAGATCTCGCGCACGGTGTACTCTGGCGCAAGCTCACGCCACGCGCTGGCCACCACGGGCGGCACCAGCTCCTTGTCAACGGGCTGGGGCATGTGGGCCTGCACGCTGGCCAGCTTGCCGGCGTCCAGGCGATAGCGAACCGTCACGGCCAAGCCGATATTGAGCCCCTCGCGCGACTGCACGCTGAGCCCATTCTTTACCGAGCCGGCCTTCGCGCCTTCTTCCGCAATGCCCGCCGTGAACAGACGATCGCGCAGGTCGAAGGTTTGGATGCTCTCGACAAGCGGCGTGACGAAATGCACGCCCGGATACAAAGTGCCTGGCAGTGTGCCGCTAACCTGACTGACGCGGACGCCACCCATTCCGCTAGGCACGACTACGATGCTGGCCGCAACCAGCAACGGCAGGCAGGCAACCAATATGAGTGCCACCGGACCACGCCACGCTATCTCTTGCGGTTCCGATTTGAGTTGATCGAGTTCTGTTTCGCCTGCCGTCTTGCGGCGCGCAATGCGGATGCGAAGCCAGATCCCATACAGTGGAATTGCAAATGCGGCAGCCAGCAACAGCACTCCCGCGACCGTCAGCAACAGCTTCAATGCGATCATTTCCCTTCTCCTTTTTGGTGATTGCGCTCCTTGTGTTTCCTGGGCGCCGGCCATGGAGCTACGAGCAGCCGGACCAGTCCTCCAAACGTCAACTCCTCAAACAGCAGCGCCGCAACCACGGGGAGCAGCGCCGCTCCCAAACCACCCATCGCTTCATTCAGCAGATCCATTGCGCGCCTCCGTTACCGCGAAGCCACCATGGCCACAGCCTCGGGAATCGTTTCGCTTATGTCCGCCGTAACCATGGCGCTTTGGACCTGAACCGGAACCTCCAATTGCGCGGTCTGGGTATCCGAAGCTGGATTCTCTCCGCCGCCAAACAGTTGCGCAGTCTCCTCGTTTCTCTGGCCCACAAGCTCAACCGTGTCGCCCTCGGCAACCATTGCGTAGAACTCTTCCAGGTCGGCCTTGGCCATGCGAATGCATCCATGGGAGGAGGCTTTGCCGATCGAGTTTGGCTCGTTGGTTCCGTGGATTCCGTACCCGTGTTTGCTCAATCCCATCCAACGAGTGCCTACCGGATTGCGTGGTCCGGGCAGGACGGTTTTGCCGTCGTGATGGTAGGTAGGGTTAGCCACGCGGCGCTCAATGGTGAACGTTCCCACCGGGCTGGGAGTAGAAGGCTTGCCCACCGCAACGCTGTAAACCTTCTTCACCATTCCGTCTTCAACCAGAGCCAGCTTGCGATCCTCGAGACTGACCACGATGACGCGATTCGGTGCGTTCTGAGCCTGCGCATGCGACGCAAGAACTATTGCCGCAACGGCCAGTATTGCCAATCTGCTGAGTTCTGAATTCCTCATCGCGTCCCCCTTGGCTTGTTGCCTGCGCCCAGACAAAGTGCAAGGGGATCGCCAATCACTGACGATTGAAAACAAAGAGGTTATGGATGGTCCTGTGGAGCGGAGCCGTGTCACCGGATAGACATTGTGTGTGCGGTGACACGCATTCCCGTGACGCTGTCGCGCTCTACGGTTGCAAGGCCTGCAATCATTCGCGGCGACTGCTCTCAGGTCCTTTTTGCAAATTGCATGCTTTGCCGGCGATCTTTCTGCACATGTCCAAGGCCAAAAGACCCAGGCGGGCCGACAGCGTTGGGGCTCATGACAAATTGATTTGGGTGATTTTGCACATCATTCATTGGACCAGTTTTTCTTTACCCGGCGTTGTATCTGGCGACGGCGGGGATTGGGGTGTACAATCGGTCGAATCCGGAAACCGAAGTGAGGATTGGGAATAAGAACTTCTTCAGATGAATCTGAAACGCGATCGCGACGGATTTCCTGTTCCATCCCACTCAAGGAGGCTGCAATGCGCATCGATGCGATGATTCTTGCCGGTTTGGCTTTTTGTTTCACTTGCCTGCCAGGCCTGAGCCGGGCTCAGACAACTGCCGGCGTACCCCATTTGGCAAAACAGGGCAATGCCACTCAACTTTTGGTAGACGGAAAGCCATTCCTGATCCTCTCCGGAGAATTGAGCAACAACGCTGCCACCGCTCTGGAGCCCATGGAGCCTATATGGCCCAAGCTTGTGAGCAGCAACCTGAATACAGTTCTGGTTGGCGTGTCGTGGGCTCAGTTCGAGCCGGAAGAAGGCAAATTCAATTACACCCTGGTCGATGGAGTCATCGCCAAAGCCCGCGAAAATCGCATGCACATCGTCTTTCTTTGGTTCGGTTGCTGGAAGAACGGCACCTCGAGTTATCCGCCCTATTGGGTGAAGAAGGACTATGAACGATTTCCCCGCATTCAGATCGGGGAGGGTAAAACTGTCTCGATTTCGGGTCCGGTCGAACTGCTGAGCACTCTGAGTGAAGCGACGCGCGATGCCGACGCGCGGGCCTTCGCGGCTCTCATGGCACATATCAAAGAAGTGGATGGCACACAGCACACCGTGGTCATGATGCAGGTGGAAAACGAAGTGGGTGTTCTGCGCGATACCCGCGACCGCTCCCCCGCCGCCAACGCCGCCTTTGCTGGGCCGGTGCCCGCGGAGTTGATGAACTACCTCCAATCCCACCGGGCTACTTTGATTCCCGAACTTCGCGATGTGTGGGCTTCCAACGGCTCCAGGAAGTCAGGCACGTGGGAACAGGTTTTTGGCCCTGGCAAGCCTGCGTCGCTCGAGATTCCTATCCAAACCACCGCCTCGCTTCTTGGCCCGCTTGAGCACGAAAACAGCTGGCAGAAGCTTCACTGGGCGTCGGATGAGATCTTCATGGCATGGAATTACGCCCGCTTTCTGGAGAAGGTCGTTCAGTCCGGCAAGGCTGCCTACAACATTCCCATGTACGTGAATGGATGGCTGCAACAACCCAATCATGCATGGCCGGGAACCTATCCAAGCGGCGGCCCAATGCCCCAGGTTCATGACATCTGGCGCGCCGGCGCACCGGATATCGATATCCTTGCTCCCGACCTTTACCTCGAGTACTTCGACAGCGTTTGCGAGCGCTTTACTCGCAACGGCAACCCGCTTTTCATTCCCGAAACCAGCACCAACGCCGCGAATGCCATTGTCGCTTTCGGGAAATACAACGCCATCGGCTTCTCTCCCTTTGGCATCGACGGGAACAGGCCCATTCCGCCGGATCTTGCCGCCACGTACAGCCTTCTCAGCGAGATCTCGCCCATGGTTCTGGCTCACCAGGGTAAGGACACGATGACAGCGGTGCGTCTCAACCAGGGCGATTCACCGAAACACGTAAAGCTGGGCAACTACACCCTGACGCTGACCTACATTGGCCGCAACACCCACATTGCTCCGCAGCCAAAGGGCGAGAGCGTTCCCTCCCAGGTTCCGAGCGCATTGCAAGCCGCCCCGGAGCCGCCACTCGAAGCTGCCGCAATTCTCATCTCTACAGGTCCCGACGAGTATTATTTCGCCGGTGGCGGCGTTCGCATCGATTTCGCGGCAAATACTCCGGGGCCGCAAAACATCGGGCTGGGCGACGTTCAGCAGGGCAAGTTCGTCGACGGAAAGTGGGTGGTCACGCGTCAAAC
>CAYWMR010000052.1:0-17677 GCA_964458965.1 uncultured Occallatibacter sp. | reverse complement strand
CGCCTCGTTCGCAACGAGGAGGCCAGCGGTTCGATCCCGCTCAGCTCCACCATACAGACTCACAGTCTGCGTCCCTACATCGTGCCGCCGAGCCGCATTACGGCTGCCCGGTCGTCATAGCTGCAGGTTTGGGCTTCGCCGCCTGCAACTTCGCCAGCGACTGCGCCACGCGATGTTGAAATTGTCGCCAATCCGCATTGTCCGGGCCGACTTCAAGGATGGTAGCATTCGCAGTGCAACCGTCGTTCCTCGTCGTCAATGCCACCTTTTGGGTGTAATGAGTCAACGTGCCAACCACAAAGAACAATGCCCTCCGCCCGGCATCGTCCCTCGAAATGACTCCGTAATTGCGTGGGTTGTCCAGAGTGTCCTTCACTGCCGCCCAAAGATCGTTGCAGGTTGCCGCATAGACGTCCACTGGTTTGGCGAGCGCGGGAGAGGCAAAAAAAAGAGCGAGAATTAGCGTGGTAAGAAACTTGAGCATTGTCGTTCTCCGGGTGGCGAGCGCGTACCGATGTCCAGTCCCGGCCCTAAAGTCACCCGCAACCTGGGATTATATGCCTGCGTCCGGCAGATGCACTGTGATGTTCGGGGCACATCCTATTTCACCTCGCAGGATGGTTCCGGTGCGGCCGTCTTGCCGTCGAGCCGGAAGCAGCGTGCGCCCTCGATGTCGGTGCTGTACGTGCGCACGTGCGCTCGCTGCAGTTCCTCCAGCACCTCCTGGCGGGGATGCCCGTAGCGGTTGTGCAGCCCGCAGGAGATGACGGCCAACTGCGGGGCTACACGGGCCAGGAACTCAGCGCGCGTGGAAGTGATGCTGCCGTGATGGCCCACTTTCAACAGCGTGCTGGCCAGCCCGTGCCCCGGCAGCATGGCCTCGTCAACCATTGCATCTTCAACCGGCGCTTCCGCGTCGCCTTCCAACATCACTGATGTCTCGCCGTAGGTCATGTGCAGCACCAGCGAATCGTTGTTGGTGGGCGTGGGGCCGGGCTCATAGCTCTTGAAGGGCGCCAGTACGGCAATCTGGGTGCTGCCCAGAGTCAGCGCGTCGCCGGCGCGCAACGAACGGACGCGGACGTGCAGATCGGCGGCCTCTTTCAGCAACGCGTTGTAAAGGCCGAATCGAGGGTTATTCCCAACCCATAACTCATCGGGATGGAAGTTGCGCAGCACCGCCGGCAGGCCTCCCATGTGGTCCGAGTGTGCGTGTGTCAGCGCTACAACATCCAGGTGGCGGATGCCGCGCGACCACAGCGTGGCGGACACAACCTCTTCGCCTATATCGAATTCCTGCGGAGCCTGGCGCGGGCCTCCGCCAAACCCACCGCCATCCACCAGCAAAGTTTTTCCTTCCGGTGTAATCAGCAGCAGGGAATCGCCCTGGCCTACGTCGATAGCTTCCATCATCAGCGCGTTGCGGGGGTGGTCCGTCGGGCGCGGGGCAACAGCAGCCAGCGCCCCCACCAGCAGTGCGGCCCACGCACATCGGCCCGGCCGGCGCATACCGGACGTGAGGCCCATGTGAGCCAACGCAATAGCCGCCGCAAGCAGCGCAACGAAGGCAGCCGATTGCCACAGAAGCGGCGTCGCAATGCGGTAGTCTCCAAAGGGCAGCGAACCGAATAGATGGACCATTCCGACGCCAATGTGCAGCACCACAGCGGCGAGCATTGCTGGGACCACCGCGGCAGCGGGCCACGCCAACAGCACCGTCAGAGTTACCAGCGCGGCCGGGATGAGCACGAGCAGCAGTGGCAGTATGAACATATTCACCGGCAGGGCAAAGATGGTGATGCGATGGAAGTAGACCGCCATGGGCAGGGCCATGGCCAGTTCCACCACGCAGGTAACGGCAAAAAGTTCACCGAGCCGGAAGAGAAAGCGCACCGCCCAGGGGAAAAGCCGCCAGGCTATTCGCGCAGCAAATCGGCCCCTGGATGCAACCTGCAACGCTGCGGCAATCATGCGAAGCGTCACGCGGAACTGCGCCAGTTGCGGGACCAGTTTGGCGTCGATGGCACTGAGGCGCAACTCGCGCGTAGCGGCGAGATAAGGTTGAATCGTGGCTTGCAACAGCGGGGCTGCCACGCCGGCAATGGCCACAACCGCCAGCAGCGTCATTTGAAAGCTGGCATCGAACAGGCTGCGGGGACTCGCGGCCAGCAGGCACAGCGCGGCGAAGCCAATGGTGTTCAGCGGGCTTCGTTCGCGATAAATGAGCCGGCCCAGCATGTAGAGCGTGACCATCCAGAGGGAGCGCTGCACGGGCGTGGCAAATCCGGTGAAGAGCGCGTAAGCGAACGAGGCAAGGATGGTGAGCACCGTCGCGGGAACGCGGGGAATCCGCAGGAGGCTCGCGAGCCAGAAGATGCAGCCAGCCACAACAGCCAGATGGAAGCCGGAAACCACCAGCATGTGAAAGGAGCCGGTGCGCTCAAAGCCCACGCGCAGTTGATGAGTCAGGTAGGTGCGGTCGCCGGTCACCATGGCGGCCAGCATAATGGCGTCTTCCGGGCTCAGGCGCAAGACAGCGGGTAGCCTTTGCATCGCTGCAGGCAAGGCAAGCAGGCGTCCGCTGGCGGCGTGCTGCCACTGGCTCAACCGGCAGGTGAAATAGGTGCCGGGTGTCGTTCCGATCCGTTCCACCTTGTCGAAGTTGACCGCTGCGGTAGAGGTGATTCCCTGGTCGAGGAGGAAATCCTCGCGGCTCCAGACGCCGGGGTCGCGGTAGACTTCCGGCCTCAGCAGGCGGGCCGCAACGCGGATCCGGTCACCGCAATGAAAAGGCAGCGGATTGCCGGCTGTAGGTCCGGCCGCGGGCCAATGCACCGTCAGGCGCACGCCGCCGGTGAATGGGATCTGCGCATCGGCTGTGTCGGTGACGACTTCGAGGGTAGAGACTCGGAGGTCGATTCGTTGCGATGGAGTCTTCTCCGGTTCGGCGCTGGCCGCCTCGCCGGGATCGATTGGATTCTGCTCCATCTCATCGCGAATCGATCCGGCATCAACGATGGTTCCTTCCACGGTGCGGGCCAGGCCGTCGGAGAGTTCTGCCAGAGGCTGCGGCGCGGTTGGATGCGGCTCCATTTGCGCGCACCATGAGCCCAGTAGCAGCAAAAGAACACACAGCGGGAGCCATGCGATTCGCTGGGCGCGAAATGCCGCCAGCAAGCAGAGCGCGGCTATCGGCGCAAGCGCCATCATCAGCAGGCTGGGACGCAGTTGGAGAACTTCACTTATGCAAATTCCGGCGGCAAACACCCAGGCCGCATGGAAAAGGGGCAAAGCGTCAAGCCCAGCGGAGGCCGGACGGTTGGGGGCTTGCCCGGCAGTGTTTGATTCGGCTTGCATCGCTTCCGTGAAACTGAAAAGTGTCTACGGGGGTCAAGTCTAGAGCATTTTTCAATTCGTTGTTGGTGAGCACGGGCACTGCCGCTGCAAAGCGGGGTGCAGTTGGACCGCCCTGAGCCGCTCACTCGGCCTCGCAGTTCCTCATGACCGGGGAGAATCCACAGTGAAGTAGAACGTGGCGCCTTTGTCAATCTCGCCTTCAGCCCACACTTCTCCACCATGCCGGCGAATAATCCGCTGTACGGTTGCCAGGCCGATGCCGGTCCCAGGAAACTCGCTTGCGGCATGCAGCCTCTGGAACGGCTTGAAGAGGCGGCCGGCAAGGCTCTGATCGAACCCGGCGCCATTGTCACGAACATAAAACACCGTATCTGCGCCGCGTTTTGTGCAGCCGAATTCAATCTGTGCCTCTTCGGATTTCGAGGTGAACTTCCACGCATTCCTCAGCAGGTTCTGGAGAACGATTTGCATCAAGCCCGAATCGGCGTTCGCATAGCACTGCTTCTGAATGACCGTCTTCACTCTCCTTTCGGGATTGGCCTCGGCCAGACCCTGCAGAATGGAACCGGCAATCGAACTCAGATTGAGCCGCGTCGAACGCAATGGAGCGCTGGTCGACAGCGAAAGGTCAAGCAGATCGTCGATCATCGAAGACATGGCCACTACCGAAGCGCGAAGTTGCAAGACCATGTGTTTCTCTTCTTCCGAGGACTGTCCACGATCCGTTTCCAGAATCAGATAGCACACATTGCTGATGGTTTGCAGCGGGGCTCGCATATCGTGGGCCACGGTGTAGGAGAATGCTTCGAGTTCGCGGTTTGCGGCCTGCAGTTCAGCCGTGCGTTCTTCCACGCGGAGTTCAAGATCGACCTTGGACTGCTCGAGCGCGCGGTCCCGCTGCTGGATCTCACCCAGCATTTCATTAAAGGCGTCGGTCAGCGAAGCAAGTTCATCGAAACTCCGCTCGGATGCGAAGCGAAGAGAATAATCACGATAGCGCGAGACCATGCGCGCAGTTTGCGCAAGGGAGACAATGGGCTGCGCCAGGATTCGCCGGAACGATGAGCCCACCAGCAATGCCACACCCAGGCAAAGCAGCAAAATGCCCCCCGCAATGACGGCAAACTCAACTGCCTGCTGCTTCATTCCCTCCAGATGTGCATGCACATAGACGGTGCAAATCTGCTTGCCCTGAAACCCAATTCGCGAGCCTACCACAACATCGGCTCCATTGGCCCAGTGAGCAGGTCCCGGCATTTCCGGCATGGGGTGTGGGGGGGGCGGAACCGGACCATTCGCCGGATACTGCGCAAATAATGTACCCGCCTGCGTGTAAATCTCGGCGTCCACAACTTCGCTGGAATATCGAAGGGCGGACAGCGTTGCTTCCGCGGACGCCTTATCGTCAAACACGATTGCGGAGACGCTGTTGGCGCCGAGAATTCTTGCTTCGGCAGAAAGGCTCTCGATGGCAGAATTCCGGAACGAATACACATTGTAGGCAAGGTAGGATACATAGACCAGAATGAGCGCGATTCCGCTGACGAGCACATTCATCCAGGTGAGCTTGGCGGCAATCGACGGCTGGCGGGAAGGCACGTTCATTGCTTACTCTCCTTCCCGGCCGTTCCTTCAACAAACACTGCCACCTTCAGCAGTTCTGAACTGAGAGTGAGACCGGTCTGCTGCGCCGCGGCCAAATTCACCGCGAAGCGAACCCGGTTGTTCTGAAGCAGAAACTGGATTGCGCCGCCGTGTTCCAGGAATCGAGGCAGGGCGCTCACAGTAAGGACGGGCTTCATATTCAGAACCGCCAGGTGTTTTGAAAGCCGGGTCTCCTCAGACTGTCCGATGAAGACAATCTGACAGCTTTCGGCAGCGGATGCGGAAGTCAACCGGCGGGCAACAATCTTGCGGCCCTGCAAGGTTTCATCGGCAATCAGTTCGTCGAGTTTTCTGCCAAACTCGTCGTCGCCCAGCAGGCAAATTGAGAACTGCTGAGAACTCGTCGATTTATCATCCGGCCACTGAACGAACTTCGCGAAGTTATAGAGATAGGCCGCCTCCACATCATGAGTCGTGAACTGCGTTGAGCTTTGCGCATTGCAGAACTTGGGAAAAAGTGACAGAAGAACCAGGCTGCAGCTCATCCAGGCACAGCGTGTCCGCGCGCCTCGCGTACGAGAATGCCGGAGAGGCGCACAATTGGACTTCCCAAAATCCATGCTTTTTACCGTGTCCAGGTGATACCGCCATACACGCTGCGGCGTATTCCTACGGGGAGATCGTTGTCTCCCGCAAACTCATGATGGTGCGGTTGAAGCATATTGCGTCCGGAAACTGTGAATCGGAGCGATTTGTCCAGCAGCCAGCTTGCGTGCGCATCCATCGTCTGATATCTCTCCACCATTTGTGCGGGAAGACGGCTGACGAAACGGTAATCGAAGTCGAATTCGGCGCTGTGCGGCAGGTTCAGTTGCGACTGCAGCGTAGCCATGCGATGAGGACTGGAGCCCTCGTAACTGGTGGCGGTTTCGGTGTCGCTGAAGCCGGGCCTCGGATGCGCATCCAGATGCAAGTGCGAGAAGTTGCCCTTCAGTTCCCACCAGCCGGTCGGCTTCCAGTCGGGCGCAATCTCCACCCCGTCGGTATTTCCGTCGATGCCATTTGCGAATGGAATGTTCAATACCTCGGCGGCAATCGGTGTAGTGATCGTGCTGAAGGATTTTGTGCCATAGCTCTCAAGCTTGTCGTAGTGGTTCTTGAAAGCGGCGAGGTCGGCGTAAAGCTTGTTGGTGAGAAGCTGACGATAGCCGGCTTCATAGCCGAGCAAGTCCTCAGACTTGAAGTTGGGACTGCCCAATATGCGAACAAGGATGGGTGGGGCGATTGTATAAACGTCGGTGAGTTGCAAGTCGCGATCGAGGCGGCCAGGAGTGCGAACGGCGCGGGAAACGGCCGCCCATAAAGCCGCATGGCTCACTGGATTCCAAAGCAGGCGGGCATCGGGCTGAATCTCAAAGCCGGTGTAGTTGTTGTACTCGAACTTCGATCCCACCGTGAATGCGAGGCTTCTCGGTAGCAGGCGAAACGAATCCTGCAGAAACGTGCTGTATATGGAGTCCGTTTGCCCATGCGGCGCGAAGTTCACCGTCGGTTGGGTTTGAATGATGGTACTGGGGCTGAAGCGCATGCCTGCGCCCCAGATCAGGTTCTGCCGCAGGAACATGTTCAGGTGATCGATGAAGTCGAAATCGACAGTGTTACGCGTCTCCCCGAACTCAGTCCCCTGGCGGTTGGTGCGGTCGAAGTAACCGTGGATGTGCAAGTCTGAACCGCCGGCGTAGCTGTGCTGCCAATTAAGAACAATGTCCCCGCCGGAGATGGAGAAGGTATCGTCTATGACTAGTTGTTTGAGCGGGGCATAACTGCCGATACTTATCTGCTGGCCTGAAGCGCCGGTGTAGGCGTCTGCTTCAGCGGTGAAGCTATCCTGCTTGTTCGGGTTCCAGTCCGCGCGAAAGCCGCCGTGAGCCAGGTGCCACCTGTCGTACGGATCGTTGTTTACATTCTGCTCGTCTTCGCGAACAAGGCCCTTGGCGAAGAGACGGAATTGCAGATGGTCACCATGGCGCAGGCCCTCCCGAACACTGCCGTTGAAGCGGTCTACATATCCGCTTGATCCGGAAGCTAGCGTGCCTAGGGTATCCCTGGCATTTCTGGTAACAATGTTGATCACCCCGTTGACCGCATTCGCACCCCAAATCGTGCCGCCTGGGCCGCGGATGATCTCGATGCGCTCCACGTCATCGAGCAGAACATCCTGAACATCCCAGTACACGCCTTCGAATAATGGCGTGTAAGTGCTGCGGCCGTCGATAAGCAGCAAAACATCCTTGGAAAACGCGCTGTTGAATCCTCTGATTCCCACTGCCCATTGGTTGCCTTGTAACTCAGCTACGTCCACGCCGGGCACCGTGCGCAATAAGTCGGGAAGGGTTGTTGCGCCGGATCTGCGAATGTCGTCCCGAGTCAGGACATAGACCGCTGCCGGCGTCTGCCATAACGCTTCGGGAACTTTGGATACCGTGGTAACCTCCACGTTTCCGAGTTCTTCCAGAGAAAGGCTTTTCAGTTGGTCCGGCTGCGAAGACGCGTTGGCGGCGCCAGACGCAGAAACGCTGACCAGCCAAAGCAGCCCGGAAGCCACAAGGTGACCGAGCACCTGCTTGGCAACGGTGCGCTCATGAACCATCGAACGGCTCCAAAATGCTGGGTTGGCGGGGGACACAGACTGATTCCTGGAAGTTTGGATGGGTAATGGATTCAATCGGTTGCCCGGCACTTCAACCTTTTTTACGCCAGGTGTCGGGTAAGCTCGCTCAGGGTGGAAAGCAGCTTCTCCGGGTTGCCCTTGCGAACGAAACCCTGCACCAGCGGCGCGGTATCCGCAGGCGGGTCGTACATGTCGGAGAGGATGACAATTGGAGTCGAGGGATATCTTCCCCTCACCTTTAGAGCGACCTCGTAAGCTGAAATATTCGGGGCCAGGCGGTAATCCAGCAGAACGGCGTGAACGGGTTCTCCATCAGGGAACTCCAGCCCGCTGTGAGTAACCAAGGCCGGCAACGCGACGAAGCCGGCTTTCTCCACAATCATCCGGTAGATCTCCAGATGCACAGGATTGTCGTCAATGATCAGAATATTGGTTCTGGAACTCATCGGAAGACCTGCCAAGGGAAGATGACCGACACTATCACAGCTTCAAATCCTCTTTCAAGAAATAACTTCCGAACTGCGATAAGCCCTCAGCGAAGCGGCGTAAGCGCCCTCTCTGGGGCGCATGCGCGGCTAGCTCAGGCCCGTCATCACCAGCATTCTTGGTTCGGTCATTTCTTCTATGGCTGACCTTATTCCTTCACGTCCTAGCCCGCTGTCTTTGATTCCGCCATAGGGCATGGGGTCAAGACGCCATGCTGGAGTGTCGCCGACAATCACAGCCCCCACTTCAAGTTCGCGATATGCGGTGAGGATGCGGCCGGCGTCGCGGGTAAGCAGGCCGGCCTGGAGGCCGAACCGGGAGTGGTTTACATCGGCCAGCGCCTGCTCGAAATCGTCGTAGGGCTCAATGGCTACGACGGGACCGAAAACCTCCTCGTCCCGCACCTTCATGCCGGGCTTGGTGCCGGTGAGAATGACCGGCGTAATCACGGAGCCCTGGCGCTGGCCTCCGGCAATCAGCTTGGCGCCGCCCTCCACGGCTTCCTTCACCCAGGCCTCCACGCGCTCAGCGTCGCTCAAGCGAATCAACGGGCCGACCTCGGTGGCTTCCTCGGAGGGATCGCCCGCAACCAGGTTGGCGGTGCATTCGACAACCTTCCACAGGAAGCTCTGGAAGACGTTGCGCTGCACAAAGACGCGCTGGACACTGATGCAGGACTGGCCGGCATAACCGAAAGCAGCATGTGCCGTACGGCTGGCCGCGTCCTCAATGTCGTGCCAGTCGTTATGCACGATAAGCGCCGCGTTGCCGCCGAGTTCGAGCAGCACGCGCTTGCGGCCGGAGCGTGCCTTGAGTTCCCATCCAACCTTTGCGGAGCCGGTAAAGCTCACCAGCTTGATGCGATCTTCCTTTTCAGCGAGCCAGGCGGTATCGGCGTTGCTCAGGGGGAGAACGGCGAGCGCCTCGCCCGGCCATCCAGCCTTGAGAATCACTTCGCCCAATGCCAGTGCGGTGAATGGGGTTTGCGGCGCCGGCTTCAGAAGGATGGGGCATCCGGCGGCCATGGCTGGCGCGAGCTTGTGGGCTACCAGATTTAGCGGAAAATTGAACGGAGTAATGGCCAGGATGGGGCCGACGGGAAAGCGCTGCACCAGCCCCCAACGGCCTTCGTTGCCCTCGGTCAGGTCGAGCGGCAGGCTTTCGCCGCCCAGGCGCGCGGCCTCTTCCGCGGCGGTTTTGAAGGTGAGGACGGCGCGATCCACCTCCGCGCGCGCCAGTCGGACGGGCTTGCCGGCCTCGGCGACAATCAGCTGGGCGAAGCGCTCCTTCTGTTCGATGAGCGCGGCGGCCACGTCTTCCAGAATCTCGCGGCGCTTCCAGCGGGGCAGGGCGCGGGTGCGGCGCATGCTGGCAACGGCGTGGTTGACGGCCTGGCGGGCATCGGCGCGAGTGGCAATGGTGACCCGGCCAACCAGACCCTGGTCCCACGGCGACCGGACTTCGAGGGCTTCGCCTTCGATCCATTCCTTGCCGCACAGCAGAAATCCCGTTTGCGTTCCCGGACGCATTTTCATGGTTTGACGCTCCTGATTCTGACTCTGCTCTAAATGGTACTCGCGCAGGCCGCCGTCCGGCCCTCGGAAAGGACAGCGCGTCTGCCGCCACGGGGCGGGTAGTTTTGATTCCGCACCCCGCGGCGGCAGGAAACGGCTCGCGAAAAGGGCGTCTGGGGCTTCACCGGATGTGACGTCAAATGGTCAGGCTAGGAGGTTGAAATGCCTCGCGCAGACCGCGCAGCGTATGCAAATTGCGTCAGGCAGACGCGTGACAATTAGTGCAAAACGGCATGTCCTAAGGCCGTCTTAGTGCCTCAAACAGCGTAATAGCGTGTGTTTTCGATGCGCATTTGCGCGCCAAAATTCTGGTTTGGGGTGCGAAAGTGCATGCACTGCATGCACTTTCAGCGGTTAGCTCTCAGCTTTCAGCTCTCAGTTATGGCGCGGGACCCTCAACCCAGAGTAACCCGGTGCCCCGCATAGGCGCTGAGATATGGAAAAGCTACTTCCGGGCAGCCGATGAACCGCGAGGAGCTACGCGAAGGGCTGCGAAGGGGTTCGAGAATCCGGCTTTTCATTAGAAATCACAACTACGCCGTCCTCAATGAACAGTCTCCCGGCAGCTCCCTGACAGCTCCTCTGGACTTGACGTCGAGGGGACGCGCAAAATTTCCTGTTGCTTTCCAAAAGGAATCATGGCATTATTCCTGTTGGAAACCTAAAGGTAGCTCTCCCGATGAAAGAAAAGCCGGACGTTTTGCAAGGAACGCTTGCTCTGATGGTACTGAAAACGCTTGATGTGCTGGGGCCGCAGCACGGCTACGGTGTCGCTCGCCGCATTGAGCAGATCAGCGGGGACGTTCTGGCCGTCAATCAGGGCACACTCTATCCCCTGCTGCTCAAGCTCGAGCATGAGGGCTCCATCGTTTCGCACTGGGGCGCATCGGAGAAACACCGCCGCGCCCGCTTCTATAGCCTTACCGCAACCGGCCGCAAGCAGTTGCACGCCGAGACCCGCGATTGGAAGCAAACCGCGGCTATCATCGCGCGCTTCTTTGAGGTAAGAGCCGAGGACCTGCCATGAGATTCCTGCGCCGCTTTTTCATTCGCCTCTCGAACTTCACCACCGGAAGGCGCGCCGACCAGCGCCTCCAGGAAGAGATGGCCGAGCATGTGGCCTTCCAGACTGAGGAGAACCTGCGAGCCGGCATGCCGCCCGTCGAGGCGCGCAGGCAGGCCGCACTGAAGCTTGGCGCGGCCCAGGCCATTCGCGAGCACCACAACGCCGAGCAGGGTCTTCCGCTTGCTGAGAATTTTCTCCTCGATCTCCGCTACGCTTTTCGCATGCTGCACCGGTCTCCCGGATTTTCCCTGATTGCCATCGCCACCATGGCCCTCGGCGTCGGAGCCACCACCGCCATCTACAGCGTCATCGACGCAACCCTGCTGCATCCTTTGCCCTACCCCCACCCCAGCGAACTGGTGCGAATTGAAGCCAACCTTCCCGGCGTGGGCGCGCACGACATCGGCCTCTCCATCCCTGAGTTGAGAGACCTTCAGAACTCGGGAATCTTCCAATATGTGTCCCTATCCTTTTTCGGCACCAACAATCTCACCGGCAGCGCCCAGCCCGCGAGCATCGCCTCAAAGTCGGTCTCACCGGGCTACTTCGCGGTGCTCGGCGTCGACCCGGAGTTGGGCAGCACCTGGGATCCGCACGACGCCACACCCGGCTTCATCCCTGAAGTCGTCATCAGCGATGGGCTCTGGAAGCGCGCATTTGGCGCCGACCCGCACATTCTCGGCAAGACTCTGCGCCTTGACAACGATCCCGCTCATGTTGTCGGCGTCATGCCCGCCAGCTTTCGCGACCAGGGCCAAACCAGCGAAGAGCGCAGTACGGATTTGTGGGCGGCCGCCGGATTTTACGGCGACCCCGCCCCGCCGCCGATGCGCGCCACGCGTTTCCCCTTCGAGACCATCGCGCGCCTTCAGCCTGGTCTCTCGCCTGAGGCCGCGCAGGGGCGGCTCGATGCCCTGGTTGCGTCGTTGAAGAAGCAATATCCGGCGGATTATCCGTCGCAAGGCGCGTGGACTATCCACCTCACTCCCCTGGCCGAGACTCTTGTCGGCAAGGTTCGCCAATCGCTCATTCTGCTGTTCGGCGCGGTGGGCCTGGTGCTGCTGATCAGCTGCGTCAACGTCGCCAATCTGCTGCTTGCCCGCGCCAGCGCGCGAGGACGCGAGGTGGCCGTTCGCCAGGCATTGGGAGCCGCAAGAACGCGCCTGATCCGTCAGCTTCTCACGGAGAGCCTGTTGCTCTTCGTGCTCGGCGGCATCAGCGGTTTTGCGGTTCTCTTTTGCGCCCGGAAATTCCTGCTGCAATTTGTTCCGGAAAGCCTGCCGCGCCTCAATGACATATCCGTCAGCGGGGGTGTGTTTGCGTTTGCCATCGTCGTCTCCATCGCCGCCGGGACCATCTTCGGGCTTGCCCCCGCGTGGCTCACAAGCCGCCTTAATTTGACGGCGACGCTAAGGCAGGAAGGTCGTGGGTCCAATGGTTCGAGGAAGCGCTCGGGCTTGCGCCATGCTCTGGTGGTTGGTGAATTAGCCCTCTCCCTGGTTCTGATGATCGCCGCCGGCCTTTTGCTGCGCAGCTTCTGGGACTTGTTCAAGGTGCAACTCGGCTTCAATCCCACGCGGGTCGTGGCAATCGAGACCTCGCTGCCGAATCCTAACGATCCGAATACCGACATTTACCACACCGCCACGCAGGAAGCCGTGTTGCTGCGCGAAGTTCTGCGCCGCAACCGGACGATTCCGGGCGTGGAAGAAACCGCCGTCAGTGATCGGGCGGCCATTCCCCTCGGCCATAGCCAGAACGATCGCAGAGCGGTTCCATTGTTTCGCGAGGGCCAGGAAGCGCAAAGCAACCAGCCTCCGCTGATCGATACATCGATCGTCTCGCCGGAATACTTCCACCTGCTGGACATGACGCTCTTGCGTGGACGCCTCTTTGCCGACCAGGATGTTGAAACTACTCCCCTGGTCGCAGTCATCAACCAGGCAGCGGCCCGCGTGTACTGGCCCGGCAAAGATGGGAAGGGCGAGGATCCAGTCGGTAAGCGTGTCCATTTGTTGGGTCGTTTGGGCCGTGCCAGGCCGGACTGGACCACCATCGTCGGCGTCATTGCCGATGCACGGACAGAATCGCTCGCGGACGCCGGCGTTCCGCAGATCTACCTCGACATATACCAGCGCCCCGCCAAGTTTCTTGCGTTCTACGTGCGTGGACAGGTCGATCCCGCCGCCATCTCCGCGCAGGTGCGCACACAAATCCAGGCCGTCGATGCGGAGCTTCCCGTCTTCCGCGCGGAGACCTTGGACGACGTTCTCTCCTCTTCGCTTTCCGTGCGGCGGTTCTCCATGGAAATGGTGGCGCTGTTTGCCGCAACTGCACTGCTGCTCGCGGCCCTGGGAATCTATGGAACCATCTCCTACCTGGTCAATGAGCAATCGCGCGAGATCGCCATTCGCCTGGCGCTGGGCGCGCAAAGAGGCACTATCCTCAAGATGGTTCTGCGCCAGGGCCTCGCCCTGGCCGGCGCCGGAGCCGGCGTAGGCCTGGTTGGCGCGCTTGTTGTTTCTCACCTCATGGCCGGGCTGCTCTTCGGTGTCTCGCCCTACGATCTCTCCACCTTCGCGGGCGTCACCGTTGTGCTTACCGCAGTAGCGCTGGTGGCCAGCTGTATCCCAGCGTTGCGGGCCATGCGGGTCGATCCGATCACGACGCTGCATGCCGAATGACCTTTGGCACTGCTCGAGATTTGTCTTCACAAGTTGTTGCCGGCCCAATCATCTCCTTCGGGATGCCGATGAGTTCACCCGACAGAGAGTTCCGGAGGATTCGTCTTCAAAAACGCAGCAGGGTCCTGGGACGGGGCCGGGCCTGGATTGTCGGCTAGTTCGAGGAAATCGCCGAGGGACGGGCCAACGGTTGCAGGTTTTTTATGTGGGCTGTTGAGCGAACCGGCCTGTCCAGGGGAAGCTCTGGGCAGGTTGGTGTTGCGTGCCGTCGTTCCCTCAGGGGCTGAACTCCTTTGAAGTGATTGGCGTTACGGCGCGACTGAAATCGTACCCTTTCAAAGCAGCCACGCTCAGCTGCTTACGGACCTGAAGCTTGCCGGCGTTGTGCGAAGCTATCGGATGGCGCGATCCATGCGGTAGACTCCTGCTTATGATTCACGATGGCAAGAGCCGCAAACTTCCCTTCGATCCTGTTGAGGCGGTGGAGCATTTGAAGGCCAGCGACGCGAAACTGGCCGCGCTGATCGAGTGCGCCGGCCCGTTCACGCTGCGCCTAGACCCTGCGCCTTCGCCGTTTGAGTCGCTGCTGGAGTCGATCCTGTATCAGCAACTGCACGGCAAGGCCGCGGCTACCATCCACCGGCGGGTGCGGGAGTATTTTGGAGGCGACCCGACGCCGCAACTGCTGCTGGATACGCATGAAGACCCGCTGCGCGCGTGCGGGGTTTCAGGGAACAAGATCAAGGCGTTCAAGGACCTGGCGGCGAAGACGCTGGATGGGACGGTGCCCACTCATGCAGCGATTAAAAAGATGCCCGACGCTGAGATAATCGAGCGGCTGACGGCGGTGCGTGGCATTGGGCCATGGACGGTGGAGATGCTGCTGATCTTCCGCATGGGCCGGCCGGATGTGCTGCCGGTTACGGACTACGGCGTGCGCAAAGGGTTCGCGCTGACGTTTCAACGAGTCCCCAAAACGCGGGCGCTGGGGGCTGCAGACCTGCCCAAGCCGGAGGTCATGCTCAAAAGGGGAAAGAAGTGGACGCCGTTCCGTTCTGTGGCAAGCTGGTACCTTTGGCGGGCGTGCGATCTGGCCAAAGGCACTGCGCCGGCGGGGCGGGCAAGCCTACAATGACGGAGTGCAGCTATTAGCTTTCAGCTATCAGCTCCTAGCTAATTGCTTCTGTCTTCCAGCGATTGCGGGTGTACACAAAGGTGTGGATGAGCATGGAATTGGATGCAGGAAAGCATTGTTGAAGATTTTGTATATGGGGCTTACAGCCGGGAGCTGTACCTAATGGGCGCAAGTAAACGTTATATCTGCATTCATGGGCACTTTTACCAGCCGCCGCGCGAGAATCCGTGGCTGGAGACGGTGGAGACGCAGGACACAGCCGCGCCCTACCACGACTGGAACGAGCGCATCTGCGCGCAGTGTTACGCCACCAATGGCGCTGCGCGGGTTCTTAACATCAAGAACCAGATCGTGCGGATCGTGAACAACTACGCCCGCATCAGCTTCAACTTCGGACCCACGCTGCTGAGCTGGCTTAAGGAGAATGCGCCGCGGACGTACAGAATGATTCTGGATGGGGAACGCCGCAGCCGGAAGACCTTTGGCGGACACAGTTCGGCAATGGCGCAGGTTTACAACCACATCATTCTTCCGCTGGCCAACACGCGCGACCGGATTACGCAGATCCGCTGGGGCATTGCGGACTACGAGAATCACTATGGGTCGCCCCCTGAAGGGATGTGGCTGCCGGAGACGGCGGTGGACAATGAGTCTCTTGAGCTGCTGGCGCAACACGGCATCAAGTTCACGCTGCTTGCGCCGCACCAGTGCAAACGCGTTCGCGCGCTGGGCGGCGGGGACTGGGCCGACACGCCGGGTGCCGCGGTCGATACCACCCATCCGTATCTTTTGCGGTTCGAATCCGGGGTGTCGATTGCTGTGTTTTTTTACAACGGAGCTGCATCAAGGGCGATCGCGTTTGAGGGGCTGTTGAACTCCGGCGAGAACTTTGCCGCGCGGCTCAAGGCGGGCTTCAAAGACGGTGCGCAGCCGCAGCTTGTGCATGTGGCTACCGATGGCGAATCCTATGGCCACCATCACCGGCACGGCGAAATGGCGCTGGCCTATGCGCTGCGATTGCTGGAAGCGGACAAGACTGTGAAGCTGGCCAATTATGGCAGCTTTCTTGAGCAGTTTCCGCCTGAATACGAATGCGAGGTGGTTGAGAACACCTCCTGGAGCTGCGTGCATGGGGTGGAGCGCTGGCGTTCGAATTGCGGCTGCAATGGAGGTAAGCCGAACTGCAACCAGCTTTGGCGAGCGCCGCTGCGCCAGGCTCTGGACGAACTGCGCGACGCGATTGCTCCCTTGACGGAGCAGGAGGGCGGCAAGCTCTTCAAGGATGTGTGGGCGGCGCGCGACGCCTACATCGATGTGGTGCTCGACCGTGGCGGAGACTCGGCCGAGAGGTTCTTTCTCGCGCATCAAAGCCACATACTTTCGGAACCGGAGCGGGTGCGCGCGCTGGAACTGATGGAGATGCAGCGCCATGCGCAACTGATGTACACCAGCTGCGGATGGTTTTTCGACGACATCGGCGGGATCGAGACGGTGCAGATCATCGCCTATGCGGCACGGGTGCTGCAATTGGCGCGGGAGTTACCTGGGGACGAGGCTGGAGAGCTGGAGCCGAAGTTTCTCGCACGATTGGAGGAGGCGAAGTCTTGTGTAGCGAGCATTTACAACGGCGCGCACATTTATCAGGCCTGCGTGGCGACGATGGAGCTGGGTTTAGAGCAGGTTGCGGCGCACTATGCAATCAGCTCGGTGTTCTCGTCGTACGCGGAGGAGACAGACCTTTTCTGCTACCGGGTCCGGCGCATCTCCTACGACATTTATAACTCCGGGCGAGGGCGGCTGGCGCTTGGCCGCGCGCACATTGCAAGCGCAGTCACCGGGCAGCAACAATCTTTCTCGTTTGCGGTTCTCCACTTTGGCGACCAGAACATTACCGCCGCGGTGAAGGCCTACAACGAGTCCGATGCTAAGGAGTTCGAGGCATTTGCAAAGCAGGCTGCCGAACACGTGCAGCGGGCGTATTTTCCTGAAGTGATTCGCCTGCTCGACCGCTATTACGGACATGTCGACTATTCGCTGACCTCGCTGTTTACCGACGAGCAGCGGCGTATTGTGCAGCTGATTCTGAACTCGACGCTTTGGGACATTGAGAACTCGCTCAAGACGATCTATGAGGATCACGCGAGCCTGTTGCACTATCTCTCGCAGGCCGGGCTGCCCAAGCCGGCGGCTTTGACGCTGGCGGCGGGCTTCGCGGTGAACGCGGGGCTGCGCCGGGCGCTTGAGGCCGATCCCGTGGACCAGGCAGTGGTCAAGTCTTTTCTATCGTTGGCCAAGGCTGACGGGGTTCCGCTGGAGACGGCAACGCTGAGCTACATTGCCGACCAGCGGATGAAGCGCGCCATGGTCGAGCTGCAAATGTCTTTGGGTTCGTTGGAAGCGCTTGACCGGGCGCTGGCGCTTGGCCATTCGCTGGTGGAGCTGCCATTCGAACTGAATCTTTGGCAGGCGCAGAACATCTGGTACGAGATTCTGCGTTCGTCGAGTTACGCTCTGACGGCGCTGAACAAGGACGACCGGCCGCGGTGGGAACAGAAATTCCGCGAGTTGGGCACGTGCCTGACCATCGATTGGGAAGGGATAAGCACGCAGGAGCCGGTTGCGGCGGCCGCGGGAGATTGAAAAAGCAGGGATTAGGGAATAGGGAATAGGGATTAGGGAACGTGGCTGGCCGCAATTCAACGGCATTGACCTTTGTTTAAGGCTGCTCCTGAATGCCAGTGATGAGCAGCCACGCGGCTGAAATGAAAAAGGCGAAGGAGAGCACCATAGCCGCGGAGGCCACATAAAGTCCGGCAATGTATCCCGCTATAAGGAAGCCAGAACCGATGATCTGCGCAGCATAACAGGATGTTCCCACGATGAAGCGACCGATGCTTAGGCCCACTGAGCTTCTGCCCATTTTTGTGGCCCGGAAGTACACTCGTATGTAAGTAATCATTGGAACGAGCGTAACAGCCAACCATTCAACCCCGACCCATTTATAGTTTTGATTTCCAATGAGGGCGAATGCACAGATCATGAAGACGGCAGTGAAGCCCGTCAACGTTGCTATGGCACGATTTTTATGGGTTGCATCCC
>CAYWMR010000051.1:0-17837 GCA_964458965.1 uncultured Occallatibacter sp. | reverse complement strand
CATAGTGATCGGGATAGTAAGTCTGCACTACGACGCGGCCCGGGAGCTCGCCTCGACCCGCTCGGCCAGAAACCTGCGTCATCAGTTGAAACACCCGCTCCGCGGCACGAAAGTCCGGCATGGACAACGCGTGATCGCAGCCCACCACGCCTACCAGAGTAATGCCGTGAATGTCGTGCCCCTTTGCGATCATCTGGGTACCAACCAGCAGGTTGATCTCGCCCGAATGCAGGCGAGCCAGCAGCCGCTCCATGTCGTAGCGTCCGCGAACGGTATCGCGGTCCATCCGCCCAATGCGCGCAGATGGAAATATCTCCGCCAGGCGCTCTTCGCCTTGCTCCGAGCCCGCGCCCAGATAGTAGAGGTGTTCGCTGTCGCACTTGGGGCACCGCTTGGGAACTGTCCGCCGGAAGCCGCAATAATGACATTCAAGCCGCTGGCCCTCGCGCGCAATGCCCTCATTGTCGGCAGTCGGTTTGTGATGGGTCAGCGCGATGGCGCAGTTCTGGCATTCCAGCTTTTCTCCGCAGGCGCGGCAAATTACCGCTGCCGAGAAGCCGCGCCGGTTTAGCAGGATCAGCGCTTGCTCGCCCCGTTCGAGCGCCTCGCGAGTCTGCTCCACCAGCGCGCGAGAAAACAGATGCTCCTTGCCTGTTTGCTGGAATTCGGTTCGCATGTCTATGAGCTCAACCTCGGGCAGCGGACGGTTCATCACGCGGTCGTGAATCTCAATGCGCGCGTATTTTCCCAGAGCCGAATTCTGCCAGCTTTCAAGGCTCGGAGTTGCCGACCCCAGCACCACCACGGCCCCTTCCAGCTTGGCCCTCATCACGGCGACATCGCGAGCGTTATAGCGCGGCGTTTCCTCCTGCTTGTAGCTCTGGTCGTGCTCCTCGTCCACCAGAATCAAGCCAAGCCTGGGCGCGGGCGCGAAGATTGCCGAGCGGGTGCCGACCACAATCGGCGCGTCTCCACTGCGAATGCGCCGCCACTGCTCGCTTCTCTCCTCGGGCGTCAGCGCGGAGTGCAGCAGCGCCACCCTTGCGCCGAACGCCTGATCGAGCAACCCGGCAGTCTGCGGCGTCAGGCCAATCTCAGGCACCAGCAGAATCGACGACAGTCCGCGGTCGAGGGCCCTCTGCATGGCGGCGAGATAAACGGCCGTCTTCCCCGATCCAGTCACCCCGTGCAGCAGAAAAGGATGGAATGCGCCCAGCGCCGTGGCCAGGCTGGCCAGCGCGTCCATCTGCGGCTCATTTAGCTGGAACGGCTCCCCTGCCGGTTGCAGCCCCCCCAGCCGAAACGCGGCCGGACGCTCATCGATCCGCACCAACCCGCGGCGCACCAGCGTCTGCAGCGTCGACGAAGGCAAGTCGCGACGGCGCAGCTCAGCCAACGGCAACTCTCCCGCGCACGCCGCCAGCTCGGCAAGAATGGCTTGCTGCTTCGCGGTCAATGCGGGTAGCCGCGCCTCGGAAACCAGCACCGCAAACCGTTCGGTCCGCCGCGCATCCCGTTCCGCCGCCGCCGTCTCGCGCGCAATCCACTTCTTGCGGAGCAGCCCCGCAAGCACCGGAAGTGAAGCCGCGGTAGCCGTGCGCAGCGTGGAGACTTTCACCGGTTCGCCACCGGCCAGGCGGGTAAGCACGCGCCGCTCCATATCCTGTTCTTCCCTCGACAGCCGCCCACGACGCTTGGAACCGGGTGCCCCAGATCCAGACTCTGAGACTGGGGAGATCGACGAGTCGCCGTCGAGACTCCGAGCCAGCACATCCCGCCCCAAATCGGTAATCCGGTAATAAACCGTTCGCCGGACCTCAGCCATCAGCGGCAACATGCCTCGCAACACCTCGCCCAGCGGCGCGAGGTAATACTGAGCCATCCACTCGGCCAGAGTCAGCAACTGTTCGCTCAGCAGCGGCTCCTGGTCCAGTACCGCCTCCAGGTAGCGCACCTCGACATCCTGGGGAACCTTCGCATCCAGCGCCGTCACCACGCCGATAAGCTTTTCGTTCCTGAATGGCGCAATCACCCGCGCGCCGCGCTGGGGAAACTGTCCCTCGCGCACCGCGTAAGTAAAGGTGCGGTCCAGCGGAACAGGCAGCGCGACTTCGCAGTAGGAGGGCATGGGAGGCAACAATAAGTGTAGGGGATCGGGTCGCATTTCGATCGCCCGGCGAGGCCATCGTAAATTTCCATTTTTCCGCCGATCACAATCCCGCCCTCACCGAGTACAATTCATTGCTGATGACACCCAAGGCTTCTAAGACCGCCGCTGTAGCGCCCGCCCCGGTGGCGGACGCTGTGCCCACCACCAGTTCACCCATCACGCTCTCGATCGACATCGGCGGCTCGGGCCTGAAAGCCATGCTGCTGGACCCGGAAGGAAAGCCGGTCAGCGAGCGCCAGCGCGTCGTCACTCCTGAAGTCCCCGCACCGGACGCAGTACTCGGCGGCCTGCAGCAGTTGCACAGCCTGCTTCCAGGCTTCGAGCGGGTTTCGGTTGGTTTTCCGGGCGTGATCAAGAAGGGCGTCACCTGGACCGCGGCCAACCTGCATCCCGGATGGGCTGGTTTCCCTCTGCAGGCTGAGCTGGAAAAGCGCTGGGGAAAGCCCGTGCGGGTAGCCAACGATGCCGCCGTGCAGGGCTACGGAGCGATCCATGGCGATGGCGTTGAGCTGGCCATCACGCTGGGCACCGGGCTGGGGTCGTCTCTGTTCACCGACGGGCACCTTTGCCCCGGTCTGGAACTGGGCCACCATCCGTGGCGCAAAGGCAAGACCTACGAGGATTATCTGGGCCGTCGCGGTCTGGACAAATACGGCAAGAAGGAATGGAACAAGCTGCTCCAGGAGGCGATCGCGCAGACGCTGGCGACGTTCAACTGGGACCACCTGTATATTGGCGGCGGAAACACGAAAAAGATCGACTTCACGCCCGGCCCGAATGTGCAGATCGTCTCCAACGAAACCGGGTTGCTGGGCGGCGTGGCTTTGTGGCGCGAGGCTTGATAGCGGTTCCTTTGGAAGAAACACATGGCATACAACACGCGGGTTCTCTCAAAAGATGAAGCGTATCCTGCCTTCGACGAACTCGCGCAGTTGATTCGAGCCGAGCATCCGGACTTCAAGTTGACGATTGAAGAAGGAACCGAAGAGGAGTGGGAGACGCTTCTGCTCTCAGGAAACGACGAAGTCGAGGTCGCGCTTATCGAGCGCAACCCCGTAGCCAATGGCTCCATCGGCCAGGATGAAGTGGCTGAATTCATTGAAGAGACTGAAGATTGCAAGCCCGCGACCGGCGTTGCCTGGCTGCACGACTTTCTCGCCGAGGTGAAAACCGTCTACGCATTCCAGCACCTGCAGGGATCGGAGCTTGAAGATGGCAACAACGCGCTTCATGCGCTGCGCACAACTCTGTGGAGCCGCGGAGATGCAATCATTCAAGCCGACGGTGAGGGATTTACCAACGAGGAGGGCTACCACATTGTGTGGCAGTTTTCAGACACCGTCTCCGGCCCGTGGGAGATGGGAATCCTGCAGGGTGACACATGGCACCATTTCAAAATGGATCTGGGCGACCCTGGCCACCGCGAAGCCTTCATGAGAGGCGAAGTTCCTGACGATGTATCGGAACTGTCTCCATCGGACCGGGTTGATTAGCCTGGGCTGAGCGAATCGACGGATAGGCAACTTACGCCCCGCTGTGCCCGCCGTCACCCCTGCGCTCGAATCCCATCCGATAGAATCGGCATGAGGATCCTTGAAAAATGCCGCGTAAAGCTCTCATTGCCGCCAATTGGAAGATGTTCAAGACGCCCGCCGAAGCCCAGGCGTTTGTCGATGCTTTTTTGCCGCTCGTTGCCGGGCACACCCGCGACGAAATAGCCTTGTTCCCGTCGCCCGTGCTGCTGCCAACCGTAATTGCAGCCGCCAAAGGCTCCAACGTTGCCGTGGGCGCGCAGAACATTCACTTTGCCGAGGAGGGCGCCTACACCGGCGAAACCTCCGTCGGCCAGCTTCTCGCGGTGGGTGGAACGCACACCCTGATCGGCCACTCCGAGCGCAGGCAGTACTTTGCCGAGACCGACGAAATCGTCAACAAGAAGCTGCACACGGCGCTGAAGCACGGTGTCATTCCCGTGGTCTGCATTGGCGAAGTGCTAGCCGAGCGCGAGGCCGGGTTGACCGCAAGCGTGCTCAAGACGCAGATTGCAGGCGCGTTCGCGGGCATAAGCGCCGAGGCCGCCGCGCCCATTGTTATTGCCTATGAACCAGTCTGGGCCATCGGCACCGGCAAAACCGCCACGCCCGAGATTGCTGTCGACGCGCACAAGATCATCCGCGCCGAAATTGCGAAACTGCTCGGCGCAGATGTGGCCGCGGCGATTCGCATCCTCTATGGCGGCAGCGTCAAGCCGGACAATGCCACGTCGCTCATTGGGCAGGAAGAGATCGACGGGGCGCTGGTGGGCGGGGCCAGCCTGAAGCCCGACTCGTTCGCGGCTATCGTCAAGTACTAGCGCTCGCACTACTTCAACGGATCGGCCGGGAGCGTCCAGCCTTCCTTTTCGCCCTTGTTCTGTTCCTTCAGCCAGTCCATCAGCGGCTTGAAATACTCCACAATCGCCGAAGCATCCGCTTTTTCCGTTCCGGTCATGGCCTTCAGCTCCTCAGGCCATGGCTTGGAACGGCCCATCTCCAGCATCGCGTTCAGCCGCGCTCCGGCTTCCCTGGAGCCGTAAACCGAGCAGCGGTTCAGCGGGCCCTGGTAGCCGGCGGCCTGGCACATGGCGCGATAAAACTGGAACTGATAGACGCGAGCCAGGAAGTAGCGCATGTAAGGCACATTGGCGGGAATATGGTACTTGGCGCCGGCGTCGAAGTCAGCCTCGCTGCGAGCCACCGGAGGCGCAACGCCCTGATACTTCTCCCGCAAGCCCCACCACGCGCTGTTGTAGTGTTCGGGGGTTACCTGGCCTGAAAACACCTGCCAACGCCACTTGTCGATCAGCAGGCCGAAAGGCAGGAAGGCGATCTTGTCCAGCGCCGTGTGGAGCAGCAGAGGGATGTCGGCGCTGGTGGGCGGAACTTCGTCAATCAGGCCCAGCTTCTTGAGATAAACCGGCGTCACGTTTAGCGCGATCGAGTCGCCGATGGCCTCATGAAACCCGTCGTTGGCGCCGTCGGCGAACAGGAACGGCTGTTTGCGATAGGCCATCTGGTAGTAGTTGTGGCCCAGCTCGTGGTGCACGGTTACAAAGTCGTCGGCGGTGGGCTGCAAGCAGGCCTTTATACGCACGTCGAGCTCGTTGTCGATATCCCACGCGCTGGCGTGACACACCACATCGCGGTCTCGCGGGTGCGCCAGCATCGAGCGCTTCCAGAAGGTATCCGGCAGCGCCGCGAAGCCCAGTGATTTGTAGAATCCCTCGCCATAGCGCACCAACTGCGGCGCATCGGTATTGCGCCCCTTCAAAATCGCACCCAAATCGTAAGGCAGCGGCTCCGAGGGCGGCGCAACCACGTCGTAGATGTTTCCCCACTCCTGCGCCCACATGTTCCCCAGCAGGTCTGCGGGAATCATCCCGTCCGGGCGGCGCGCCGCGTCGCCATACTTCTGGATCAGCTTGTGGCGCACGTAGGTGTGCAGCTCGCGATAGAGCGGTTCGACCTGCGTCCAACGCCGCTCAATCTCGGCCTGGAACTGCTCCGGCGTCATATCGTATTGCGAGCGCCACAGCGCGCCGGTGTCGGCAAATCCAAGTTCGCGCGCTCCCTGGTTGCTGAGGTCGGCAAGCCGCGCGTAATCGTTGCGCATGGGCGCACCTACAGCGTGCCAACCCGCCCACATCGCCGCCAGTTCTTTTGGATCGCGGCTCTGGGCCATCTTTACGCCAAGTTCGTCTATGCCCAGGCAGTGATCGGGATCGGCGTCGGGGCAGAATTTCGCCCGTCCATAGGCGGCATCCAACTCCGATGCCTTCTGTGTCGTCTCCGCTCGAAGCGTGGGGTCAGAAGGCGCGGGCAGGCCAATACTCAGCTTCAGCAGCAGCAGCTTGCGCGCCGCATCGGGCGGGAGCGGCAACCCATCGAACCGCCGCGCCTCGCCGATCAGCGCTGTCTGCCGCGCAATCAACTTGTCTGCGGCCTGGGCCGAGAGAGTCACGGTATCGTCTGTTATGTAGGTGTTCTGCACCCAGCCGGTGCGATTGACATCTACATTGAGCTCGTCCAGCTCCTTTTCCGCGCCATCGATAAAGGCAAGCGCATCGGCGACGGTGGGCTTGGCGGCGGTTGCGTTTTTCGCCGGAGCTGTGGAGGCACACGCAAATAGTACTGCCAAAGCCAGCGCTGAGAAGGATGAGGATGAGAATCTGAATTTCATTGCAAGGGGAATATACCACGCTCCTCGGTCCGCCCGCGCCAGCAGCCACGCTAGAGCTTGACGCGCAACTCTCCATCCACCACCGCTGCCTGCAGCACCTCGGCCTTCAGATCCGGGTCCTGCGGGGATGAGCCAGTCCGCGGGTCGAAAGTGTAACCGTGCCACGGGCAAACCACCTTGCCGTCTTCGACAATTCCCTCCCCCAGCGGCCCTCCCTCATGGGGACAAGTGCCGTCGAGCACGGCAATTCCATCAGCCAAATTGGCGACGCACAAGGCGCGGCCGGCGACCATAAATTCAGCAACCTCGCCCTCGGGCGGCAACGCGGAGACGGGACAGATGCGCACAAAATCAGACATGATGGTTTCTCCCTGGGCAGACGCCGGCAGTTACGGCAACCAGCCTGCGCAATTAGCATAAAGGAGAACGGAAAACCTGTGCTTGTGCAGGGAAAAGAAAGACTACATGCCGCGCAAAAACGTCCAACCCCAAAAAGCCCAGCCAGAACCCGGCCGGACCTCCGCGGCATCCGCGCAAGGGGCTCGACGTTCGCCGGCAAGCAGGGGCTCGCGGACCCCGCCGCCCACAGTCTCGGGCCGTTGGCTGCTGAAGGCGGCTGGCGTGTCCGTTTTTGCTGCGGGGGCGTGCGCGTGGGGCGCGCTTTGCCTGCTGTTCTGGCAGGGAAGCTGGCAGTTGCTCTATCACCCTGTTTCAGCGGTTACGCGCACGCCGGCCAGCGTTGGGTTGGAGTTTAGTCCCGTGGCATTTGCGGCCACTGAGGCCGGAGAGCCGCGGCTGAAGGGGTGGTGGGTTCCAGCCGGGCCCGACGGCCGTTACAGCCGCTACACGGTGCTCTATCTGCATGGCCAAAACGGAAACCTCGGGGACACGGTGGATGAGATCGCGGCATTGCACCGGGTGGGTGTGAACGTGCTGGCATTCGACTATCGCGGGTATGGGCAAAGCGAGTTTCAGCATCCCAGCGAGGCGGGCTGGCGCGAGGACGCGGACTGGGCCTTGGCGTATCTAACTGGCACCCGCCACGTGGGCGCTGGATCGATCATTCTTGACGGGGCGGGCCTGGGCGCGAACCTGGCGCTCGAAGTTGCCGCTGCCCACTCCGAGCTTGCCGGCGTGGTGCTCGAATCGCCGGTCGATGCGCCGATGAACGCCATCTTCAACGATGAGCGCGCCCGCATGGTACCAGCGCACTTGCTGGTTCGCGACCGGTTCGATGCGGGAGCGGCCGCTGCGGCGCTGCTTATTCCGTCTTTGTGGCTGGCTTCTTCCTCTGGCCAGATTGCCGGACGGATTCGACACCCGGAAGGCTACGACCGCATCACGGCGCGGAAGATGCTCGTTTCGCTGACCGCGACGCCAACTCAGGGACAGCAATTCGCAGAGACTTACGCGCGCTGGCTCGACGATCTGCCGACGAGAGCTGGGAATCCGTAGGGGCTTGCTCAAAAAGCCGTCGTTCTTCGGTCAACTTCCGGGTTGCCGACCATCCGACCGGAACGGCGCAACAAGTGCGATTTGGTGGAGGATAATCGTGAAATGGCGATATCAATTCCTTCTGGACTAACGGATGACAATGAATTCGTCGATTTGTTAAACGCACTGCTCAATGCTCTACTCGTTCAGCAAACCCCGGAGCAGCTCTGGGTGATTCAGATCGATAATTGGTTCGATCACAAATGGCTACGCTATTCCGGGAGTGGTATTGTTGCCTCTAAGTTCCCGGCAGATTGGACCTCCTCGTTTATGGACCGGTTCGCATCCGTCAAGGAGCAGTTTTGGCGGGACAAACTTACCTTCCCACCTTTTGTGTCGGAAAGGGTGGTGAACCAGTGGTCCTTTCTGCATTCCAAGGGGGGCTACATCGAGGTCCCTCTCCCGAAACTGCCACACAAAGAGACTCGACGCCGCAGCCATTCCAACCTAAACAGGCGTGTGGAGGATTTCGTTCCGTCGGCTTCATTTGTCTGGTATAGCGGCAACACATTGAAGAACGGACGAGGAAGCCTGATGGTCTACCGCATTGGACCTGACAAGCCTATTTGCTGGTTTGCAGCCTTCGGAAGGAAATCGGGCTGGATGCTCGAAAGGACCAAGGGCATAGAAAAGGAGCGGGTCTCTCGTTTGCTTGTTGGCGGATGACCGCCAATCGGAAGTTGCACTTGCACACTTCCCTGCGAGCCATCACCGCGGAATGTCCCGGTGCAGCGCTTTCACCAGGTAGCCGGCCTTCTTCAACCGCTTTGCCATCTCCTCGGCCATCATCACGCTGCGATGCTGGCCGCCGGTACAGCCAAAGGCAACCGTCAGATAGCTCTTCCCCTCTTCCACGTAGTGCGGCAAGAGGTATAGCATCAGGTCCGTCACGCGGGTTAGAAACTCATCTGTCTGGGCAAACCCTCTGATATACGCGGCTACCTTGGCGTCCTTTCCGGTCTTCTTGCGAAACGCGGGAACAAAGTGGGGATTGGGCAGGAACCGCACATCGAAGACCAGATCCGCATCCAGCGGCACTCCGTTCTTGAAGCCGAAACTCAGGCAGGAAACCAGCATGGTCTTGCTCTGGTCAACGTGTCCAAAGCGCGTCTGGATGAGGGCGCGCAACTCGTGCACATTGAAGTTCGAGGTGTCAATCAACGTATCGGCCACGTTGCGGATAGGGTCCAGCAACTGACGTTCCTCCACAACGGAGCGCCACACCGTCTCCGACCGTCCGAGCGGATGCGGCCTGCGCGTCTCAGAGAAGCGCCTGACCAGCACAGCGTCTTGTGCGTCCAGAAAAACTACCCGGGTAGGAAGCTGCTTGCGAACGCTCTTGAGGATCTCAGGCAGTTGATCGAGCGTCGGCCCCTCGCGCACATCGACCACGATGACCGCCCGCTCCACTTCAGCGGATGCGGCCACCAGGCTGGCAAAATCGGGAAGCAACTCAAGCGGCAAATTGTCGACGGCGTGAAAGCCCAGGTCTTCAAATGCCTTCAGTGCGGAGGCTTTGCCGGCGCCGGAGATTCCGGTCACAATCACCAGTTCTTTATGCGGCTTCTTCGGCGGTCTTGTTCGCTTGGGTGCCGCATGCTGTGGTTTTGCCCGCTTTGGCGATTTTGAAGACGTCATGCGCACATGCTACACCGAAAAGCGCATCGCATCTACGGGGCTCAAGCGCCGGCGTCTCATTTGAGCAACTGGTCGGCCGGCCGATCAAGCAATCGAAGGTTCTTTCGGGTTGTGGTTCACAATGTGGCGGAAGCTGAAGACGTGCCCCACTTTGGCCCCCTCAACCAGCAACGGGCTGCCCAGCATGGACACATCCACCAGCTCGCCGGCCTTGTTCACGCGCACCGTCTCAATTTGGGAGCACCCATTCCGATCCAGGGCCGTTTCCAGCGTTGCATGCTCCTGGCGGCGGCCCTCCGGCACAATCAGATCGCGAAGATTGCTGCCGCTGATCTCGTCGGGGGTATATCCAAACATCCGCGTAAATGCGGGGTTCGAATAGAGCACATGGTTGGCGTGCACAATCACCACGGCTTCGGGAATGCTGGAAAGTACATCCTCCATCATGCGCGACTTCGGCGCAGGCGCGCGACCGCCGGGATGGGCCACAATCACGGCTTCCCGCTGGTCGGCATCGAGCAGGCTGTAGGTGCCCTCGACGGGCAAAAGGCCGCCGCCTTTGACGGCAAGAGTGGCATGGAAGGGCGCGGACTCACCCGGACCTGTCAAGAGGGTCAGCGGTTCGGCGGTCCCAGCAAACAGTCCCCACAGAACATCCTCGACTGGGCGCGGAACCCACACCTCATTGGCCAGGCCGAGCATCTGGCGCGCCTGCGCATTGGCGAACACAATGCTGCCAGCCCGTTCCAGAAATACCAGCACCGGCAGGGCATCGAGAATCTCCCGCTGTCCGGCGGAGTCCGAGTTCCGTGGAAGATTCACAACCACGCTCTCCCATGGAGTTGGCGCAATTCCCATCCTCGTATACGTCCTTTCTGGACAAGTTGCGATTCTCCCCACACGGATGGCCGCATGCTGAATTCTAGGCTGGAGGCCGGTAAGCTTTGTATCCCCTAAACCGGGTATCCCATGCAACCAAAGTGCGCGTTGGGACCGGAGCGGACGCGGATGTACTCCGGCCGCAGTTCGTCAGCCGAGGCTGAAGAATCCGAAGGAAAGGAATGCGATGCGCAAATCCGCACGGCGGTTACGGTATCTCCACAAGCTCCATCTGCCCGTCGCGCCGGCGATGAAGAACAAACGTATCTCCGGCCCGATTGCGGAAGATAAGCAGGTCGCGGTCACGGAATTCCGCTTCCTTCACCGCCTCCTCGACAGTCATCGGCTTCAAGGCAATCGCCTCCGCGCTCTTGAGAATGTGCGGCTCAACCACCGTGGCGCGCGAAGGGAAAGAGTGTACGGCTATGGACGCGCGCGGCTTGCCTGCTCGCGCTGGTTCCCCCGGCTCGGATGGCGGCTCCGGTTGATTGGGACGCGATTTGGGCCGGGCTACCGGGGGCGCGGCATCCATCTTCTCCCCTTTGGGAAGACGCTTGCCCTGCAACCGCCGGTCACGGTAACGGCGGGCCTGGTTCTCCGCACGGTCAATAGCCTCACGAAGGGCCGCAGTGAGCGTATCGGCCTCGCCCGTGGCCGCAATGGTCTGCAGCCGCGCCTTTATGGTGACCTCGACGATCTGCAGGTGCCTCTGCGCGCCAAACGTGATGCTGGCGCTTGCGGTCTTGCCCAGAATGCGGCCAATGTGTTCCATACCCTCCAGGGCCTGCGTCCGCAATGCCCTGGAGATCTTCACTTGCCTGGCGGTGAACTCCACTTCCATGGTCAGCCTCCGCTTCCATTTCCCGCAGCCCGGTCTCGGCTGGCGGAATACGGATTCTATCGCTTTTCAGTGAACAGTGCACAGTGAACAGCAGTAAGTTGTCAGTTGTAAGTTGTCAGTTGGCGGTTGCCGGCGCACAGTCTGAGCGGGGACCGTTTGAAAAGGCCCGTAACAACTCACCATTTCTGCCGACGGTCGATCATCAGGCCAGAACTTGCAACTAACAACTTACAACTGACAACTGTTTTTCCTACTTGTCCCGGCGCCGGCGCTGGTGGGTGGAGGGGATGTTCATGTCCTCGCGGTACTTGGCTACGGTTCGGCGTGTGAGCCGGATCCCCTGAGTTCCAAGCATGGCCGCAAGCTGGTCGTCGGTCAGCGGATGGCCAGGGTCCTCATCCTCGATCAGCTTTTTCACTTTGCGCTTCAGCACCAACAGCGTCGTATCCGCGCCTTCCGGTCCATTCGATCCCTCGGAGAAGAAGAAGCGCAGTTCAAGTACGCCTTGCGGAGTGTGCGCGTATTTGTTGGCCACCGCGCGGCTAACGGTGGATGGATGAACTCCAATCTCCTCCGCCACTTCCTTGATCATCATCGGCCTGAGGGCTTCGACGCCGCGATCGAGAAAGTCCTGCTGGCGGCGGACAATCACTTCGCAAGTCCGCAGAATCGTGCTCTTCCGCTGGGCGATATTGCGCATCAATTGCATCGCGGATCGAAACCGCTCCTTCACGTAATCCTTGACCTCTTTGTCGGTATTTTCCGCGACCAGCATCCTGCGGTAGCGCTGGCTGAGGCGCAGGCTGGGCAGGTCTTCCTCGTTCATTGAGACTACCCACTCGCCGCCCCGCTTGATAAACACCACGTCCGGCTCAATGAGTCTGGTCTGTTCGCGATTGTAAAGGCGGCCCGGGTGGGGATCGAGAGTGCGGATAAAATCCACCCCGGCCTGGGCCTCAGCGGGTGTGATGTGAGCCACCCGCGCCAGGTCCTTCAAATCCCGCTTTTGGAGCAATTGCAAATGCTGGTCCACAATCAGCGCGGCAAGTTCCATGGATCGCCTGCGCTCCTCCAGCTGGATTTCTGCTTCGGCACGGAAGCTGCCATGTGGATCCTCGTCCAGGCCCGTCGCAGGCCGTCCATACAACTGGTTGAACTCGTTCTGCTGGGCCGCAATCTGTATCAACAGGCACTCGCGCAAGTCCCTGGCGCCCACTCCGGCAGGGTCGAGCCGCTGCACGAGTTCGATGGCCCGATGCACGAGATCGAGTGCTGCGGCCAACTCCGCCGCATGGCCGTTGAGGAATGGCTCCTGGGTTTTGAAACCGTTTTCGCTCGAATGATCTTCGGAGGGGTGGTTGGCCGCGGACAGGTCTTCAGGGGTCTGGCAAAGGGCAATGGCGAGTTCTTCCTCGCAAGTGGCCAGGTAACCACCGTCGTCCAGATTGCCGATTACAAACTGCGCAGCCTCAAACAGCGATTGCTCGAGCGTCAGAGAGCCCAGTTGCCACGCCAGGTGATCGGACAAAGTCGTAGGCTGGGAGAGAAAGTTCTCAAACGAGGGCTTTTCGTTCTCTTCAAACTCCGGCTGTGTGCGGTAGCCGGGATCGAGATAGTCTTGAAAATACGATCCGAAGTCGATTTCGGCAAAAACGTCCTTGGGCGGGGAAGCAGTTTCCTCCGCTCCGCGCTCCAGTTTTTCCTGGTGGCCTGCGACCTGATCCAGCATCGGAACCGATTCGTCAATCTCTTCCAGGACGGGGTTTTCCACCATCTCGGCATCGATCATCTCCTTGAGTTCCAGCTTATTGAGCGCAAGAACACTGACCATCTGCATCAGGCCAGGAGTCAGAACCTGGCGTTGCGAGACTTTCAAGCTCAGTTTCGGTTGCAGCAGCGCCATAAATGGGACTCGTTCCCGCTTTGAACTTAAGGCAAGTGTAGTCCTATGCCAATAGCCCTAAAGTGCAAATTACCTCACCACAAGCCAATTTTCCCTGTTCGGGAAGCAATTGATCTACCATTCTTGCCTTGGAATCAAACAAATCACATAAATAATTTGGGGGATTGACAGCGGAGAAATTCCATGCTGCCTTGCTTAGATGCCGAATCCGGGTAACCCGTTCTCAGCCAAGCGAGAATCCTTCGCCGAGATAGACGCGCCGCACCTCAACGTCGTTGCCCAGTTCATGCGGTGTTCCGGCGCGGAAGATTCGCCCTTCAGCGATGATGTAGGCTCTGTCGGTGACGCTGAGGGTTTCGCGAACGTTGTGATCGGTGATCAGAATCCCAATGCCGCTGGCCTTAAGGTCGAAGATGATTCTCTGCAATTCCAGCACTGCGATCGGATCGATGCCACTGAAGGGCTCATCGAGCAGAATAAAGTTCGGCTGAATGCACAGGCAGCGCGCAATTTCCACCCGCCGCCTTTCTCCACCTGAAAGGGCATACCCTCTGGTAGTGCGAATGTGCCCAAGATTGAGCTGCCGAATCAACCGCTCGGTGCGGGTGCGCCGCTCCCGGTTACCCAGCGCCTGCGCCTCCAGCACGGCCAAAATGTTTTCTTCGACCGTAAGCTTGCGGAAAACCGAAGGCTCCTGCGGCAGGTAGCTGATACCGAAGTTACGCGCGCGCAGATACATTGGCACCCGCGTAATATCCGTCTCGTCCACCAGCACGCGTCCCGTCTCAGGCGCCACCAGGCCCACGATCATGTAGAAGCTGGTTGTCTTGCCGGCGCCATTGGGGCCGAGCAGGCCCACCACTTCCCCACGGGAGATTCTGAGGTCGACTCCGCGAACCACCTGGCGGCCCTTGTATGTCTTGCCGATTCCTTCGGCTATGAGTGTTTCCATCTTCTTCTCAAGCTCGATCCCGCCATCACTTCGGCGCCGTAGTCTCAGTCTTTGTGATGCCGCCCTCGACGCTAACACTATCGTCGTGGCTATGGAAAATCAACGCTTCCCCGGTCACTTTTCCGTGCGCGGGATCCGTCATGGTTGGCGGCGTCGCGGCGGTGCCCGTCAGAACATATTCTCCACTCTCGCCCGAATAAACCAATTGCTCTCCAGTCCCACGCCTCCCGCCGGTTGTCACCGTGACCCTGCCGCGCGCAACCATTTTATCCACCTGGGCCGATCCGCCATCCTTGCCGGCATGATTCCCGGGCGGCAGCAGCGTCAGCTCGACTTCGTTCGAATTCGAGGTAGCTGTCGCCGTCTCGGCAACCACGGTGGCCAGAGCCCCGCTTCGCATTACCGCCTTATGCTCGGCGTCGGAGTACTTCATGTCTCCCCCGCGAACGCTGATTACCGACGGGGTCGCCTGCTTGGCCGCCTGTCCCTTTTGAGGCGGCTTGCCGGGTGCTGGCCCGCCCGCGCTTAAAAGCACAGCCCGCACCGGTTCAGCCGGATCAGAGGAGCGCGCCACCATGGTCTGCCTCTGGCGATCGAGAATTATAAGCGGCCCGGAAACTGAGTTGGCTTGTTGCCACAACCTTGCATGACCCTTGAAGGTAGCTTCGCCCGTTGCCTGATGCAGTTGAGCCTCGGCCGATATTACGTGCGCCGGCCCATTCCCGCCCAGGGCGACCGAATCCTGCCCGGTCGTTTTCTGCCCGGCTTTGTCCGTAGCCGCGCTACCCGTATTGGACTTCCCCGCAGCGCCGTTGTTCCAGGTGGCTTTCACGTTCCCGTATGCAAACGCGTCCCCCGACTGGTGAGATACATCGATCTTCTCCGCGGTAACATCCAGGCCGCCGTCTTCGACGCGTGGATTCACCGTGAGGTGCAGCCACTCTCCAGTACCCTCATAAACGGCTCGGCCGGCCCACGCGCGCATCGGCGCCGGCGCCTCAGTTCCAGCCTGAGTTCCGGTCTTCGCGGCCGGTTGCTGCACCAGAACCACATGGCCATCCAGCTGGGCCGACTCCACCTGGGCAGCTGCGCCTTGAACGGCCTTTTCGTTGCCTGCTTCCCCGCCGGCAAAATGCACTTCCAGCCGGTCCCCGTTTGAGGTCTGCTTCACTCCAGTGACGGTGGTATCCTCCAGGCTGGCATGGCCCACTCCGAACATAGCGGTCAACTGCGAGCGAGGCCCAAATACGCCAGTCATATCATCGGCCGTCAACCGAAAAGGCGAAGCAGGGCCCTTTCCGCGCTGGCTTTCGCCTGTGACCACAACGCCGGTGACGCCGTGCATCGAAGCGGGCTCTACCTGGCCGTGCCCAGTTTCCCGGAACTCCATGTCGGCCACCGGCGATCGCCAGGTCCGGCTCACACGCAGCCCGTTAAAGCCGGTTTCGCCAGTGTCCACGGTTATCTCTTCGCTGTGCATCTCAACACCCCGTTCGAGGTGAGTGTGGCGCAGTTCGCCTTTGCTCGTGAATTCCAGCTCCGCGGTCGGCGCCGTTCCGTGTACGGTCCGTGTCCGCAATCCACTCCGGGATACGGAGTCCATGGTTACGCCTCCCTCAAGATTTCCATGCCGGGGCTGGCTCTTCTCGTTGAAATCCATCGACCCAACAGGCGCTGCCAGGTGGCCCCCGGTTGCGGTTGAGAGCGTGAATCCGCCTGTTGCATCCAGATGCATCGCCGAGCCATCCGGGCGGAACAATACTTTGGCCTGTCCCGCCGTCGCTTCCCCGCCGCGGTAATCCGCCTTAACCAATTGCAGGTTGCAAATATCCGTCTGGCGCTCGAATTCCCCATGCTGTGCATGCAGCACAACGGCATCCGAGCCGCGTGTAGTGTTCAACTCCACCGCGCGGTCCAGCTCCAGGTGGCCCTGTTTCGAGTCGTAGGTGGCGCCCATCGAACTTCCTGTTCCCTGCGCCATCGAGAAATCCACATGATTCGGTGTCGATGCAATCTCACTTTTCTCATAAAACGTGAGCCCGCTGGTCTTGACATGAATCTCGCCCGCCGAAACGGCATGAGCCGCCACGGCAAGGGTGCTGCCTTTGGGCTTGTTGCTCAAGGCCTGTCCCGGAGTGGCCTTGGGAGCGATCGCCGGCGCAACACCTGGCCGCATCAGCGTAATCTCCACCGGCCCCGCGGCCTTCGCTGTTCCCGCGGCCTTGTCGTACTCGAATTCGTTTCCCTCGATGCGATCCACCCGGCTGCCGTCTTCGCCGTAAAGCTCAATCTTCACGTCATGCAGCAGCACGCGATTGTCCTTCAACTGCACCTCTTTCGAAGCGTGAATCTTGAACAGCGTATGACCGCCGTGCGACTGCGAGTAGGTAATTCCTTTGCCTTCCGCCTTGATGTCGACGCCCAGCCGTTGCGGAAGCTCTTTGAGATTCAACGGATTCTTCCATTTGCCTACGACCAGGTAAGCCACCAGCGCAACCACCAGCAAGACTCCGGCTGCCAGTACAACAGTCCGCATTCGCTCAATGGTGAATCGCACGCTCAGTTTCGCACCCCGAGCCGAGCCGCCAGCCGTTGCGCCAGGCTCTCTCCAAGTTCGCTCCACAGCAGGCGCGCCGTGGCCCCTGACGTCTTCTCGACAGCCGCGGTCAGCTCCACCAGTTGCCGCACATTCTCTTCAACGTGCCGGGCCGCAATGGAATCGAGTTCAGTCTCCTCTTCAAGAAACGGGGCATCCGAGCCGAAATCCAAGCGAATGTGCCCGTCCGCCTCAAAGGCTCCCTTGTCAAACAGCGGTCCATAGCCGGTCACCCGTACCAGGCGCGGCTGCCGCACCCAGCGAGTGTCGAGGCTGTCTCCGCTCTCCAGCTCCCATAGGCTCCAGCCAATCTGGAACTCGTAAGCGTAATCGTCGTGCAGCAACTCCATCGTTTCTTCCACGGCGAACTGGGGTGCGGCACCTCTGTCTCCAGTGCCCCCGCTGCGGCCGTAAACCCGCTGAAAGATCGGCGTCTCGGTCCAGTCGATGGGCCACACTGTGGCTGCATACACTGTTGGTTCGCCACCATGCGCGGCAAACGCTCCCAGCACAGCCGCCAGCTTGTCCGGCAGCGTCGCAAGGCGCAGATTCGGGTACCACAAACTCAAATAAAGCGTGTCGGACATCTCTACTGATTGTAGACGGGCGAAGAGAGCCTTGGATGCTGGCAAAATCCGTGAACCCCGGTCAGCTACAAGTACTCGCTGCGTTCACACGGATCATGGGTTGCAGCGTGTATCCTTATCGTCGAGCATAGGCACAGATCGATTGGCGCCTTCAACAGCCCGAGCTTTTCCAGGAGACATCGTCATGAACTCGAAACCGCTTATCGTTGCAACCGCCGTCGCATTGCTGGTGTTTGGGCTCCACGCCCGCGCCCAGGACAGCGGCCCGTACAAGGTACTGAAGATTCAACTGGTCGGGGGCGATGGCGGGTTCGATTATGTGACGGCCGATTCCGACGGTCGCAACTTGTATGTTGCCCGTTCAGGACCGACGGGGCACATTGGTGTGTTTAACCTGGATACGCTGGCGCAGGTGGGGGATATCCCCGGCACCAGCGCGCATGGCGGAGCTGTTGATACGGCGACGGGACATGGTTTTGCAACGTCAAAGCCGGTAACTATGTTCGATTCAAAAACCTTTGCGATCCTGAAGAAGATCGACGTGCAGGGCAATCCCGAC
>CAYWMR010000050.1:0-17896 GCA_964458965.1 uncultured Occallatibacter sp. | reverse complement strand
CCGCCGGCAGCGCGTGCAGAATGTCGCCCATGGCGCCCAGCCGGACCACGAGCAAGCGGAATTTTGTCTGCGTTGGCAAAATCTGATTTTCTCACAGGGGCGGCGCACTTGAACGGCTGGCGATGCGCTCGAATCGCTGCATCGCAATCGCAACAATGCACTTGCAGAGCTTTGCGGCGTGTTGACTGCCATGTGCGTGAGCATTGAGCGAAATGGTTTTTCCATAAAGATCTCTCAGAAGGCGATAAACATGGCTTTTGGCGGCAAAAAGTCAGATATCATCTTGAAAACGAAGCCGAGACATCCCCCGTGACGAGGCGAATTCGTAGTGTGATTCGATTTGCGGCGATGGTTGGCCTGACGGCGGCCACGACCCTCCACGTCGGATTTGCAGCATCCACCCTGGATTTCACGGGTAAGTATGTGCACAAGGGCCAGAAGGGCAACAGCGGTATCGATCCGGAAGTGACCCTGGAAGTTGTCCAGAAAGATGGCGCAGTCGAAATCACAAGAGAAGAGCTGGGCAGCAAAACAACCAACCGGTATACGTTGGACAATGCGGAGGAAGACTGTCTAGCTGCGGGCGACATCGAAGGTAAATGCAAAGCAAGGCTCACGGGCAAGTTGCTGATTCTGGAGTCCGTTGTCCTGAGCGACGACCATACAACCGGAAATCCGGTTCACATTCGCACTGTACAAGAATGGCAACTGTCGTCGGACTCAAAGACACTAACCATCCGGCAGTCTGTTGACATCCCGGAACGCGGTTCGAGCACCAAGGATTCAAAGGGACAATCTTACGACGTGGAGAAATACACTCGGCAGTGAGTTCGCCTCCAGAATCGCGCCGTCGGACGCTTCCAACAATCCCCATTGCGTGCAGCAGTTGCTTGACCGCCGGCGAGCTGGAATGCGAAATCAGGGAGTCTTCGAAGCCCGCTCCACGAGCCATTCAATGGCTGCCGTCTCTTCTTCGATTTCGACGCGGAGATTGGCGGTCAGGAGCGGCAGCGATTGCGGAAGGGTCGAGGTGAGCGAGCCCAGGCGGACTTGATCCTTTTGAGTTGTAATCACTGCGGCGGCTGCGGACTTGTGCGCTGCGGCCTTAAGGCGAACGAGGTCGGTTGCGGTGTAGCGGTGGTGGTCAGGGAAAACGATTCGGGCGGCGATCTTTACGCCCGCAGCTTCGAGGCCCCTAAAAAACTGCTTTGGGCGGGCAATGCCGCAGAAGGCGAGGACGGGGCCGTCGACGGCTGGGATCTCCATTTTGCGAGTAAGGCGCCAGATGGGACCTTGCCAGCCCCTGGCTCTCAGCTCCGCTTCGAAGGCCGGGTCGTCCTTTGGAATCGCGATGACATCTGCGCGGTGGGCCGCGCGCAGTGTCTCGCGCAGGTTTCCGGCCGGGAGCAGGCTGTCGTGCGAGTCCTGCCGGTTGAGGAGCAGGATGTCCACGTCGCGGTGAAGCTGGCGATGCTGAAAGCCGTCGTCGAGCAGATGGATGGCTGGAGTTTCCGGATCAGGGATTGCAGCCTCGGCGAGCAGGCCTGCTTCGTAGCGCAGACGAGCCACATAGACCGGCACTCCCGTGTTGCGCGCGATAAGGAGCGGCTCGTCGCCAAACTGCTCGGCGGCTCCGTTCGGGTCAACGTGGGCCGGCTCGGGGCTCTTGCGGCCGTAGCCTCGCGAGAGCACGTCTACATGCAGGCCTCGCTGCGTGAGAGCCCTGGCAAGCGCGATGGCGAGTGGCGTTTTGCCCGCGCCTCCAGTGGAGAGATTTCCAATGCTTACGACCGGAAAGCGGAGACGGCGGACCGGCTCCCAACCGGTACCTAGACTCAAATTGCGCAGGGCCGCTGCGGCGGCATAAAGCGGCGTGAATGGAGCCAGCCAGGGCCGTTTCATTGGGTCCGGCCCCTCTCGGCGAGCAGTTCCTTTATTGCCGTCACGCACCGCTCCGTCGCACCGGCCTGCTGGTCGAAGACGTTTCTTGCCCGCTCGCCCATCGCGGAGGCGGCAGCGGTGTCGCGAAGCAATTCAATCAGCGCGGCGGCCAGCTCTTCCTTGCCGGCGATATGAATGGCGCTGTGGTTAAGCAGATCGATGGTAATGGCGCGAAAATTTGCGTAGTTTGGTCCCATCACGATGGGGACTCCAAACTGAGCCGGCTCAAGCGGATTGTGGCCGCCGGCGATTACCAGGCTGCCGCCGACAAAGGCCGCAGCGGCCAGCGAATAAACCGAAGCCAGCTCGCCGATCGTGTCGAGCAGAACGATTTCGCCGGGAACTAGCGGGCTGGGCGGCGTTAACCGCCATTTGGAGCGCCTGCTCCACGGGAACCCGGACTGTTCCAGCAGCGCAACCACAGCGCCAAACCGCTCTGGATGACGGGGAGCGAGGACCATGGCCAGTTGCGGATGAGCTTCGAGGATGCTGGGCCATGCGTCGAGGAGCGAATCCTCCTCGTCATCAAGCGTGCTGCCGGCCACTACCAGTCTCAGATCGCCAGCCAGAGTCCGCAGTTGGCGGGTGGCGTCCACCTCGCCGGCTACGCGCACATCGAACTTCAGGTTTCCGGCCACCGTGACGCGCTGCGGCTGGCAGCCGATGGCTTTGAGGCGCTGGGCATCGGTCTCGCTTTGCGCCAGCACACGCGAAATTTGCTTGAGAAGATGCCGGAAGAAAGCCCTCACAAAGCGATAGCGCGGCCAGGAGCGGTCGGAGATGCGGGCATTGACGACGGCCACGGGGATTCGGCGGCGGAAGCAGGAGTTGAGCAGGTTGGGCCAGAATTCGGTCTCCGCCAGAATGAGCAGACGGGGCTTGAGGGCAGCGAAATATGCGCGCACAGCCCAGGGCAGGTCGAGCGGGCAATAAAAAACTCTCCCCGGCCCGAACCGCTCCCTGGCAAGTTCCTGCCCGGTGCGGGTGGTGGTGGAGATAGCGATAAAGTAGCCGGGCAGCGCGGCTTCGAGCTGGTTCAGCAGGCGGCTCACGGCCAGTACTTCGCCCACCGAGACGGCGTGAATCCAGATGAGCGGACGCTCGACGCTGGTGTTGCCGGAGCTCCGGCCTTCAAGAGATGGAACCCGGCCGAGCCGTTCGCGCATGCCTTCGCGGTATTTCTGCATGGTGGCCATGCGGAGAAGCCACCACGGCGCACCCAGGACCAGGGCCGCCAACAACGCAAGGTTGTAGAAAAATAGAATCATGCAAACGGATTTCCTAATCCCCCGGTCTAACCCTCAAATGATACAGTCGTCCACGATGAGGATTTCCTGGGGATGTCCGCTGTTCGCGTTCTGGCTGGCATTGCCGGCGGTGGCCAGCGACCATTCTCCGCCTCCCGTGCAGCCGGCTACGTCGTTTGCCGCGATGGAAGTGCATGACAACGAGAAGGTGGCCATAGCCGCCGAACCCTACGATACGCGTGAAAAGGTATCCATTTTTCGGGTCGACTACCTGAAACACGGAGTGATGCCGGTGCGCCTGATTGTGACCAACACGGGCGACCGGCCGCTTTCTCTGCGCGATGCTCGCATTCTTTTCCTTACCGCCGCGGGCGAAAAGATTGAGGCTGCCGAGCCCGAGGATGTGGAGCGGTTGATGAGCCAGAAGGACCGCCAGGGCAGCAGAATCCCCATGCCTGGGCCGATACCCTCAATCAAAGTGGCGCCCAAGGCCAGCGATAAAGAAGTCGAGCAGGACTTCGATACATTCGAGTACCAGGCGCTGGTGGTTGAACCGCACACCACGCGCGCGGGCTTTCTGTTTTATGACGTTTCACAGCTGAACCACCCGCTGATGGGCGCCAAGTTTCTGGTGCGCAAACTGCGCGATGCGGATGGGAATGAGCTTTTCGCGTTTGAGATTCCGTTTGATAAGTACCTTAAGTCGAAGTCTAGTTCGATGAATTGAGGGCGGCGACGGTAGCTTAGTTTGATATTGCATGTGATATGATTTTCGGTGAGAATGGTTCAGGATACGTCCGTTCTGGTTGCAGCGGTTCGAAGCGCCAAGGGTGCGTCGCGTGAGCTTCTGAGGATGGTTCTGGACGGAGAGCTTAAGCCGCTTGTCTCGGTTCCGCTTGTGCTGGAGTACGAGGCAGTTTTGACGCGGCCTGAGCATTTCGCGGGATCTGCTGGCGCAGAACCGAATGTCGAGATTGTAAAGGCGTTCTGCCGCATGGGCGAGCCTGTGCATATTTCTCACCGGTTGCGGCCACAATTGATTGATCCGGATGACGAGTTCGTTTTGGAGACCGCATACCATGGAAAGGCCGGGATGATCGTCACCCTCAATACGAGAGATTTTCTGATTGCTGCAAGGCGGTTTGGCATTGCGGTATTGGGGCCGGGCGAAGCCCTGGAGAGGATTAGACACCAATGAAGACGAGTAATTTTGCATTGCGGCTTCAGCCTACGCTCCTTGAGGAGGCTAGGGAGTTAGCCAAGTCAGAGGGAGTTGCGCTCAATCAGCTCATCAATGTCGCTGTGGCTGAGAAGCTTGCCGTCACGCGGACGATGGAGTTCTTTCGGCGTTACACTCGCGATGCCGATGTTGCCCGCGCGAAAGAGATTCTGGACCGAGTCGGCACTGGCAACCCTCCGATGCCTGGCGACGAGTTGCCGGACGGGTGGAACAATCGCCAAGCTGTTGCTGTGCCTGAGCCTCAATCGGAGGCCTCTACTCGTAGTAGGTAGCCGTGGTGGTGTCCGTCTCCCAGATGGTGCAGTCCTTGACGCGAACCCGGCCGCCGGTCATCGCGGCGAGCTGCTCGCGGGTCTGATCGTAGAAATATCTGGCAATGTTTTCCGCCGACGGGTTTAGCACCGTGAATGGCTCAAGGTCATTGAGCATCTGGTGGTCGATGCGCTCGATTACGGGCCTCAGCACCTGCTTGAGAAGTTTGAAGTCGAGCAGCAGGCCGGCTTCGTCCAGCTCGGGTCCGGCAAGCGTTACGCGCACCTTGTAGTTATGCCCGTGCGGATTTTCGCACTTGCCCTTGTAGTTGCGGAGATAGTGACCGGAGGAGAAACCGGCTTCCACGGTAACTTCATACATCGGCGTCTTCTCTTGTCCAGCGGGAAGAGTCCCAGCATTGATTCTAGCCGTCGTAACCAGGCTTTACTAGTTGAGGCCGCATCGGGAGTTTTTCTGGCCAGTGGAAGAAGATCTACGCGCGGTTGCCGCGACGCTTGCGCCTTGCGGTTATCCGCGCTTCTTCGCTGCGCTTATCCACTTGTTCGAAGAGGTGTGTCATCACGCCCATGAGCGCAAAAACAAGGCCCACCAGGAGCAGGAACATGGCGACTGTGCGCCACAGGGATCCATTGGCCGGCAGGCCGGGCTGGAAGCTCGAAGGGACCAGGGACATGGCTCCGGAGAGCAAGGCAAAAAGCGCGAGCGTGGCGGCCAGGATGTAGAAGTTGCGGGACATAGTTGAGGCGTGCGAGAAGTCCGCTGAACCTGCTGACATTTTAGCGGGGCTGGTTCGATTCAACCTGCAAGGCTCGCACTCTCCATCAACACCACCCCCGCCTTTTCAAACTCGGCCTCAATTCGCGCCACCGAGCCGTCGAGGTCGATGGCGCGGCACGCATCGCGGAGAATAACAGCTTCGAAGCGAAGGCGCCGAGCGTCAAACGCCGAAAAGCCAACACAATAGTCATAGGCAAGTCCAACGAGGAAAACGCGGGCAATGTTCTGGTCGCGCAGATAATCGCCGAGGCCTGTCGAAGTTACCCTATCGTTCTCAAAGAAGGCGGAATAGGAGTCGATTTGCGGGCTGAAACCTTTACGCAGAATAATCTCCGCCTGCGGCAAATTGAGCGCCGGGTGAAACTGGGCGCCCCTGGTGCCCTGAACGCAGTGGTCGGGCCACAGGGTTTGCATTCCGTAGCTCAGTTCAATTTGGTCGAAGGGCCGCTTGCCCGGGTGAGCGCTGGCGAAGGAAGCGTGCCCGGCCGGGTGCCAATCCTGGGTAAGAACAATGTGGTTGAACAGCGGCGCAACACGATGGATGACATCGATTACGGCGTCGCCATCGGTGACGGCAAGCGCCCCGCCGGGACAGAAATCGTTTTGCAGGTCGACGACTACGAGGACATCTTGCGCGGTGATCTGCATGGGTCTCCTGCGAAGAGTCGGAAAGGGGAACGCACCACCTATGCCGCGTCAACCATTTCCAGCCGCAAGCGCTTCCCAACGGCTCGGGCCGCTTTGGCAATGGTTTGCAGGTGAACAGCGCTGTTCTCCGGATCGAGCAGGCGATCCAGTTGCGAGCGGCTGGTGCCGAGGCGCTCGGCCATCAGTTTCTTGGTGATGTTACCCGCCCTCATCGCTTCTGACAATTGCCAGGCGATCACTCTCTTGATTGCAACGGCCTCGACTTCGTCCAGAATGCCTTCCTCTTCAAGAAAGCTGTCAAAACTGGAGCCACTGTGGTCGAACGTTGGTTTCTTTAAAGAATTCACTTCAGTCCCTTCTCATGCTTCCGCATTTGCTTGCGCGCCATATCCAAATCAGAGGGCGGAGTTGCCCGCGTCTTTTTGAGAATCCCGTGCAGCAGGACCATCCTCTGCCTTGTATCCCCGTAGAAGAAGACCCTTGAGATGCGGTTCCCTGTAAGCATGTTCGAACCTCCCATAGACCGTCGCCTAGCGGCCGGCAAGTCGGCATCCCAATTGGCCATCCGAATTCAACCGACTTGATATCTTCGCCAATCAGCCGGCGGTCTTCCCGCGCCATCCCCCTTCAACCAGGAACGAACCGGCTCACTTCCCGCTTCCGTTTGAAAAAAGATTGCGGGTATGCGTTTTATCAGGCGGCTTGCACTCACTGTACCACGCAAGGTACTTTTCGGCAACTTGGCAACATTTGGATTCTTTGGTTCATATTTCACGAAACCATCCTACTTGCTCCGCACTGGCGATGAGGCGCCGTTCAAAAATGCCGGGTCCATGGCGTCAATGTCCACGCGGAAGCTCACCGTGTCCGCGGAGGGGAAAGTGGGCGGGACCTTCTGCGTAACCTTCCCCGTGGCGGCCCACTCCGTGCCGCGCTGAAAGATGGTCATGAATCCCACACAACTCAGCGCGGCCACGTCATGTCCCAGCGTAGTGTGGAAGACTCTCCCCTTTCCATAATTCAGCACCATGACCATGGGTTCGTCGTGGTCTGTTCCTCTATTCATTGGGTCAGAGTGCGCGGTGGCCAGAACCGTCATATTTGTGCCGGGGCCGCGAAGCTTGCCGTAAAGCTCATCCGCTGCATGCATCCATACAGCAGGCAATCCTTTCATAATCGGGTGCTCGGGCTGCCGGGTTACCACCTGAAACGGCAAGCGAGCCCCATGTGCTCCGGCCGGCCCGGGAGAGGTGTCGGAGACCGGCTTGCCATCTTTGAAAAACCACATTGGTCCAGCCTGTTCGTTTCGCCCTCTCCAGCCGCCCACTCCGATCATCGAGTTATAGGCAGGCCAGTTGGGGAACGCGTTGTCGGCAGCGTGCACCACCACCAGGCCACCTCCATTGCCGACAAAATGCTCGAACTCCAGGCGCAGGTTTTCCGGCCAATCGGGGGCATCGTAATTCAAAACAATTACCTGGAACTGGCTGAAGTCGGGCTTGAAGTTCGTAAAGTCTTCATTTGACTGCGGGGCAGTTACAACCGTCACTTTGAAAAGTCCGGTCTCGTCCAGTTCTGCCTTCAGCACAGGGGTAGTCAAGCGCCAGTTATGGTAAGGCCCGCCGCTGGCGCCATCCAGGAGCAGCACTTTGATGGAGCCAGGTCCAATGCCGTGTTGCTGAGCGTCGGCGATATTGGACAAGCAAAGCAACTGAGTTAGAAGTATCGCGAAAAAAGCATGCTTCACAAGTTCCATCCTCGAGGGGCTCAATCGATTCCTGTCTGAATAGGAAGGATACACCCGGCGCACCTGGTGTTCTGAAGCGTCGGAAGCGGAGCATGGCTGGCGAAGCTTTGCGAGGCATTTCTCAACAGACGCTAATGCCAGCCGGGTTGCAGCCGATAACCAAGATGCGGATTTGCCAGGGAGTGGGTCCTTGAGCCGGCACAGCCGCATGCACGTAACTAGATCCACATATCGGGCTTTCCGCTCACTGGCGGGAGCGATATACACGCTATTTGCAGGCGATGGTTCAATCATGGCGACTACTGTCCAAATTCGAGATGAGCTGATTGCCGGTGCATTGTATGTAGCGCTGGTCAGCCCACACCAGCAGCGCCGGGGAGCGGCGGCAAAGGCTCTTGCGCACCATCAGAACTGCAGGGTCCTGGAGTTCACCTCGTATCCGCCCAGCCTCGATTACGTCGCGCACATGCTGAAAGGAGGATTTGATGCGGTTCTGGTCGATCTGGACAGCGATCCGGAATACGCCCTGGATGTAGTGGAGACTATAGCTCAAATTGGCTCGGCGATCGTGATGGTCTTTTCGGAGAGGGCCGATCCGGTGATGCTGATGCGATGCATGCGCGGCGGCGCACGGGAGTTTCTCACCTTGCCCTTCGACGACAGGACCATCGCCGATGCTCTGGTGTGGGCATCCGCGCGGCATCAGGTTACTGCCGCGCCGGCAAAGACAGGCGGCAAATTGCAAGTATTTCTTGGCGCCAAGGGCGGGTCGGGCGTCACCACGCTGGCATGCAACTTTGCAGTCTCGCTGGCAAGGGAGTCGGGCAAGAAGACTCTCTTGATCGATCTCAATCTCCCGCTTGGCGATGCGGCGATCAACTTCGGAATCGCTCCCGCATTCACGACACTCGATGCATTGGAGAACGTTGCCCGGCTCGATCCGGTCTTTCTCTCTACCATGTTGACCCAATGTGACTATGGGCTATACGTGCTGGCTGCTCCAGATCGATTAATTCCCGCGCAAGCCGCTCCTAACGGCATTGACAGGCTTCTCGAGGTTGCCCTCCAGGAGTTCGACTACGTGGTGGTGGATGCGGGAAGAAGACTGAATCTGTGGCGAACGAATTTCTTTGACCAATCCGCAACCTACTATCTTGTCACGCAGGTAGGCATTGCGGAGCTTCGCAACGCAAACCGCCTCATAGCGCAGTTCTCGGATCACGGCGGCCCGAATCTCGAAGTCGTGATCAACCGGTACGATCTCGACTTTTCTGAGCTTGAAGAGAAACAGGTAACGAAGGCTCTGACCATGCCGGCGAGGTGGAAAATCCCGAACAATTATGCCGCGGTGCAGCGGATGCAAAACACCGCCAGGCCGCTGGCGCTCGAAGACTCATCCATTTCGCGAGCGATTTGCGAAATGGCCAGGTCAGTCTGCAGAAAACCCGAAGCGCCGCAGAAGAAGAAATGGTTCCGCTTCCTCAACTGAACTCTCCCAGGGTGCGGAGCAGGCAATCCTGCGGCGGTAAGTGAAGGCCGGAAAACGCGGGTTTCTGCAGCCCGGTTACACCTGGCAGTCTGCCCGCGAGGCGAAAACCCCTTAAGGCGCATCGTCGGCCAGATCGTTTCTGGCGATCAAGATAGTGTTTCAGCGATTGCCTGCTCCTTCTTCAACACTCAAAATGGATCGCCAAGCCAGAATTCAAGGTCTGACCAATTGATTTCGCAGTTGGAATTTTTCCAAAGCCCACAATTATTGGTTTAAATATCTCATTTTACAGTAGTTGATCAAGACAGCCGGCCATTATGAAGTATTGCTTGACAGGCGTGGTCCGACCTCTGTATAGAATTGTGATGGTTTTTGGCCGCAGAAATTTCGAATCCGAAAAAATTCAGGTCCCGAACAAAAGATGGCTCCCCAGCCGGATTTTGGTCACCGCCTCGGCGAAATCAACGAATTGCGAACCAACGCACCCTTTGGAGGCTTCAATGAAATTCAAACGCTTCAAATACCTTGCGGTGGCCAGCCGCTGGGCAGTCGTTTTCTGTTGTGCAGCCGTGCTTCTTCTCGCCACAAGAGTTAACGGCCAGATCGCCGGACAGGGGCAGATTCAGGGTATTGTCACGGATGCATCCGGCGCTTTGGTCCCCGGCGCGACAGTCATCCTCACCAACGCATCGACCGATCTGAAGCGCACCACCGTGACCGACAAGGCAGGCGTCTATGTTTTCCCAAATATCGACATCGCCACCTATAACATCAAGGTTACCGCCGCGGGCTTTGAGAGCTATGAGCAGAAGGGGATTGTGCTTGAAATCGGCAGCAGCATTGAAATCAATATCGGCCTGACCGTCGGTAAGCAGACGGAGACCATTGAGGCTCATGCCGAGGGCCTGGCGCTGCAAACGGAAGACGTCTCGTTCAAGCAGACTATCGACCAGCAGGACGTTCAGGAGATGCCGCTGAATGGCCGCCAGATGACGGGCCTGATCGGGCTGTCCGGCGGTTCCACACCTGCGCCCGGCGGCGATTTCACCGGCAGCAAATACTCCTATCAGGTGGTCTCAGTCTCCATCGCCGGCGGCATGGGCAACACCACAGAGTGGAAGCTGGACGGCGGCGACAACAACGACTATATGGGCAACGGCAACCTGCCATTTCCCTTCCCCGATGCCGTGGGCCAGTTCAGCGTGGAATCTTCGGCGCTGGGCATAGAGGCCGGCAAGCACTCCGGCGGCCTGGTTAACGTGGTTACACGCTCAGGCAGCAACAGTTACCACGGAACCGGCTTTGAGTTCATCCGCAACAACTACATCGACGCCACCAACTTTTTTGCTTCCGGCAAGGATACGCTGCACCAGAACCAGTTCGGCGGCACATTCGGCGGAAGGATCAAGCGCGACAAACTTTTCGCCTTTGCGGGATACCAGCGACTGGAAGCCAAGCAGGCTACTGCTCTGAACACCATGTATATTCCCACCGCGGCCAACCTGGCAGGCGACTGGTCCGTCACGGACCCCTGCGCGGCAAGCGGTTGCACGGCCAGTCAGCAACTTTACGATCCTCTGACCGGCGCAGCGCTGCCGGGAAACAAGTACGCATCCACACCCACCTATAACGCAGCGGCGCTGGCGCTGGAGAAGTATTTTCCCGCCATCAACCCAGCCATTGACACCGCCAACCAGGGCGAGGTGAAATTCCCGATTCCGTCGGTTGTAGCCGACAACCAGTTTATGACCAGGGTCGATTACTCCATCAACGCCAGGAACAACTTTTTTGCCCGCTACATGATCGACGGTTACCAGGCGCCATCGTTCTTTTTCCCGGGCGGCAACGAATCGAACGGTGGAATCCTGGTCACCTTTTCTGCTCCCGGCAACTACGAGCGTGTGCAGACGGCGACTGTGAACGAGGCGTTCACGTGGAAGACGAACCTGGTGAACAGCTTCCATGCCTCGGGCACCAAGCGGGTTAACCTGCGCCAATCGGCCCCCGGGATTAACGCAAGCAATATCGGCGTCACCTCCTACGTGCAGCTGGCCACGGGACTGCAGATCACCGATTCGACGTCGGGCAAGAATCACAATTGGAGCACCTACTGCGGCACCTGCTCCAACGGCTTTTTCAACGTGGACGACGAAGGTGTATCCGATGACCTGACCTGGATCAAGGGACCACACCAGATAGTCATGGGCGGCGAGTATGTTCGCGTCCACTTCAACGAAGTGGCCGGCTACGAAGCCAACGGCACCTTTACGTTCAACGGACAATTCAGCGCTAACGGGCCCAATGGCGGAACCGCGGTGGGCGACTCGAACCTGGACTTCCTGATGGGCGCGCTGAGCAGTTTCCAGCAGAGCAAGGAGCAACAGCTGGCTCTTCGCGGCCCGATCCCCAGCATGTACATCCAGGACACTTATCACGTGAGCAAGAAGCTGACCCTGGTGGGAGGCCTGCGTTGGGCGCCGGAGTTCATGCCCTTCGACGCCTTCAACCGCGGAACTACTTTTAACATGGCCGGTTTCCAGGCCAACACGGTCAGTTCCGTCTACCCGAATGCACCCGCCGGCGTGCTCTTCTACAACGATCCAGGGGTTCCCAGGGCGGACACAAAGAGCTCACCCTGGCAGTTCAACCCGAACTTTGGCGCTTCGTACGACCCATTCGGAAACGGCAACTGGGTGGTTCGCGGCGGCATGGGCCTGGTTTACGATGAGGCAAACTTTTATACCGGCAACCGCGTACATCAGAACCCGCCTTTTGCTACGGCGGCCAACCCGTCGGTAACAGGGCCAATCTGCTTCAGCGAACCCTGGCTCGCCGGGGGTACCGGCTTCGGCTGCAACCAGGTGGGCGCCACCAACACCAGCCCGTTCCCACAGGCAATTGTTCCTACCCCTGCCACGGCCATCTTCCCGGCCCAGGGCCAATACATCATCCTGCCACCCCAGTTCCATGTATCTGAGACGTTGCAGTGGACATTCAGCATTCAGCATGAGTTTGCCCGCGGATGGCAGGCGCAGGTCGACTACGTCGGCAACCACACCACCCACATGGAAACAGGCTTGCCACTAAGCCTTGCCGTCTACACGCCGGGAACATGGGGCGCTGGCGGCACAGGCTGCGGGCCGGTCCTAACCTCCGGTCCAGCCGCAAAAGCGGCAAAGACTACCGGCGGCGGGAAGGTTGGGACAGCCTGCTCCACCACCGGCAACCAGCAGGCGCGTTTTTCGCTAACGGAGTCGAACCCCGCCCAGGGCAACCAGATTCAAGGCGGCGGCGCCGGCTCAGTCGAAGTGAACGACGTGGCCTGGGCCAACTACAACGGCATGATCGCTTCGCTCAACCATCGTCTCTCGTCCACCTTCAGCCTGCTCTCCAACTTCACCTGGTCCAAGTGCCTCAACGTCACAGACGCGCAAGGCGACATTACCGGGACGCAGGTTGAGAATCCGCAGAACTACGGCATGGATTACGGTCGTTGCGGATCGGACTACCGGAAGCTGTTCAACACAACGGTGATTGCCAAGAGCGCGTTCAAGTCGCTCCACGGCCCGGTGGCCCTTCTCGCCAATAACTGGGAGCTGGGACCGCTCTTCCATATCGTCAGCGGTGGTCCCATCAACATTACCGACGGATCGGACATCTCTTTGACCGATACGGGCAACGACCGTCCCAACGGCGTCTCCGGTATCGCAACCACGACTGGAAACAAGATCACTTCGGCTGTGGCCACTCCGGCTAACCGCGCTTACCTGAACCTGAATGCATTTTGCAGCGTAACCACCACTGCCAACCCCTGCACCAATCCGGTCACGCCCGGTACCTTTGGCACGCTGGGCAGAAACACAGTAAGCGGCCCCATGTATTTCCAGTTCGATGCTCAAGTCTCGCGCATCTTCCCGATTCGCGAGAGGCTCAACGTGGCGTTCCGCCTGGAGGACTTTAATGTCCTGAACCATCCGGACTTCAGCAACCCCGGTTCCAGCAATCCCTCCGCCGCAGCCTTTGGAGAGATCACTGCAACCGCCAACGCTGCCAGAGTCTTCCAGGGCAGCCTGAAGGTGATCTTCTAAGGGGTTAACAATCAACCGAAGGCAATGTCCTTCAACAGGCTGCCCCGTTTCAATCGATGAAACGGGGCAGTTTTTTCCCGCACGCAATGGATGGCAGAAACAAACCGATTGGGGAGAAATATGGAATTCGAGAAAACAAATCGCAGGGAATTCTTGAAGGCGGGCGGTTTAGCCCTGGCCGCAACAGCCGTCTCGTGGAATGCGCGGAGTTATGCGGCAATTGTGGGCGCAAACGATCGCGTGAGAGTGGGTGTTGTTGGTTGCGGCGACCGCATGAAAGGCGCATTGATTCCCGCCTTTCTGCAAAACTCTAAGGACATGAACTTCCAGTTTGTCGCGGTCTCAGATATCTGGAACCGCCGCCGCGAAGAGGGCGCCGCCTACATACAGAAGCTCAGCGGAGATGCCATCGACCCAGTTCGCAATAACGACGAGCTTTATGCTCGAAAGGACATCGATGCGGTGTTAATTGCCACCGCCGATTTCCAGCACGCTCTTCACGGCGTGGAAGCGGTCAACGCCGGCCGCGATGCCTACGTCGAAAAGCCAACCGCGCACACCATGGACGATGCGCGCAAGTTTCGTGCAGCGGTTCACAAGACCGGCAAGATTGTGCAAGTGGGAACCCAGCGCCGTTCAACGCCGAGCTATATCAAGGCCGCCGAATATATAAAATCCGGCGCGTTTGGCGACATTGTGATGGTGGAGATGACGTGGAACGTGAATCAGCCAGGCCGCTGGCGCCGCCCCAAGGAAGTGCCGCTGCTGAAGGAAGCAGACACCGATTGGAAGCGCTATCTTCTCAACCGGCCGATGGCTCCATTCGATGCGCGCAAGTATCTTGAGTTTCGCCTTTTCTGGCCTTACTCATCCGGCATTCCCGACCAGTGGCTTGTCCACCAGATCGATACAGTCCATTGGTTCACGGGGCTTCCGCATCCTCGCAGCGTGGTCGCGAATGGCGGCATTTATCTGTGGAAGGACGGACGCCAGAACTGGGACACCATGACCGCGGTGTTCGATTACGGTCCGCTCGACGACCTGACGAAAGGCTTTCAGGTACAGTATTCCTCGCGATTTACTAACTCAGCCGGCGGAGTGAAGGAGCTTTATTACTCCAACGGCGGCATGATTGATATGGACAAGCAGACCGTAACTTCCACGGGCGGACTGAGCGCGCGTTCCGCTGCGGAAATGGACATGAAACCAAACCTGCTGAACAGCTTTTCGCTCACCGAAAATGCAGCACCGACCTCCACCGCAGCCGACACAGGAGCCGATCCGCAGACCTCTGCCAACATGCGCAACTGGATGGAATGTGTTCGCTCACGCAAGACTCCCAATGCTTCCATTGAAGCCGGCTACAGCCACTCTATCGCGCTGTGCATGAACGTGGCCGCTATCCAGACTGGCCAGAAGGTCACATTCGATGACAAGACCCAGCAGGTTATAGCAGGAGGCAAGGTATATGCGTAACCAAGTCGCGCTGGGGGCGGTCTTGGCGCTTGCGGCCAGCGCATTCGCAGCCTCGCCTAGTAAAGGCGTACAGGTGGTTCCCGATGAAGCGAACCGCCGCGTCGATATCACCATCGATGGCAAGCCTTTCACCTCATACATCTGGCCCACATCGCTGAAGAAGCCGGTTCTCTATCCGCTGATCGACGACGAAGGCGTCACTGTAACTCGCGGCTTTCCGCTCGCACCCGTTCCCGGCGAGCGCGTCGATCATCCCCATCACGCGGGGCTGTGGTTCAGCTACGGCAATGTGAATGGGTTCGACTTCTGGAATAACTCTGATGCTATAAAGCCGGAGAACCGCGCCAAGATGGGAACTATTCTTCAGACAGGAATTGTATCTGCGAAGAGCGGACCCGATCGCGGGGAGTTAGTGGTCGAATCGGTCTGGGTTACCGGGGATAACAAGCAGCTTCTTAAGCAGACTTCCCGCTATATCTTCGAGCGCCGCGATCATGCGCGAGTTATCGACCAGGTTATAACTCTCAGTGCTCTGGATCGCGCCGTTTTCAGCGACGATAAGGAGGGCGTGCTGGGAATTAGAGTAGCTCGCTGGCTCGAATCGCCCGAAGAAAAGGGCGGCGTTTTCACGGATGCTAGCGGAAATCCAACGCAGGTGGCCGCGGCGTCTGCCGGCTCTACAAACCCCGCCACCGGCGTGTATCTCACCAGCGAGGGTGTCCAGGGTCCGGCTGTTTGGGCGACTCGCGGCCGATGGTGCACGCTCACGGGGCACACGGGCAGCCATGCGGTCAGCATTGCAATCATCGACCACCCCGCGAATCCCGGCTATCCAACTTACTGGCACGCGCGCGGCTATGGCCTGTTTGCCGCAAATCCTCTTGGCCGCAGTATCTTCGATACGAAGCAGCCCGCCTTCAACTTCACGCTTGAGAAAGGCCAGGCGGTAACTTTCCGATATCGAGTTATGTTGTCCTCCACCGGTGCTGCTTCATCGGCGGAGATGAATCGGGAGGCTGATAAGTTCGCCTCCGAGTATCCTTCGGCAGGTCCAGCGCAGGGTGACTCTGGCGGACAAGCAGACTTATTTGATAAGTGGCCGACGGGTATGTCGCCGCAAGAGGTGGGGAAGCGTGTTGCCGAGCACTTTGTTGTGAGTCCGCATCAGTACACGGCTACGATTCATTACTCTGAGGTGGCTGCCTGGTATGGAGCGCTGACCTTTTCCCAGTTGACTCACGACGACGCTCTGCAGGCAAAGCTGATTCAGAGGTTTGAACCGCTGATGCCCGGAGGCGCGGAGGCGAGCAGGATTCCGACGCGGCATCATGTGGACGATTCGATCTTTGGTATCGTGCCTCTGGAAATCGGCATTGAGACCAAAGATGCGCGATATCTCGACGTTGGCAAGGCATGGGCCGACCGGCAGTGGGAGAACCCTCAGCCCGATGGACTTTCGGCGGAGACGCGCTACTGGATCGACGACATGTACATGCTGACGATTCTGCAGTTGGAGGCATATCGGGCTACTCACGACAGGAAATATCTGGACCGGGATGCGCAGGAAATGGTGGCGTATCTGGCCAGGCTGCAACAGCCCAATGGGCTCTTCTATCATGCTCCGGATGTGCCGTTTTTCTGGGGGCGCGGAGATGGGTGGGTTGCCGCGGGCATGGCGGAGATGTTGCGCGATTTGCCAGCGGATCATCCGCAGCGCGCGACGATTTTGAAAGGCTACCAGGCGATGATGGCAGCCCTGCTGAAATACCAGGGAAAAGACGGCATGTGGCGTCAACTTATCGACCACGATGATGCGTGGCCGGAGAGCTCAAGCTCGGCCATGTTCAGCTTTGCGATGATAACGGGAGTCAAGAACGGCTGGCTCGACGCAAGCACGTATGGGCCGGCTGCGCGCAAGGGATGGATTGCCGTGGCCGGGTATATCGACCAGAACAGCGATATAACCAGCGTGTGCGAGGGCACCGGAAAACAGAACGACCTGCAATACTATCTCGATCGGAAGCGGAGGACCGGAGACTTTCACGGGCAGGCGCCGATTCTCTGGGCGGCATCGGCGTTGTTGCGGTAGCGCTTAATAACGGAACGATTGCTCCGCAGCGGCAAAAGAAAAAGGCCGCAGCCCCTTCCATGGCTGCGGCTTTCTACGGCTAACTTGCAGCCGAATTTACATTTCTTTAACGCCCTCGACAAACGCCTTCAGCTTGCGGCTGCGGCTGGGATGGCGCAACTTGCGAAGCGCCTTGGCTTCAATCTGCCGGATGCGCTCGCGAGTTACCTGGAAGCTCTGCCCAACTTCTTCCAGCGTGTGCTCCGACCCGTCTTCCAGGCCAAAGCGCATCTTGATCACCCGCTCTTCGCGCGGCGTAAGCGTGCGCAGAACCTGCGAAGTGTACTCCTTCAGGTTGACGCTGATGACCGCCTCAGAAGGCGAAACCGCCTGGCGATCTTCGATGAAGTCTCCCAGGTGCGAGTCTTCTTCTTCGCCAATCGGGGTCTCCAGCGAGATAGGTTCCTGCGCGATCTTGAGCACCTTGCGCACCTTTGCTACCGGGATGTCCATGCGGCGGGCAATCTCTTCGCTTGAAGGCTCGCGGCCCAGCTCCTGCACAAGCTGGCGGCTGGTGCGGATGAGTTTGTTGATGGTCTCGATCATGTGCACCGGAATGCGGATGGTCCGGGCCTGGTCCGCGATGGCGCGCGTGATGGCCTGGCGAATCCACCAGGTGGCATAGGTCGAGAACTTGTAGCCGCGGCGATATTCGAACTTGTCCACCGCCTTCATCAGGCCGATGTTGCCTTCCTGAATCAGGTCGAGGAATTGCAGTCCGCGGTTGGTGTACTTCTTGGCGATGGAAACCACGAGCCGAAGGTTGGCCTCGATCAGTTCCCGCTTGGCCTGCTCGGCGTCCATGTCGCCCTGAATCATCTCGCGCTGTGTGCGCTTCAGTT
>CAYWMR010000049.1:0-18128 GCA_964458965.1 uncultured Occallatibacter sp. | reverse complement strand
CCGGAAACCTTGCGATTATTTGGACGTGAAATCGCGGTTTGGGGTTTCATGCCGCTCACGGTCGGTTGCCAACCTGATCAGAGCTTGAAAAGGAAGTCGCGCAAATTCTGTTACTTACGCGACCCCGCATTATCTGCCACCAATTCAACGATGGTTCAGCGCCTCCCAGGCGAGCCGGGCCGCGGTCAGATCTTCAATGGCCATCCCTACCGATTTGAAAACAATGCGCTTGCCGGTGGGCGCCGACGTTTTCCCGGAGAGAACTTCGCCGATTTCGCAGTGGACTGTAGCGCCGGAGAGGCGGACATCGCCCGATTCTCGCTCTACCGGGGAGTGGGCTTCGGCAACGATGCAGCTGGAGAGCATGGCTTCGTCGTCGAGTTCGCGAAGCGTGGAACCGGTGGCTCCCACGGCAAGGACCAGTGCATGGGGGGCGAGCCATTTGCCCTTCAGTATCGGATCGGGCGAGGCAGTTACCGTCAGGACGACATCGGCGGCTGAGGCCTGCTCGATGGTGACCGAATGCGCGCCTGCGCCTGTTTCCTCCGCGAGCCGTTCGGCGTTTGCCGCAGTGCGGCTCCATATACGGATCTCATTGAGGGCCGGCCAAACCAGGCGCAGAGCCTGAATGTGTGAGCGGGCCTGAACGCCGCTGCCGAGAATACCGAGGCTGGTGGCGGCAGGCGGCAGCAGCGCCGCGGTGGCGACGGCAGAGACGGCGGCAGTGCGCATCTCGGTGATGAGGCGGCCATCCATGACCGCCAGCGGCTCGCCGGTGGAGCGGCTGAGCAGCTCGATCACGGCCATGTGGGTGTGGAGGCCCAGCGTCGCGTCCAGTTCGGTGTTGCCGGGAAAGAAGGTGACGGTTTTTACCCCCATCGCGTCGCCGTGGATCACCGGCATAACCGCGAACCAGCCGTTGCGGAAGCCTTCGGCGTTTCCGGCGCGGAGGATGGTGCGGGGCGGCTGATCGACCAGGCCGGCGGAGTAATCGATCAGGGCCTGGCGAATGGCCGGGATCAGTGCTTCATAGGTTAGAACGGCTCGGACTTCTTGCTCGGAGATGTACAGGTTCACTCGATTGTCTTCAAGGGGCATTCAGTGCAATCCGGAGACTCAGTTGGGGCGGCCGCCGGAACTGGTGCGGCGGCGAAAGCGCTCGTCTACCGGCTGGCGACCCCCAAACCCGGAGTCGACGGTGTGCCAGTGCTCGATGGAGGTCTCACCCATGCGCCAGCAAAGCAGCACCACCTGGTCGTCGAGGCGGCAGGGGAAATCGAGCAGTCCGGCGTCAAGGTCTTTGACCTGCACGCCGATGGAGTCGATCTCAGCAATGCTCTCGCGAACGCGCTGCAGGTGGGCCTCAATCTCGGCTCGCTGTTTGGCCACCGCTCCCACATCGACACGCATGCCGCCGGAGAGATAGATGCGGCGCGCCAGGTCGGATAAGCTGGAGTCGACTTCTTCGGCGGACTGCTTGCCTTCGATCGCCCGCTTGAGCAGCGATTCGAGGACCGGGAGCAGGGACTGCGCTTCTTCGAGAGTGAAGGTTTTCATTTGAGAAATACCCTTGGCAATAGAATACGACGAAATAGGGTTAGGAAAAATGGTCAATAAGTGGCAGAAAAGCAGTGGTTAGTGAATAGTTGTTAGTGGTTAGCGGCCGGGGATAAGAGTGCCTGCCAATTTCGTCTCATGCTAATCTGGCTGTCGAGCGGGTCGGCAATTTGCGCTGAAAGGGCTATGAATAATGGCGAAGCTTTCACGGATCGCACCCGAACTGCCGGCTTCAAACCTGCATGGTGCGATTGAGTTCTACGAGCAAAGGCTTGGATTCCGGGTAACCATGCGAATGCCGAATGGCGATTACGCAGTCGTCGAACGCGACGACGTGGCAATTCATCTGTTCCAGGACGATACGGGAAGCCATTCCCCCGCCGGAATTCACATCTTCACTCCAGACATCGAGGCGCTTCACGCTGAGTTCCAGCAGAGGGGCGCCCATTTGACACAGGGGATCGAACGCAAGCCATGGGGCAATCGCGAGTTCCGTCTGAAGGATGCGTTTGGGAACGAGATCAAGTTTACCGAGGAGCTGGAGTAGGGATCAGTTGTAAGTTGTTAGTTGCGAGTTGTCAGTTGTCAGTTGTCAAAGGACATCGGATGGAAATGTAGCCATGTTTGCGAGACTGCCCCACGAAAATGATTCTGATTTCCGACCATCAATGATGGCTGTTTGTTAATCTCTGATCTCTGGTTGAAAGGATAGATATGAAGAGATTGATGATTGTGGCGATGCTTGCAGCTCTTGCTCTCAGCGGCTGCTGCCGGACTGGGAATTCCGGCGGCGAATCGAATGCCCTTTCGCCGGCTAGCTCAGCCCAGGTGGAGAGCGGCGTGCGCGCCTTCATGCAGACGGTGGCGCACGATGTTACGCAGGATGGGCCGAGCGCGTGGAGAAGGCATTTTGCCGACGACCCCGCGTTTTTTATGGCCGTGAATGGGAGCATGGCGTTTGGTGACAGCGCGGCAGCAACCAAGGGAATTCAAGGCGCCGCACAGGCGATCCCGCATATTGAGCTTGTGTGGGGCAGCGATTTGCGCATCGATCCGCTTACGCCGGAGTTGGCGGTTGTGGCCACATCGTGGCGCGAGGTGCAGGTGAACGCGGCAGGCAAGCGGGTGAATGAGTCGGGATTCTTTACCGGGGTTGCGGAGCAGCGCAATGGGCGCTGGCAACTGCGCGATGCGCATTGGTCGGAAGCGGTGCCTCAGGAGGCCGCAAAGTAGTCCGGTCATGTTGCCTGTTTTTACACCGCTTCGAGCATGCGATCAAGCGCTACTTTGGCCCAGTGCTTGACGCTGGGCCGAACCTGGATGCGGTTGACTACACGGCCTTCCACCAGGTTTTCGAGTGCCCAGGCAAGGTGATTGGGGCTGATGCGGTACATCGTGGTGCACAGGCAGCCGGTATCGTCGAGGGTGATGATGCGTTTGCCCTGGTCGGCGAAACGGCGGGCCATGCGGTTGACGAGGTGAATCTCAGTACCGACGGCGAACATGGAGCCGGAGGGGGCGTCTTCCACAATTTTGATGAGCTGCTCGGTGGAACCCAGCGCATCGGCCTTTTGGCAGACCTCCCAGCGGCACTCCGGATGCACGATGACCTGAATGCCCGGGTATTTGGCGCGCACCTGGTCAACGTGGCTGGGAAGAAAACGCTGATGAACCGCGCAGTGGCCCTTCCACAGGAGGATTCGGCTGGCTTCCAGATGGGGTTTGCTTTGGCCGCCCTGCAAGGCCCACGGATCCCAGACCGCCATTTCATCCAGCGGAATACCCATGGCGTAGCCTGTATTGCGGCCCAGGTGCTGGTCGGGCAGGAAGAGGATGCGCTGGCCGCGGGCAAAGGCCCACTCGAAGGCTGCGCGGGCGTTGGACGAGGTGCAGACCAGTCCGCCGTGCTCGCCGCAGAAGGCCTTGATAGCCGCGGTGGAGTTCATGTAGGTGATGGGGACGATTTCGTCTGCGAGACCGAGGCGCTGGAGAGATTCCCAGCAGGCCTCGACCTGCGAGATTTCAGCCATATCGGCCATGGAGCAGCCGGCGTTGAGGTCGGGCAGGATGACCTGCTGGCCGGCTTGTGCGAGCACGTCGGCGCTCTCGGCCATGAAGTGTACACCGCAGAAAACAATGTACTTTGCGCCGGTTTCAGCGGCGACTTTGGAGAGCTTGTAGCTATCGCCGGTAAAGTCGGCGAAGCGAATCACTTCGTCGCGCTGATAGTGGTGTCCGAGCAGGATGGTGGTCGAGCCGAGCGTGGCGCGCGCTGCGGCGATGCGCGCATCCATGGTGTGGTCGGGGAGCGCAAGGTAGTTTTCAAGGCTGCAACTGCTCTCTGCCGCGGCCGACGAGACCGCCGATCTATCGTCAAGAACCAGGTTCACTCGATTCCGCCTTCAGTCCAGCACACCTTGTTAATTGCGGGCGGCGGACGGGGATGTTGAAAGCTAACGCGGGCATGCAGTGGATGCGCCGATATTTCTGAATTCATCGGCACAGCGGCCGAATCCTTCTTCCCATCCCCATCCACGGGGTTGTTGCAGCCCTTCTTACTGTCTGGACTCGGTTTTCAACCTGCCGGAATAAGAATCCTGCTTGGTGGAAACCTGAGCCAACATTCAATATTGTAACAAAAGCGCGAAAAACGGCGGGAGCGACGATGAACGAACTGGTTGAGGTACTGATTGGCGACAGCGCACACGCGAGGCCGGCACAGATTCTTGAAGGGCTTGGAGCGGAGCATGTTCATGGTGGGGTGGAAGGCGCTCCGCACACCATTTTCGAAGAGCTGTGGCATATGGCGTTCTGGCAGCAGGTGACTCTGGACTGGATTGCAGGGATCGAAACGCCCTTCCCCGCACATGCATCGGACGGATTTCCGTCGCAGGCCGAGACCGGCGGGGAAAATTGGGATCGGCTTCGGGAACGGTTTTTCGAAGGCAGCCAGCAGGCGGCGGCAGTGGCGCGCGATGCGGAGCAACTTGAGCGGCTCGTTCGCTGCCCTTCTCGGCCGCCGCTTCCGGCGCGCACCATGACGGCGCGGGAGCAACTGGAGAGCCTGGGCGCGCACAATGCTTACCATTTCGGGCGAATTGTGCTGCTGCGGCAGTTGCTTGGGGTATGGCCACCGCCCTCGGGAGGTTATAGCTGGTGATGCGGGCGGAGCGCAGGGGCCGCGCAGTTTGTTAGCGGCTTGCACGGGAAGGTATCATTGGTCACGATGGTTACTCCGCCAGTAATTGAAGTTGCCAACCTGGGCATGGCCGACTCGCTGATTCTTATGGTGATGGCGCTGGTGGTGTTTGGACCGCGGAGGCTGCCGCAGATAGGGCGGCAAATCGGCAAGCTGATGTACGAGTTTCGCAAGGCCTCAAACGACTTCAAATTCCAGATGGAAGAAGAACTGCGGAACGCCGAAGAGGCCGATCGACGCAAGCAGGAAGAGGAGCGTCTGCGGGCGTTGGCCGCGACGACGACGCAGCCGCAACCGGCGCTGACGACTGAGGCTGGGGTTGCGCCACCGGCTGAAGGTGCGAACCCGAGCCCTTATCCGGATGAGTCCGAGTATCCCGCGGTAATAATGCCCGCGGCGCAGGCGCCTGCGGAAGAGACGTATCCGAAGATTCAGCCGCCCTCGACCGGTGTACAGGTTGCGGCGGCAAAGCCGTGGAGCCTGGAAGCGGAATTGGCGAAAGGTGTGGGAGCTGAGGCGGGCTCCGAGGCCGGTGCGGGAACCGGTGAAAATGCGGCGGTAAGTTCCAATGATCAGCCGGCTGAGGCCGCCGAAAAGACTGAGGAACCGGAGCAAGCGGCCCACCATGGTTGATCCCGTTGACGCAATTGGAAAAGCGCGCGCGGCCGTGACGCAGCGGGCGGAACTCCCGGGCATGAGCCTGATGGAGCATCTGGACGAGTTGCGGCGGCGCATCGTCCACTCCGCGATTTACCTGGGCCTGGGTTTTGCGGCGGCATGGGTCTTTCACGACAGGCTCGTGGATTTTATTCAGGCTCCGCTGAAGAACGATGGCAAGTCGCTGAATATGATCCACCCCATGGATGGGATGAACCTGGCGATAAACGTATCGCTGGTCGGAGGAGCGATTCTTGCTTCGCCATTCATCCTTTACCAGGTATGGCTGTTTATTGCGCCGGGACTCTACCAGAAGGAACGGCGGTTCGTGGTCCCCTTCATGGCGGCAACTGTGGGGCTCTTCCTGACGGGCGCCTACTTCGGCTACTTTTGGGTGCTTCCAGCCGCAGTGCATATCATGCTGGATGTATTCGGCAAGAAGTTTACAGCCGTTATAAGCATCGAGGAGTACACGAGCTTTTTCCTGTCGATCATTCTTGGCCTTGGCATCAGCTTCGAGATGCCGATTCTGATCTTCTTTCTGGCCCTTTTCGGCATTGTCAGTCCACGGTTCCTGTGGAAGAATTTCCGCTACGCAATCCTGTTGATTTTTCTGGTCGCGGGCATCATTTGCCCCATGGCGGATGCAGTGAGCATGTGCATTTATGCGATCCCGCTGCTGGCGCTCTACTTGGTTGGCATTGGCGTGGCCTGGTGGGTTCATCCATCGCGGCGCAAGGCCAAGGCAGCTAAGGCAGCGAAGGAGGCGGCGCGTTGAGATTGCTGTGGCTGCGGAGTGGAGTGGTGTGTCTGGCGCTCGCGGCCGCTGCGTTGGCCGCGCCAGCCCAGCAGCACTTTAACGGTGCTAAGGCACTGGAATATGCGCGGCAGTTTGTGGCTATCGGTCCGCGCTGGCCAACCAGCCAGGGGCACTTGAAAGCCGAACAGTTTTTGCGCAGCCAGTTCCAGCATGACCAGTTCGAGGAAGACACCTTTACTGCCGACACGCCCATTGGCCCGGTTGCGATGCGCAACTTTATCGTGCGATTTCCCGGCAAAAAGAATGGCGTGATTGTGCTGGGAACGCACTACGAGACCAATTATCCGCTGAAGAATATCAACTTTGTGGGAGCGAATGACGGCGGCTCGACGACCGGATTGCTGCTGGCGATTGCCGACCAGTTGCGCAGCAAGACGCTGGATGGTTATTCGGTTTGGCTGGTCTTCTTCGACGGCGAGGAAGCCATACAATCGTGGTCGCGGTCTGACTCGACTTACGGGAGCAGGCACCTGGCGGTGAAGTGGGCCAGGGATGGAACGCTGGGACGGATCAAGGCGTTCATGCTGGCCGACATGATCGGCGACAAGGACCTGGATATTCAGCGCGAATCGCAGTCAACGGATTCGCTGGTGGCGCTGGTGAAGCAGGCGGCTCACAAGTTTGGCTATGACCGTTATTTCTTTCAGACCGATGAACCGGTGGAGGACGATCATCTGCCGTTTGTGGAGCGCGGCGTGCCGTCGATTGACGTGATTGACCTGGACTACGGACCGAACAACAGCTATCACCACACAGCGCAGGACACGATGGACAAGATCAGCGCGCGAAGCTTGACGATTGATGGGGATGTGTTTCTGGAGACGATTCGGCTGATCGATTTGCGGTGATGTAGTTCTTGGATTTTGCATCAGTCTGCCAAATTGCATCAAATTTCAAAGTGATGCATAATGGGCCTATGAGAACCACGGTCACGCTCGACGACGACGCCTATGAAACGGCGATGCTGTGCGCCAAGGGCAAGGGAATCACGCTGGGAGCAGCGATCAGCGAATTTGTGCGGCAGGGCCAGGAGGCACGAGCAGCGCGGCTCGCGGAGCCCTCGCCTTCGCCGCGGCTGAAGAGACTGCCAAATGGAATGCTTGTCGCCCGCGCTCGCGGGAGGGTAATCACTTCCGAAATGGTGAAAGCCGCGTTGGAAGAGGATGACGATTGAGCAATCCGAAGTACTTGCTCGACGTGAATGTGCTGATCGCTCTCACCGATGAGGGCCATATCCATCACAAGATTGTCTTGAAATGGTTTAACACCCCAGGCCTGGACTGGGGCCGATGCGCGTTTACCGAAGCGGGCTTCTACCGCATATCGGTGAATCCGAAGCTGGGTCGACTGACATTCGGCGACGCCACCAACGTCCTGGCAGCGCTGACTGAGCGTCAGCGATATCAGTATTGGCCCATCACCGCCGATTGGGATGAGCTGGTCGCTCCCTTTCGAGAACGGGTGTGGGGTCACCAGCAGGTCACCGATGCCTGGTTGCTTGGGCTCGCGGTGAAAGAAGGCGGGGTTCTGGTTACGCTGGACAAGGCCATCCGGTCGATGGCCGGGGCGAAGTACGGCAAGCACGTGCTGGTTCTGGAATGATTAGAAATCGCATCTCATCGCATCGCACCGCATTGAGCGAACCGAAAACTGACAACTGACAACTGCTTTCTATACCATCCAGAAATGATTGCGGGCGCATCGTGGGTTTGGTGGGTGGGGTTTCATGCGGTGGTGGCGGCGCTGCTGCTTGCCGATTCCCTGCTGCCCGGACACCGGCGTGAATCGGGGCACGCGCAGGCTTTTGCGTGGATGTGGACGGCAGTGCTGGTGCTGGCCGCAACCGGCTTCGCTGCCTGGATCGCCGTTTCTCAGGGACACCAGACCGCGCTCGAATGGGTAGGCGGCTATGCGATTGAAACTTCGCTCAGCGTCGACAACCTGTTCGTCTTCCTGGTCATCTTTCAGGGATTTCGCATCAGCGTGAAGCGCCAGCACAACGCTCTGCTGTGGGGCGTTGGCGGCGCGGTGGTGCTGCGGGGGCTGTTTATTGCGGCGGGCATTGCGCTGTTGAAGCGGTTCGACTGGATCACCTGGATTTTCGGCCTCTTTCTGCTTTACGCAGCCTGGAGGCTGGTGCGCGGGGGTTCGGCGCATGCGGCCATTCCGGAGTGGATTCGCAAGCTGCAACCGGCCAGGGGTTCGCTGCTGCCGGTGATTCTGGCCATCGAGGTAACCGATGTGCTGTTTGCTGTGGATTCCATTCCCGCGGTACTGGCCATCAGCCACAATCCATTTGTGGTGTACACGTCGAATATCGCGGCGGTGCTGGGCCTGCGCTCGCTTTACTTTGCGCTGGCCGCGCTGCTGGACCGGTTTCGCTATCTGCATTACGGGCTGGGGGCAATGCTGTCCTTTGTGGCGCTGAAGATGCTCACGGCTCGCTGGATCGACCTGCCGATCGTGCTTTCGCTGGCGGTGATGGGGGCGATTCTTGCGGTGTGCGCGGTGGTGTCGGGGATGGCAGGGAACAGGGATCAGGGAATAGGGAATAGGGAATAGTCGGAGCTGTGCGTTTCTTGGCTACAGGCCCCGCCAGACGGGTTATCCCTTCGTCCCCCATTCAGACAAGTCGCGCAATTCGTTTCTGATCCCTGATCCCTGTTCCCTGATCCATTTCTCACCACTCTTCGAAGCGGACCTGGCCATCGCTTTTTAGGACGGAGTGTTTGCGGAAATGCTGGTCGTCGCGGTGCGGGAAATCGTTGCGGAAATGCGCGCCGCGGCTTTCGGTGCGGGCCAGTGCCGACTGCAGAATGGCGTGGGCTACCTGGCTAAGGGCCTGTGCTTCGATTAGCCGGCGGCTGGATTTGCCTTGCTGAACGAAGCGTGCAAGGGCGGACTCGCACTCGGCTTGGGCAGCGAGGCCTTTAAGCAGCGTGGATTGGTGGCGGAGTAAACCGGCGCAGGTCCACATGGCGGTTTGCAACGTTGCGATGTGAGCCTCGATCAGTTGCTCATCGTTTGCGGACAACGGAGTGTTGGTCTGCTCAATTGCGCAGGCGGACACCAGAGGCAGTCCATCTGCAAGCATCGCCTGTGCAGCACGCGCGCCGAAGACCAGGCCTTCGAGCAGCGAGTTTGAGGCCAGGCGGTTTGCCCCGTGAACGCCCGTGCATGCAGCTTCGCCGGCGGCATACAAACCAGTGCGCGTGGAGTGGCCGTCCAGATCGGTCTTTATGCCGCCCATGAGGTAATGTGCGGCGGGGCGAACGGGGATTTGATCTCGCGCCAAATCTAGCCCATGTTTCACCAGGAACGCACTGATTCCGGGAAAGCGCTTGTGCAGATCGATGTTGGTGACGTGGCGCATGTCCAGAAAGACAGCATTTGTTTCGGCGGCATCGCTTTCCATGCCTTCGCGGGCGATGGCGCGGGCGACTATGTCGCGTGGAGCCAGTTCCAGTTTTGGGTGGTACTGCTGCATGAAGCGCTGACCGCGATGATTGCGAAGATAGGCTCCCTCGCCGCGCAACGCCTCGGAGAGCAGGAATCGCGGGACGCCGGGAAGGGCCAGCGCGGTGGGATGAAACTGGTAGAACTCCATGTCGGCGAGGTCGGCGCCGGACTGCGCGGCAAGTGCGATGCCATCGCCGGTGGCTACGGCTGGATTGGTGGTATCAGAGTAAACCTGGCCTGCGCCGCCAGCGGCAATCAGGATGGAACGCGCGGCGATTCTATGGGGCGCTGGGTTTGCAGAGCCGGGACCGGCAGATGCCAGGGCCAGATCGGCGGCAATTACGCGGCCATCGGCAACTACAAGGGCGGTTACCATGGTCCATTCGGCAAAGCGGATTCGCGGATGGGCGCGGGCAAAAGCTACCAGGGAGCGGCTGATTTCCGCACCTGTGGCGTCGCCGTTGGCATGGAGAATGCGAGGGCGGGAGTGGGCGGCTTCGCGGGTACGGAGCAGCCTTCCGGAATTTGGGTCCGCATCGCGATCGAAGTTCGCGCCCCATTGGATCAGCTCTTCAATCCGGAGCGGGCCTTCGCGCACAAGAACCTCGGCAGCGGGACGATAAACAATCCCATCGCCTGCGTTCACGGTGTCTTCCAGATGCAGTGCGACGTCTTCATCGCCCTCCGTTGCTACTGCGATTCCGCCTTGTGCGTAGTGAGTGTTGGATTCGCCGAGTGACTCCTTGGTGACTACCAGGACATCACCGTGATTGGCCAGCTCGACGGCTGCGCGGAGGCCTGCGACGCCCGCACCCACCACCAGAAAATCCACTTCGGAGGCCATTGGCATGAAACCTAAGGCTAACACTTCAGTGGGCAGTGGACAGTGGACAGGGAACAGTGGACAGGGATTGAAGGGCTGGAGGAAATGCCAATTCGAGGCGTGGGTCGTATTGCTCAGACTTGGAGGTGGAGGACGCTTAGTGTTGAGAACGTAAGGATAGATAAATGACGGCCCCGGCAGAACGGAGGGGACTCATGAAACCATCCAAAGATCCTTATGGTCGCTGCTGTTGCTGGATTGTGGTTATCGGCGATAGGGGATCTCACGCAATACAAGGAACCGCAGACACCTTAAGGGGGTCAGAAAAATGCGCGGACTCAAGTTTCTCCTCGGTACTACAGCATTGCTCGCGGGTATGGCCCTGGCGCCGGCGGCACAGGCTCAGATTGTGGTTGGCGTAGGCGTTGGTATTCAGCCGGTTTGCGAATACGGGTACTACGACTATGCGCCGTATGCCTGCTCGCCTTATGGTTTTTACGGGCCGGGATACTTCTATAACGGGATCTTCCTGGGAATGGGCCCCTGGGCGGGCTGGGGTTATGGCCACGGCTGGGGTGGGCATCGGTTCGTTAACGGCGGTGGCGGAAGCTATCGCGGCGGCGGCGGCGAAGCAGCAGCGCGCGGCTATGCATCTCGCGGCGGCGGCGGTGGTGCGGCCCGAGGCGGCGGCGGTGCAGCTCGCGCAGGTGGCGGAGGCCATGCGGTAGCGGTTTCTCATTCTAGTGCTGGTGGAGCACGCGCAAGCGCGCCCCATGCGGCGGCAAGTCATGCGGCACCCCGTGCGGCGGCTTCTCACAGCGGTGGCGGCGGTGCAGCTCGCGGTGGCGGGGGCGGCGGTGGTGGACACGCCGGCGGTGGCGGCGGAGGTCATGCCGGTGGCGGAAGGAAATAATTGACATCTGCTGCTAGAAACAACAGATGATTGGCGAGACGGCGGAGCATACCAGCTCCGCCGTTTTGCGTTTGCGGGCGTTCTGGAATGCGTTTCAGTCCAGCGATGAAGGCTCATCCTGAATTCTCCGCTTGTTACTGTATTGACCCGGAATGCATCCGATAGGAGATCATCAGTTATGAGGACGCTGCGGCTGATGGGGATGGTTCTCCATGATCATGCATGAACGAAGAGCGCGGCCCGAGGCGTGGGCCGCAAGGAAACACCGCGACGCTGCCTGGTGGCTGACGCCGTTTCTCGCGATCGAATGGGCTCTGAACTGGGTGGCCTTTTCGCTGAGCAACTGGATACTGCTCGAAGTGCTGGAGTACCTGGGAACATTTTCGGTACTGATAGCCGTGGTGTTTTACTTTGCAGAGTCGGGCGACCGGGTGAAGCAGCGGCACTACCAAGCCTGGCAGGTGATTAACACGGCGCAGGGCAAGGGCGGCAGCGGGGGAAGGATCGAAGCGTTACAAGAGTTGAATGCGGACAAGGTCCCGCTGGTTGGAGTGGATGTCTCTTCGGCGTTTCTGCAAGGGCTGAATCTGGAGCATGCCGATCTTCTGCGCTCCGATTTCAGTTCTACCGACCTGCGGAACAGCAGGCTTGCCGGGGTGGATTTCACGCTTGCCACGCTGAACAGCGCCAACCTGCGCGGAGCCGATCTCGATGGCGCATTGTGCGTGGAGACCGACCTTCGCGACGCCGACCTTGTGGGGAGCAGCCTGATGGGCGTCAATTTTGCGGGAGCCTTGCTGGACGGCACGGATTTGCGCGGCACGGATTTGAGAGACATTCAATGGCGGAGCGTGAAGAGCGTGAAGGGCGCCAACATTGCGAACGTGAAGAATGCGCCGGCCGGATTTGTGGAATGGGCACGGGCGAACGGAGCGTTGGAGCAGCCAAACGCAGGGCCGTGAAGGCGAAGTCAAGCGCGTTATCTTGAGGTCAGGCGCCGGCTCAGCTATGCTTAACTTTCTCTATGCCTCACGGATTCGACGCATACCGCATATTCATTTCCGCTCCCGGCGACCTGGAGCTCGATCGCCAGGCCTGTCAGGATGCCGTTGCAGCGGTGAATGAGGCTACAGCCATGCCGGCAAAGATTCTGCTGGTGACATTGGGATTGCGGGAAGACGGGCAGATTGAGGGATTCAGGAGCATTGTTTCCGACAATGTGCGCTGGAGCACCTACTTCATCCAGATTTTCAAGGACGATTGGGGGCCGCGCGACCTGTTCCGGAAGCTGTTTCTGCTGGGGATGGAGTGCCGGGACGATGCATCCATGCCCATGCGGGAGGTGGCGATCTGCCTGAAGGACTCGCCAGGGGAGACCAACGCCGAGATCCTCGCCTTTCGAAAGGAGTTGGAAGAGCGAAAGGATATCGGGGTTTTTGCCTACAGCAGCTTGGACGAGTTGAAAGCGCATCTCAAAGAAGTTTGCAGCAGATGGGCGCGGGAGCTGATCGCATCGGGGAGCAGCCCGGGGAATGGCTCGACCGCGGACGGCGATTAGCGCGCCTTTCTCACAAGAGGCTGAGCGTTTCGCGGCTGGCTAGAAGAGTGGCAAAGGGCGCCATTCCAGGTAGAAGTACATCTGATCTTCGCGCACGATGGTAAAGCCCAGGCGCATGTGGAAGCGCAGGGAGCCGGGATTGAACCGGAAGACGCAGCAGCGGATGGGGAGCCTGGCGTTGGCGGCTTCCTGCTGCAGGCGCTTGACGAGCACGGTTCCGATCCCTTTGCTTTGGAGCTTGGGGTGGACGGCGATATCGACCAGTTGAAATTCGCCGTCGCCTGGCGCGAACCACAGGCGGCCGACCGGCTTACTGTCGAGCAACACTATGTGGTAGCAACTGTTGGGATACATCTGTGTGTACGCCGACATCTGCCCGTGAAACTGCATGCGGATCAGGTCTTGCTTCTGCTGGGCAGGGATCTGCGCGAGGTCGAACTCCGGGGAGCGAACCGCGGAGTACAACTCATAGAGAAAGATCTCGTCCTGTGGCAGGGCGGGACGAACGGCGAGAGTGGACATGGCTCACAGGTGCGCGGGACCGGCTTTCAAAGCCGGTCCCTGGATGAGAAGTTTACTAACTGCGCGCGGGGAAGACACCTTGCAACGCGATGCAGAAGTTGAGCGTGAGATACGGCATCAAATTGTTGTGCGGCTGACTGCCGCCCACCGGCGCAAGCGTATTTTGGGGCAACTGCTGGTTCTGCGCGCCGCCGGAGTTGAAGGCATTGGCTGGACTGCCCGACGTCTTTACGAGAATTGAGTTGGTCGGATCGCCAAGCTGCCCGCCAACTCTGGGGCCGTCGACGCAATTGATGGCGTGATTGTGGATGGGTAAATTGTTCTGCTGCAGGGTGATGGTGGTCGCGCCGCCGGATTGTCCAAGTACGTACGAACTCAGGCCGGATACCTGCCCCTGCTGTAAAGGAGAACGTGCCTGAAGGTTGGGAAGCCCAAAGTTGCTCTTCCCGTCCCCGCCGTAGTAGGTGCCGATCAGCGAGAAAAGCGCCGTGTTCTGCGCGATGGGCATAAGCTGTCCGTTGCAAAAGGCCCAGCCTCTGGGCGGGAAGTTGAACGGGAGTATTCTTATCTCTGCTACAAATGGATCTGCCATGTGATGTCCTCCTTGCGGCTAGTTCTGAGAGGGGAAAATCCCCGACAGCGAGATGCAGAAATTGAGAGTGAGGAAGGGCTGCATATTCGGATGTGGCTGGCTGCCCCCAACGGTTGATAACTGGCCGGGATACATGGTGACGAGACTGGAAGCCGTATTGTTGTATTCCGCGGCGCCGCCCAGCAGATTCGAGGCCGGGCCAAGCTGGTTCGCGGCAACGTTGGTGGCGCTCCACAGATGGGTGTGCAAAGGGATCTCGGCGGTCAGGAGCGTATGGGCCTGCTCACCGTTCAATTCCCCAAGCACTTGCCCGTTCCCAACGTGAGTGGGGGTGCGCCCCTGCAGATTTGGCAAGCCGAAAGTGACCCGGCCATCGCCACCATACATGGTTCCGAGCAGTGAGAACAGGGCCTGGTTCTGATTGATGGGGAGAAGCTGCCCGTTACACAATGCCCAGCCCTTGGGCGCAAAGCTGAAACTGAATATTTTGATCTCAGATACGAAAGGTGAGCTCATTTGTCATGTTCTCCTTATTTCTCGAGTAGACTCGGTCTCTATGTCTGGCTCGGATAAACTCCGTAGAGCGAGAGGATGAAATTGACGGCCAGGTACGGCTGGATGTTGCTGTGCGGCGTGCTTCCCCCTACATTGGAAATCGCGTTGGCCATCGTAGCGGTCCCGGGTTTGTTCACATCGTAGATGTCGGGTCCTTTTGCCAGGTAATTGCCACCCGGCAAGGCAACGTTATTCGCATTGGTGGTGGCGGTCACGTTGTGGGTGTGGGCTGGCATTTGAGCGATATTCAGGGTTACGTTCTCGACACCGCCGTTCTGGCCCAGCGTGAACCCGCCTCCCTGATGGATGGGAAGCCGGCTGGTGAGGTTGGGAAGGGCAAATGTGGTTTGTCCGTCGCCGCCGTAGGTGGTACCTATCAGGTTGAACAAGGTGTCGTACTCCGAGATGGCGAGTAACTGGCCTTGGCAGAGAGCCCATCCTACTGGCGCAAAGTTACCCGCGAATATTCGAATCTCACCTACATAAGGTGTAGACATGGTTCATCTCCTCCAAAACAAAGGATTCAGAATGTTTGGTTATGACCCAGGGGGTGACTTTTGGGGATTACTTTCCGACAAGGAGAAACAGTACTATGGATAACCGCGGATTTGCAAGATAAAAAACTGTCAATAAAAAAACTTACGGGAAAGGCGAGAGCGGGCCTCTCGCTCCAGGATTCCTGACGAATGAGTTAGCGATCGCGTTCCCACAAGACCTGTATCAATTGCGGTTAACGAGATCAGTGGTTGTGTGCATTTAGGATTAAGACAGCGTGCAGACGATACGAGTAGACACACCAACGGCCAAGTACGACGTGATTGCGGGGAGCGGGCTGGTTGAGACGCTTGCCGTTCGCATTGAGCGGGTTGCGGGCAAGCTGCCACAGCGGGTTTTTGTGCTGACATCGGCGCCTATCTGGGCGCTGTGGGGTCATAGCCTGCTGCAGTCGTTTGCGGAAGCGCCCGAAGTGCTGTTTCTGGAACCCGGCGAGAAGCACAAGACCATGGCCAGCGTGGAGAGGCTGCTGCGGCAGATGGCGGGCGCCGGCGGAGATCGCGGATCGCTGCTGATTGCGTTTGGCGGCGGGATTGTGGGAGATGTGGGCGGGTTTCTGGCGGCGATTTATATGCGTGGGATCCGCTACGTGCAGGTGCCGACCACATTTCTGGCGCAGGTGGACTCGTCTGTTGGCGGCAAGACCGGCGTGAACCTGCCGGAGGGCAAGAATCTTGTGGGCAGCTTTCATCACCCTCTGGTGGTTTTTGCCGATATTGGAGTATTGGGGACGCTGCCGGACCGCGAACTGAAGGCCGGGCTGATGGAAAGCGTGAAGGCCGGGATCATCCGCGACCGGACGCTGGTTCGGTTTATGGAAGCTCACGTGGACCAGGTGCTGGGACGCGATGCGAAGGCCCTGGAGAAGGTTATTGCGGCATCCATCCACATGAAGGCCGAGGTGGTGAACAAGGACGAGCGCGAGAGCGGGCTGCGGATGATATTGAACCTTGGGCACACGGTGGGCCACGCGATTGAGCAGGCGACGGCCTACAAGGCTCTGCTGCACGGAGAGGCCGTGGGCTGGGGCATGGTGGCGGCGCTTCATCTGGGACGGCAGCGGGGAACGATTTCAACGCGGGAGTTTAGCAGGCTGGAGAGTTTGATTCACCTGTATGGACCACTGCCGCCGCTGAAGCTGCGCGTGGCCAAGGTTGTGGCGGCAACGGGCAGAGACAAGAAGAACGTGGGCGGGGTAAGACGATTTGTGCTGCCGGTGGGGATTGGCGACGCGACGGTGGTGGAAGACGTGACCGCGGCGGAGTTGCAGGCGGCTGTGGGCTATATGCTGGCGCGGGCCGGGGAGAAGCATAGCTAAATGACGACGCCTGGATCGAGGCCGGTGGGTGCGGAGGATGAGGCAGGCGCAGCGCAAGCCGTGCGGCAGATGTTCGACCAGATTGCGCCGCGGTATGACCTGCTGAATCACGTCTTGTCAGCAAGCGTGGACCGGCTTTGGTGGTGGCAGACGGCGCGGCGGTTCAAGACGATATTGGCCGATCCCGATGCGGCTGTGCTGGATGTTTGCTGCGGGACGGGACACATGACGATGGCACTGCTGAAAGGCCGTCCAAAGGGCGCGCGGCCGATTCTGGCGGTGGACTTTGCGCGGGAGATGCTGAGCCGGGCGTCGCACAGATTCGAGGCGCGGAAGGCCGGCGAGCCGATGGCTATTGCGCTGGAGGCGGATGCTCTGCACCTGCCGATGCGGGACGCCTCGCTGGATTTGATTGTGACTGCGTTCGGGTTCAGGAACCTGGCCAACTACGAGGCGGGGCTGAAGGAGTTTTATCGCGTGCTGAAGCCGGGAGGGCGGCTGGGGATTCTGGATTTCGCCGAGCCAGGAGGGCTGATTGGGAAGGTATATGGGGTGTACTTCCGCAGGGTGCTGCCGGCGATTGGGCGGCTGGTGTGCGGCAAGGACGGACCGTATCGGTATCTGCCGACCTCGGTGGGCAATTTTCCGCCGCCCGACGAGATGCTGGAGATGATGCGCAGCGTTGGGTACCAGGAGTGCGCATGGCAGCCGTACACGTTCGGGATTGCCGGATTGTATACGAGCTCACGGCGAGGACTTTGAAAGTGAGGTAGGCTAAGGACGCAATGATGCCAGGGGAATCCATGCCGGCCTTATCCGGTTCGTTGGGGCCTGGGCCTTCGTCTGCCAATTTGTCCTCGTTCTCCGCGCAGAAACGCAGGGTCGCGCTGCACTCCATGATTGCGGCGGCGGCAATGACGGTGCTGAAGCTGGCGGCGGGTTTGCTGTCAGGGTCGCTGGGCGTGCTGTCGGACGCTGCCCATTCGGGGCTGGACCTGGTGGGCGTGACCCTCACTTTCTTTTCCGTGAGGGTGAGCGACAAGCCTGCCGATGAGGACCATACCTACGGACACGGCAAATTTGAGAATCTTTCCGCATTCGGCGAAGCGGGCCTTATGGCCGTGTCTTGCGCGTGGATTGTGTGGGAGGCGATGGGGCGGATTCTGCGCCACACAATGGTGCTGCACCACTCTCGGTGGCCGGTACTGGTGCTGCTGACCTCGATCGGTGTGGATTACTGGCGTTCGCGGCGGCTGCGCGCGGTGGCGGAGCGGACGGGCTCGCCGGCGCTGGCCACCGACGCGTTTCATTTCGCTTCAGACATCTGGTCGACGGTGGCCGTGCTTTGCGGGCTGGGCGCAAGCTGGGTGGGTGCGCATTTGGAGATCGGCTGGCTGCGGTATGCCGATCCGGTTGCGGCGATTGTGGTTTCGTTGATGATTCTGCGGCTTACGCTGCACCTGGGCCGCGAGACGGTGGCCGTGCTGACGGACGAGGTTCCGGCGGAAACGCGGCGGAGGCTGGTTGGGGAAGTGGAGCGTGTAGAGGGCGTGCTGGCGGTGGAGCAGGCGCGGGTCCGGCGCGCCGGGGCAAGCTACTT
>CAYWMR010000048.1:0-18177 GCA_964458965.1 uncultured Occallatibacter sp. | reverse complement strand
ACGCGGTGCTTTGCCCGGAAAGCGTAATCGTTACCGGCTCGCTGGTGGTTTCATTCAGATTGAACAACACCAGCGCCGTCCCGCCGGTGCTGGTGGCCGCGTAGGCGCGAATGTCGGTCGTGTCGCCCGCCACGGTTGCTGTAAGCACATTTTGGCCAGTAACGGCCACGTTGCTGAAGAGCTGATACGCCACCGCTGTTGGAGACATGGTGCCGATTGCGCCCGCGCCCGCACAGCCAGTATCGGAAGGCCCATCGGAGAAGACATTGTAGCCTCCGAAATCCTGCCATCCATACAGGGAGGCGCTGTCATTTCCGGCTGTACCGTTACAATTGTCGAACGAAATCCACCAGGTACCGCGCGTGATTCCATCGTTCATCATTTCGCCCAATAACTGGCCGGCATACAAACCCTGAGTGATCGACAAGCTCTGCTTGCCCGGGTTGGAGGAGACCGAGCCCATCTCGCCAACGTAAATGGGCGTGTCGGGTTCGCCCGCGGTTTTAAGCTCAGCTTTCAGCGTGTTGATGTTCGTGGTGAAATCCTGCGCTGCCTTATTCACCAGGTAGGTATCGCTTTCACCCCCCGGGTTCTGCGGATAGTAGTGGAATTCGACGAAATCGTAGTAGCCGGCGGCGTTACCCAGAACGATGCTGTCCCAGTCAGCCACGCAGCAGTTGCTCTGAGCATCCGCAACCACGCCGACCAGAGTGTTCGGGCTGGCCGCTTTGATCAGCTTGTAATAGCCGTTTGATCCGACTACTGCCGCAGCGTAGGTTGTGGGGTCGTTCTTCGGGGTGTGCCCATCGTATTCCCAGCTTCCGTACTCCTCGTTGCCCACAGTCATGTGGCTCACCGTGACGCCGAGGGTCAACGCGTTGGCCGCCCATGCGGCTGCCTCGGTAGGATCCCCGGGGCCAGTGCAATTCTTGCCCGTTCCGTAGTCTGCCGTAAGCGCCAGATCGACGCCCGATGGCTTGACGAAATTGTTGACGTAGGTGGTGAAATTGGAGTTCGGATGGGAGTAGCCGCCCTGGCATTCGGTGTTGTCTTCCCAGTTATAAAGGTCGGAATTCGATCCGCCCGGCCAGCGCACTGCCTTGACGCCAGCCGCCGCGAATGCGGTCTGAATTGCGGCGATGGTCGGGTCGGCCCACATGGCCATATTCATTCCGATAAGCTGGTCGCTGATGGCCGGGCCGAGAGTGGATTCGTTAACCGATACCGTGGTCGGAGTGGGAGCCGTAACCGTAACCATAGCTGTCGCGGTAATCGCCGTCCCGCTGACGGGAGTCACGGTGAGTGTGTAGGTCGTGGTCGCGGTCGGACTGACGGTAACCCCCACTCCGCTGGTTGCGGACAGATTACCCGGTGTAATCACGCCGGTTCCGTTGGCGAACACGCCGGTCAGGGTCGCGCTCTGTCCGGATGTGATAGTCGTCGGGCTCGCCACAAAGCTGGTGATTGTGGGCACGGGATTCACAGTTATGGTAGCCGTCGATGTCACCGCTGCTCCACTGGCAGGCGTCACAGTGAGCGTATAGGTGGTAGTCGTAGCGGGGGTCACCGTCACGGCCGTCCCGCTCACGGCGGTAAGATTGCCGGGAGTGATCACGCCCGTTCCGTTGACAAACACGCCCGTCAGAGTCGCGCTTTGTCCAGCCGTGATGGTGGACGGATTCGCGACAAAACTCGTGATTGAAGCTGGCGGAGTATTGTTCCCACCCCCTGAGCTGGACCCGCCGCAACCGCTCAAAACTGCTAAACCACAACCACACGCCATGGCCCAAACTGCGAAAACAGAAAGCCGTCTCATAATTTTTCCCTTGGGTTGAATTTCCGAAACCTTCCGACCGCCAATCATACGACCTTTTTATCCCGGTTTGCACCTCATTCCGGGAGAGCTCGCGCATTGGGTTCGATTGAATGGTAAAGGTTTTCAGATTTCCGCACGTCACGACCTGCATCAGCCGCCAGCCAAAGCTCGAATATCCTCGATTTCCAAAACCCGTTTCTCATGCGCCCACCGCGTGGTCGTCCGTCCTTCCCGCAAGCATAATCCCAGCATCATGATGGATACTCGTGGTGTGCAAGCCTTCAAGTTCATGGCGGTTGCTGCGTCGCTTCTGGTGGGAGCCTGCCCTTGTTTGCCGCAATCCCTTCCCACTTGGGACCCCGCCGTGTCCGCCGCGTCGAAGCTGGCGCCTCAAGCCCGCATCGTGGTCCTCGACGTCTCCACCGGCCGCCTGCTTGCCGCCAGCCACCTTTCTGAGACCGCTCGCACCCTGGCCGCTCCCGGCTCCACGCTCAAGCCGCTCGTTCTTTACGGCCTGGTCGCGGCCAACCGCTGGGATCCATCGCGCCGCATCGCCTGCCCACGCAAACTCACCATCGCCGGCCGCTCTCTCAACTGCTCCCATCCGCCGGCTGACCCCATGGACGCCCGCCAGGCCCTCGCCTGGTCCTGCAACACCTACTTCGCCGCCATCGCCGCAACCCTGGCCCCCGGTGAACTCCGCACCCTGCTTGCTCCCACCGGCCTGCTCAGCCAGTCGGGGCTGGCAACCAATGAAGCAACCGCTGCTTTCCGTGACCCGCAAACCCCAGACCAGAACCGCCTCACCCTGCTGGGCGTAGACGGCATTCTGGTAACACCGCTGGAGCTGGCGGCAGCCTATCGCTGGCTCGCGATCCAACTCGCCGCCCATCCCAGCTCCGCGGCCGCGCAGGCAGTTCAGGCAGGCCTGGCTGGTTCAGCCAGCTTCGGCATTGCCGGCGCAGCGTCCCTTGGCGGAGTGCCGATAGCCGGCAAAACCGGCACTGCGAATCTCGGTCCCGGAACCCCATCCCACGGCTGGTTCGTCGGGCTGGCTCCATCCAATGCCCCACGCGCCGTCGTCGCCGTCTATCTCCCCGCAGGCCACGGCGCAGACGCCGCCCGCGTAGCCGCCGAATTGCTCGCCCACTCCCCGCTAAGGCAGACCGGCCCATGAGCGTCCGTCCCAATCTCGCCGCCCGTGCCCTTTTGATTGCCGCGCTCGGCGTCGCAGCCCCGGCCGCTTCTTCTACTCAATCCCTGCCAGCCCACGTAAACGCCCACCCCCCATCAACCCTCAGAATCGGACTCTGGACCTTGTGGCACTTGAAGCTTGTGGCCGTCGCCCCGAATCCAGCCGCGACCTTCCGCCTATGCGAAACCTGCCCCGCGTCTGCACTCGATCACCCCATCCAGATCCGCGCCTCGGCCAACCAACTCGTCCTCCCATCCAACCGTTTAACTGGCTCCGTCTGGCTGTCTGGCCCGGTAACCCTGGCCGCCCACGGCGAATCTCTCGCTCTTCGCAATCCCATTCGCATCTCTGCTCGCAATGGCGAACTTGTCCTAAGCGTTATTCTCCCCGTTGAATCCTACGTCGAGCGTGTCGTCTCGAGCGAAAGCGGCCCAGCCGACTCGACGGAGTCGCTCGAGGCGCTGGCCATTGTCGTTCGCTCCTTTGCCCTCCACCAGCCCCACAGCCACGCCGATTACGACCTGTGCGACTCTACGCATTGCCAACTGCTCCACTGGCCCAGCCATGCTTCCCAAACCAATCCGGCCGCCCATGCCGCCACGCTTTCCACCGCGGGAGAAACCCTCTGGTTTCACTCGCAGCGCGCCCAGGCCTGGTTCCACCAGAACTGCGGAGGCCGAACCGCTTCCCCGCAGGAAGTCTGGCCTTCCAAATCGCCCGGCCCCACTCCTATGCCCTGGCTCATCTCGCGCGCCGACCCCTACTGCACCGCGAACGGGGCACGCGACTGGTCTGCCAACCTGTCAAAGTCCGACCTCACCGCCGCCCTGGCCGCCGCTGGCCTTGCCCGCCCCGGATGGAACTCGCTCACCGTTGCACGCCGTGGCGAATCGGGCCGCGCCGTCACGCTTCTTGTCGATTCATCCCCCATCTTCGTGGAAGACTTTCGCCTCGCCGTAGGCCGTTCCCTTGGCTGGGGTCAGATTTTGAGCACATGGTTTGAGGTCTCGCGGCAGGGCGATCGCTTCCTCTTCCACGGACGAGGTTCCGGTCACGGCGTCGGCCTCTGTCAGGCCGGAGCAGCCGCCATGTCCGCCCAAGGGCGCAATGCGACGGCAATTCTTGCGCAGTATTTTCCTGGGGCTCAGGCAGCGGATGAGACGACAGGGCGAGCGTGGCAATCCTTCCAGGCAAATGGGCTTGTGCTGCAGACGCTCGACCCCGCAGACGCGGCTTTCCTGCCTTCGCTTGCGCAGGCGATGAACGACGCCGAGAGCCGTTCGGGGATTCACGCAACTCAGACAGTCACCGTGCGCGCCTTTCGCTCGACGCCGTCCTTTCGCGACGCTACGCTGGCCCCCGGCTGGGTCGCCGCCTTCACTGAGGGCAACTGGATCGCGACGCAGCCGCTCCCCACGCTTGCAGCCCGCAAGATTCTCGTTCCCACTCTCCGCCACGAATTCCTGCACGCCCTGGTCGAAAGCCAAGCCGCGCCTGGCACGCCTCTGTGGCTCCGCGAGGGCCTCGTGGAAGCGTTGGACGACCGCGCAATTCCGACGGGCCCAACGCCTTCACTCAAGCTGGAAGAAGTAGACGGCGCGCTCAGCCACGCATCCACCGAGTCCGAGTCGCAGGCGGCGCATCGGGCGGCGGAGTGGTACGCACGCAGGCTGCTTGTGCGCGCTGGCAGCGAACAGGTGCTGCAGTGGCTGCGCAATGGACTCCCTGAAAATGTGCGGAACAGCATCAGGTAAACGCCGGCCGGCCACGCAGTTTATTCTTCTTGCGATGCGTCAGTCCCTGTCAGTAGCCATGATCGCCATGAACGAGGAGGCCAACCTTCCCCGCACCCTGGAGAGCGTGCGCTGGGCCGACGAAATCATCCTCGTCGACTCCGGCTCAAAGGACCGCACCCTCGAAATCGCCCAGTCTTTTGGCGCAAAGACCACCTACCATGCCTTCGGTGGCCACGGCGAACAGAAAAACGTTGCCCTCGACCTCTGCACCTCCGACTGGATTCTGCTTCTCGACGCCGACGAAGTCCTAACACCCCCATTGCAAAATGAGATTCGCGAGGTGCTAAGCAGCGAGCCCAAATACGGCGCCTACTGGATTCCCCGGCTCAACCTGATCTTCGGCCGCTGGATCCGCCACGGCGGTTTCTACCCTGACCGCAAGCTGAGGCTCTTCCGCCGCGGCTCAGCCAGGCTAAGTGAAGGTGTAGGCCCCCACTCGACCCCGCAATTCAAAGGCCCCAAAGGCAGGCTCAAGCACGACATGCTCCACTACGCCTACCCGGATTTGAACATTTACCTCGAGCACATGAATCGCTATAGCTCCGAGATAGCCCAGTTACTCTATAAAAAAGGCCGAGTTAGTAAGTCCCTGTTTGCTTTTTTGTGGAACTCCGTAGCCAATCCCGCCGCGACCTTTGTTTATAACTACTTTTTCAGGCTAGGCTTCCTCGATGGCCGCGAAGGCCTGCTGCTCCATCTCAATCACTCTGTCTATATCCACTGGAAATTCATCAAGGCCTGGCGCCTCGGGCAAGGCAAGGAGTAGTCAAGCTTCGATTGTTCCTACTCCTCGGTCTCGGACTAACTCGACATCGCTTCTATCTTATTCAAGTTCGTCTGCGTCCGGTATCTCCGCCTTCGCCTCAAGCGACCTCTCCGGCGGCCCCACCGGCACCGGCTCGCGCACCAGCACCTCTTCCGCCGGCGGCTTCTTCTGTTGCCGCCCAAACAACGTAGCCACCCACGCCAGGATAAGAACCCAGCTTCCCATCGCCAGCAGGTAAGCACCACCCAGCTTCAGCCCCACGGTCCAAACCTGGTGCGAGACAGTCCCACTTGGATCCCCGGCAAAAAAGAGCCCCGGCAGCCACGCGCCAATCAGCGCCGCCACCACCACCGCAGCCCACCACTGCCAGCTCCATAGCAGGCGCAGCAGCCTGCGCGCCGGCAGCCTCCAGCCCCACTGCGCCGACGCGGCTGCAAGCGGAATCAGCTTCCCCGGCACCACCACCCAACGCAGCACCCACTCCGCCACCGTGAACCAGCGCTGTATGTGCTCCACCGTGAAAACCGTTACCCGCCCATGCGCCGAAGCCTTTGAATTCAGGTAACTCGCCCAAAGCCATATCCTGTCGTCGCACCAATCCAGCAAAGCCCACATTGCTGCGCCCACCGCAATCCAGACCAGCAGCGTTACCGCGCCCCACACCAGCTTCACCCGCTTGCCATCGTCGTCCGCGAGCCGCCGCACGGTCCCCGCCTGCAACTCCAGCACGCAAATCGTCAGCAGTACTGGAATCAGCAGGCTCAGCGCCACTTCCCACCAGTGCTTATCCGGCAGCCGCGTCCACGCGAGCGTCGCCAATATCAGCAGCAGCATTCCGCCAAACTGCCCCACAACCCAGCCGCGAGCCACCCGCAGCCTGTTAGCCAGGTCGTTCAAGTATTCGTTCCTCACGGCTGCACCTCCAGTGTTGCCGGGTCGGTCGTAGCCACGGAGTTCGGCTGGTACATGGGCCCCGTCTCTGCCGGACTAATCGTGTACTTACCGGGATTCACCGCCTTCAGCAGGTAGAAGTAATCCCGCAGCCCCTGAAACTCCGTATTGAAAAATGCCGCCCGGTCGTCGTGGAATTCCTGGCGCGTTGACCAGATTGCCCACCAGCCGGGCCGGTCGTTCACGGTATAGAGATCGATGTCCGGCACAAATTCCGTCCCCGCCGGTATCGGGTCCTCGGTCAGCAGATACTTCCAGGTCGAACCGTTCACGTCCAGTTTCACAGCCAGCACATCGCCAACATGCACTGGTCCATTCAACGGAACCAGGTCGTACGTAATCGGATCGGTCGGCTTCGGCTGATTCTTCCTTAGTACAAAGTAGTCGCGCGACGCGTTCAATACCACTTGCTCCTGCTGGAAATTTTCCTTGTCCGTCGAATACCACGTGCTCTGCGCCGACCAATAGGTAATCCCGTTGCCGCTCTTTTGAATCATCACCTGACCCTGTCCGCTGGCCAGCAAAGAGGCCGGAACCTTGACTCGCCACGGCGCACCAAAAGCATCGCCGGCGCCAAAATGCTTTTTCCCCACGCTGGTCCCGTTCACCATCACCTCCACGTCCGACGAGTTCCCCAACTCTCCGCTCAGCGCCAGATAATCGGTAAGGCCCTCAATCACCATCGCCGTCTGCTTGGTCGACTCCCAATAGCCTCCATCCTGATGCTCGGCCAGCCAGCGCGCCGTCTTTGTCAGCAGGCTGGTGTCTTTCCCATAGCGAATCAGCAGCTTCAGCGCAAGCGCGGTAGTCTCATCGCTGGTATCGCCCCAGTCTTCCAGCAATCCGTCAAATCGCACACCCTCCCAGTGCGCGTCCACCAACGTGGAGTCCGCCTTCTTCTCCACCAGGTTGGCCGCCATTCGTGCCCGCTTGTCCCCAATCGCATCCAGCGCCAGCCCCAGCAGCGCCATCCCTTCGTCGCTTAACCTGCCGCGGGACCCCCATGCCACCTCGATGGCGTCCTTCGGCGCGCCGCCGGTGGTGGCCAGCGCGTAAAGTACATAGGCCCTCAAGTCCGGAAGCATCTCCGGATGCACCAACAGCTCCGACTGCAGCCACCCGCGTCCCTTGGCCACCCGACCGTCGTCAACCTTATATCCGGCGGCCTTGGCCTGGCCCAGACCGCTCACCACATAGGCCGTCATGAACGCCAGGCTTTTGTCGTCCGGCCACCAACCCCAGCCGCCGTCCTGGTGCTGGAAGCTGTTGAGCCGCTCCACCCCATCCCTCACCATATCGTTCAGTGTGGTTCGGTCGATCGGCGACTTCAAATGCAGCTTGTCCACCGCCTGCGCCACAATCAAATCCGGCAGGAAGCTCGACATCGTCTGCTCCGTGCATCCCCATGGAAAGCCGATAAGGTAGTCCAGCGCATCGAACACCGTCCCCGCCACGCTGGGCGAAACCGTGATCGTCATCCCTCTGGATGCTGCGTTCGCCCTGGGGTCCGCGCCGCCCGGAAACGTATAACCCCATCTGTCCTGCCCAGATCCCGAGTACACCACCCCGGAGCCCAACGCATGCTCTTTCACTCCAAAGGGTTCCACGGGCAAGGTCATCTCCAGAGCGTCGCTCTCCTCATCGGTCAGCGCTTTGGCCGTCAACACCGCGTTCCCGGTCGTGTGCGCCTTCACTCGCCAATCCACCCAGCTCTCGCCCTTCGAAGGAATATTCACTTTCTGCGTGTGCCCGTCCAATACCTCCAGCCCCGTCACATCCAGTGCAAACGTAACGTCCTTCGCCGTCTCAAGGTAGTTATGGGCAATCACCCGCAGCGTTGTCTCGTCGCCTTCACGGAAGAACCGTGGCGCACTCAACCGCACAATCAGGTTCTTGCGTACCAGCACCCGCGTTACCACTGAGCCGGCCATCCCTTCGTCCGTCATCGCCCTGATCGTTGTCCGCCACGTCGTCAATGCATCCGGGAAATTGAACTGGACCCTCGCATGGCCGTCCGGCCCGGTATGCACATCCGGATTCCAATACGCCGTGTCCGGAAACGCCTTGCGCACCTTTGGCACCACCAGATCCGACCCCGGCTTAACCTGCGCCAGCCGCGGGTGGTACATCCCCGTATTCTGCGCCAGCAGAGGGCTCTTCAGTCCCGCCTCCCCGCTGAAGAAAAAGTCGAAGGAAGTCTGCGGATCCATCCCCGCTTCCCGTTTGGGATAGAAGGATCCCACAATATCCCCGCTCTCATCCGGCCGCACCGAATACAGCGCCTCATCCACCTCGCCAAAGCTCAGATCCGCCTCCACCGGCTTGCCCTTCGAGTCCACAGCCAGCACATCGAAGCTGCCCTGTTCTCCGGGCAGATATCGCGTCTTGCTGGGGGTCGCAGTCAACGTCAGAGTTCGCTCCACCGGCGGAACTTTCAGGCTCTTGTGCGCCGTCAGCAACTGGTTGTCGTGGATCATCAATGCGGTGACAATCAGGTTCGGCTGCGCTTGGCGGGTAATGGGAACGTCGAATGCAAAACTTGCCCCCGTAGCGTGCAGCAACTGCCGCGACTGAATCGAATCTCCCTCGGTCGTTACCACCGCCCAGCTCTCGTTCAGCCCCGTCACCAGCAGCAAATGAGCTGTATCTCCCACCTGGTAGCTCTTTTTATCGGCGACGATCTGCGCCTGCGTGTTGGCGTTGTACCACTCGCCCGCGCCGTTCCAGATCCACATCCAGGTCTTTCCTTCCACGGTTCGATGCTCCGGAGTTCCCGCGCTCGCCGTCACCGCAAAATCGCCGCTGCTCGTAATGGCAAGCTCCACCAGCATTGTCCCGTCGGCGCCCGTCACCACGTCGCGGCTCGTAACCGGAGTCTCTTTCATCTGCCGCGTAACCTGGTCCCAGTTCTCCAGGTTCACGCCGAGGTGTACCGGCGTCTCGACCGGCTTGCCGTCGTAGTCCTGCGCAGTCACCTTCACCCGCACCGGGTCGCCGCTCTTGAACACATAACTCACCGGCTCCACAATCACCCGGAACGACCCATAGGTCGCCAGCACCGTCGCGTGCCCCGCAACTTCGCGATTTCCCGCGTCCGTCACGCGCGCTTCGATTCGGTAGTCCTGGTCCTGGTGCTTGGCGTCCACCGCAACCGGCACTGACACCGTCAACCGCCCGCTCGCATCCAGCACCCCGTCGTGTTCCTGCTCCTCAGTTTCGCCGTAAGTATCGTCCTCTTCCGCATCCGCTCCGACTTCTCCTTCGCTCGCATCGTTGTCGTCAGCCTCATCCACGTCCCACCAATAATGCTGGCGCGTATGCACCACATACTTCACCTTGGCGTTGGCCACCGGCTCACCAAAAAAGTATCGCGCCTCGATCGTTGCCTGAACGGCCGTCCCCTGCAGAATGCGCTGAGCGGCGGGCTTCACCGTAACCTGGTACTCCGGCTTCTTGTACTCCTCCACATAGAAGCTGCCATTGCCATTTGCGCCATTCAGACTTACGTTGTAGTAGCCCAGCGCCGCATCCGATTCCAGTTCCAGGTCCGCAGTCACCGTCCCATGCGCCGAAACCTGCACGTCCTTGCTCAGCGCAGCCTTCCCGTCCGAATCCGTGACCTTCAAGTTCAGCGTCTTCTGCTCCGGCAGATCGAGCGCGTCGTTCTCCTCTTTGCGAATTACTCCCTTGATATGCACCGTGTGTCCTGGCCTGTAAACCGGCCTGTCCGTGTAGATATAGGCCTTCAAATCCTCATCCTGATCCGTTGAAAACGCGTAACCCCACGGAGTCACCAGCGCCGCGTCGTCCCCGTGCCGAGCCAGCATCCACACATTCTCCGGCTCCTGGCCCGGCTTGATGCCAGTCCCGCTCATCTTCAGCGATGCCATGCCATCCGCGCCCGTCTTCCCCGACGACTGAAGCTGTCCGCCGGTCCACAGCGACACATCCGCCGTCCCCACCGGGGCGCCCGACTTCCGGTCGGCCACATACAGATCGGCCTGCCCGTTCCGCGCCCGCTCCACAATCGCAATCCCGGTCACAATCGCCACGGTATAAGCCTTGTAAGTCCCGTCCGTGGCTTCAATCAGGTAGACCCCAGCAGCAAGCCCCTCAATCGGCAACTGCTGCGTCTCGCTCACAATCGCCGGCGGCGTCTCCAGCTTCCATCGCGCCACAAGCTGGCTCTGGTTCAGCAGCGGAATCTGCGCAAACTCCGATACCACCCCCACAACGCGGCTCCGCTTGCCCAGCTTGCCCTGTCCCTCGCGGAAGGTGTCCCGCGCCTGGTCAGTAAACTGGCCGCGGAAAAAGTGCCGGACACGCCACCACAGATCGGCTTTGAAATCATGCAGCCGCTCAATCCATGTCCGCTGGTCGATCCGTTCCGCCGGCCCCTGGTGTTCCACCCCAAAGCTGTGCAAGTCATTCAGCCCGGCAAAAAACTTCTCTGCATCTCGAACCTTGTAAACGCGAAACTCCAGCGCCGGAACATTCCTCGCATAAAGCTGAATCTTCACGCTCTCGCCCGGCGCAAAGGTCCGCGTAGTCGAAAGCGAAAACGACCGAGGCGCATCCTTAGCCGCCGCCGGCATCGCGAAACAAACCAAAACTGCCAGTCCGACCCAAACGTCTGAAAACGCGAATGTCGTGTGCTCCCGGTCCCTCGCCTTTGGGGACCGGGGAAGGCAGGACCCAATCTTCGCCTTTTCATCCCCGGCCTTCGACCGCGCCGAGAATAGCCAAAAACAGTCGCGGGCTTTAGCCCCTGAGGTAAAGTCGCCAAACAAACGCAGCCTCATAAACTCCCCCGCAAAATATTCCACCGGTATACGCCAAGAAAGTTAGGATTGCGAATCTCAGGCCTCCACTGCGCCTGAGGATGATCGAACAGTTCCACCAAAGCCACCCGCCTCAACTCCCCTGCTCTACCATGATCCGTGCCCGTATCGTAAACCACCGCCGCCCCCGGTCCAACCCCCGCAACAATCATGGAGTGCCACGGCGAAGACTGGCCAAACTGCCTGTAGAAAAGCAAATCACCAGGCTCGGCCTGACGCACGTCCCGGCTAACAAACCAGGCATTCCGCTCCACCAGAGTTTTGGCGTCCGCAAACTGCGCAAAGGCCCCATTGCTCACGTCCGCGGCCTCAAAACTCCCCGGCCGCACCCGGAACAGCCCCGCCCCCAGGGGCGTCTCCGGATAGCGCCATTCCCGAATCTCTCCCGGCAGCGCCCGAACCTCCATGCCCGTAGCCACAAACCAGCTATCGTCGTGCCTCTTCAGCGCCTCGCGATAAGCGTAGCGTAGCAAGCTGGCGCAATCGCGAATCTCCGCGGGAACTTCCGTCTTCGGCCTCTCCGCCTGGTATTCGGCAATCGCCACAAACCACTGCCGGAATGCCGCCTGATCCGCCGGGTCCGTCAACCGCAGAAAATCCGGCGTCCCATCTCCGAACCGGTCGGTCCAGGCCCGCGCCGCCCAATCCGTCCCCTTGCCGCTTCCCGCCGCATAGTTTGCCGGACGAATAGCTGCCGTCCCACCCGGCGCTCCTTGCCCTGAATCGTGACCCGCCCCACGAAGTCCCCGTCCATGCCCATGCACAAACACCAGCAGCCGCAACAGCAGCAGAAGTATGGCCATCGCAACCATGCCGGCCACGATCAGGCGCTGCAGGCGCGACTTTGCTGGAGGAGTCATTCGAAGAAGAGAACCACCATGAATCTTCATTCCTGGCATGGACCTTTCGGTCCATTGGAACATTCTCGCTAATGGCTGCGTAGCGAGACTATGCGTAATTCTACGACCTCACTCCTCCTTGCATTCACTTGTTTCTTGTTTTCTTCCCCGTCCTGGAGCCAGGCATCTCCCATCCAGGACCGAACCCGGCTTTTCCTCGATGCCTATGCAAAAGGTGATCGGCAAACGGTGCTCAGTCTGGTAGATCGCTCCGATGTAACTATGTACGGGAGCGACGTTGCGGAAGTGGTTCATGGAGCCGATGCCCTTCTCAAACTCATGGATTCCGACCAGAAACTCTGGGGAGGGACCGCACACATGGGGTCGATGGACCATGTAAGCATCACAGAGACAAAAGGGCTCGCAACCGTTTTCTTCGATGTGTCGTTTGCCGTTGGAGGCCGTCCCCCAATTCCAGTGCGCGTTGCCGCAGTCTGGAAGCGCGAAGGGAAGACTTGGCTGCTCGTCCAAAGTTCGAACTCGGTTGTGACCGAGCATCAGAGTGCGGAGGACTTGCTTCGACAAATGTCCATGTGAATTCAGTTTTCCGCGCTGGAATGCCGCTGCGGCCGTGCGGCCCGTCGGACATTACTCGTCCACATCCCTCTCCCTCCCAACCCCGCGCTTGACAATCACAAGATTACTTGCCATTATCAGTCGTACACGACATATCGTGTGCGACGGAGATTGCAATGTCAAAATTAGACATCGGTTTATGGATTCAGTATTCATGGGCAGTATTGGCGGCGATTTGGCTGATCACTCTGCCATTTACAAAGAAAACCAGGCAGTCTCTAACTGGAAAGTCTCTTGCTGTTCAGAGAATCATTTTCCTGGTTGGTTTCTTCCTCATTGGCAGTGACTATTTTCGTCAGGGATGGCTGGGCCGATATTTCCTGCCGGAGAACCGTTCGATCCCAGCAACTGGATTAGCATTGACAATGGCAGGCTGTTTATTCGCAATCTGGGCGCGGCTGATCCTTGGCGCAAATTGGAGCGGGACAGCCAAGGTGAAAGAAGGTCACGAACTGATCGTGAAGGGGCCTTATCGCTTCGTGAGGCATCCCATTTATACCGGAATTATCACCGCTTGCATTGGAACGACTTTAGCGATTGGCGAATGGCGATGCATCATGGGTTTGATCGTCGTCCTTCTTGGTCTGGTCCTCAAGATGACACAGGAAGAGCGTCTCATGATAGCCACATTTCCCCAGGCGTATCCGCAATACCGGCGCAGGGTGAAGGCCCTGATCCCTGGACTACTCTGAAACAATGCGAGGCCATAAAGCTCCAATGAGACGAGTCAACCGGAAAAGTAGCGAACTGCGTGCGCAAGCGGAGCAAATCGATCGCGACCTGAATGCGATCCGAAAGACTTTGCGTAAGCCGCTGGACGCCGAGGAATCGAAAGGCCAGTTGACGATCCCACAGAAGGCCGTGCTGCAGATTGTGGTTCGCAACCATGGAATAAGCCTCAATGAGCTTGCGAAACGGGCAAATCTCGCTCACTCGACTGTGAGCGGAATTGTCGATCGGTTGACCAAGCGAGGCATGACCGAGAGGCGATCCGATCCGACCGACGGCCGGATCGCGCGAATTTATCCGACCACGGATGTGCAGGAGTTTATCAGCAACCTCCTGCCATCGCTGGCGCATGGGCCGCTTGAGGAAGCTTTGAAGCGAGCAACGAAAGATGATCGCGCCTCAATCTGCAATGCTTTACATCGGTTGAGAGAATTGCTCGATGTCCCGTCGACGTAAAGGCTCGCGAACCCGCAGGCATGGACCCGGCACTTATTGCAGTTACTCGAGATCGAGAACGATATCGACCGTCCAAAGGAATGACAAACGGATACTTGTAAAGAAATGAAAGATTTCTCTAACAAGCTATAAGACGGACGGTTGTAAAGGGCTGCAGGAACGCGGGCCCTTCCGCTTCGGTGAGGATCACGGTTATTTATCGAGGGCAGTGGAGCCAATTCATAAAAGGCTGTAAGAACACAAAGCACCCCAAACATGCGAAGGCCCTTCAGCATCCGCCAAAGGGCCTTCAATGTGCAACCATCCACCCTACGCCGTAACAGTCCGCGTAGGTTTGGATCCCCACATTCCGTAGTATGCGATGTAGAGGTAGCAAATGACCGGGATCACGAACGAGTACTGAATCCCGACATGGTCGGCCAGCTTGCCGATCAGCGGTGGAATGATTGCCCCGCCCACAACCGCGGTCATGATCAACCCCGAACCCTTGCTGGTCATCGGTCCCAGCCCCGCAATGCCCAGCGTAAAGATGTTGGGGAACATCACCGAGTTGAAGAATCCGCACAGGACCAGTGTGCCAATGGCGATCCAGCCCGAGGTAAACATCGAAATGGCAATCAGAGCAGCCGCGGTGAACCCGAAGGTTCCAAGCAGCGGTCCAGCCTTCACCTTGGTCATGATCCCTGCGCCCAGCAAGCGGCCAATCAGCGCGCCAAGCCAGTAGAGCGACAGCAGGAATGATGCGGTCTCCGCCGTGCTCATGCCCTGCGTCTTGAAGTAGTCCACAGCGATCGACGCCAGGCCCACTTCCACGCCCACATAGAAGAAGATGCCGATCGCGCCCTTCACCGTGTGCCCGTAGCTCCAGATGCTGCGGCTCAGAATCGGGTCGCCTTCCTTCCCAGGCCTGAATTCCTGCGTCGACTCAATGTGCGGCAGGCGCATAAACGCCAATGCCAGTCCCAGCAGCAGCAGCGCCGCGGCAATCAGGATGTAGGGCAATCGCACCGTTTCGGCCACGGCCGACTGGCTCGCATCCGGGCCGAGATCGGTCAGAATATAGGCGCCGGCAACAATGGGCGCGATGGTACCGCCTATAGAATTGAGGGCTTGTGCCAGGTTCAGCCGGATGGAGGAAGTGCCCTCAGGACCCAGAATCGACACATACGGATTTGCCGAGGTCTGTAAGGCGGTAACGCCCGCTCCCACCACAAACACCGCGGTCAGGAAGAGCGGAAAGCTCACCATCTTGGCGGCAGGCACAAACAGAAGGCAGCCCACCACCTGGATGAACAGCGAGACCACCATGGTCTTCTTGTAGCCGATGAACTCGATCAGTTTCGAAGTCGGCCACGAGAACACCAGATAGGCCAGGAAGAATGCCGACTCGGCCAGCATGGCCCATGCATAAGGAAGGGTAAAAATCTTACGCAAATGCGGCACCAGCGCCATGTTCAGGTTGGTGATAAACCCGAAGATGAAGAACAGCGCGGTGACCGTAATGAACGGTACAAGATACCCCGGCGAAGTCAACGCCGTCGATTGTTTCGATTGTGCTGTCATAGAAAACTGCTCCCCGCTTCCTCAAAAATGTTTTGCCCCGTGAGGGAAATACCACACCAACTGTTCGGGTTGACGCACCGAGGGAATGCTCACTTCGCTACGAATTCCCGGCTTTTTGCTGCACACAACACTATACGGCAAACCCCACATTGGGGAAGTGACGCAAAATCAATTCAACCCGCGCCGCCAATAAATCGCCGCTTCACAGCGCCCGGCAACACCCCCAGGAGAGGCAGGTCAACCGCGACCTCCGATCCCGGAGGGATCGATTGAAAGTAGCCCCGGATGAAGCGAAGCGAAATCCGGGGAAAGCGCCCCGGTGGATGCCCTCCGCGCCGTAGGTGCGGAATGAACCACCATCATACCCCCGTCTCTTCTCATCCGATCACCCCGGCAAGACCCCCAAATCCGCCTCCCACCCCCACCAAATACCGTATCCTTTGAATGAACCAAGGAGACCCCCGTGGCCAAGGAAGTCCTCAGCCCCGCCAAACTGAAAAAGGTCCTGGCAGCCCTCAACGAAAACTGGCAAGCCGAGGTCGAGGCGTACCACACCTACCTCGCTCTCGCCGAGCGGGACACCGAGCCTGTCCGCGCCCAGGTCCTGCGCCACCTGGCTGCAGCCGAGTGGGAGCACGCCGCCCTGTGGCATGGCCGCATCATCGAGCTCGGCGGCGCAGAGCCCGTCTACCGCGGCAAGCCCGGCGGCGAGGCCGATTCGCTCGCCAACCGCGCCGGCGGCGTCCGCATGGCCCTCCGACGCCTTGAAATCGAAGAGAGCCGTCACGTCGCCACCTACGGCGAACAACTCAAGGCCCTGGGCGACGAAGGCTCCATCGCCATCCTCGACCACGTCATCGAAGACGAAAAGGACCACTACCGCGAGCTGGGGTCGCTGCTGCGCGGCCACTACGCCCCCTCCGCCAGCGCGCCAAAAATCAACGCCAAAGCCGTCCTTGAAGAGATGCTCGCCAAGCGCAGTCAGGGCCGCAAGCAGCCCGGCGCGTGGATCGGCGATGCCATCTACGGCGTCAACGACGGCCTCGGCGCAATCTTCGGCATCGTCTCCGGCGTCTCCGGCGCAACCGCCGGCGACAGCAAATACGTCCTTCTCGCTGGACTCTCCGGCATGATCGCCTCAGCCCTCTCTATGGGTTCCGGCGCCTACCTGGCCGCGAAAAGTGAGCGCGAAATCTACCAGGCCGAAGTCGCCCGCGAGCGCGAAGCCATCCAGATGAACGGCCCCGAAGCCCGCGAACTCCTCTCCCTCTACTACCAGGTCAAGGGCCTGCCTGAAGAAGACGCACAGCACATGGTCAACCACATTGCCAGCGACCCCGAGCAGTTGCTCCGCGCCCTCACCAGCGAGCGCCTCGGCTCCAGCGAGGAAGCGCTCTCAAACCCGCTAGTCTCGGCCAGTTCCGGCGCGCTCTCCACAGCCATCGGCGCATCCATCCCCATCATCCCGTTTTTCTTCATGAGCGGAATCGAAGCGGTCATCGCCGCCGCCGTAATCTCGCTGGCCGCTCACTTCGCCGTTGGCGCAGCCAAGTCGCTGATCACTGTCCGCAGTTGGTGGTCCTCAGGGCTCGAAATGACAGTAGTGGGAGCAGTGGAGGGCGCCGTAACCTACGGCATAGGAATCCTGCTCGGAAAGGGCGGAATGTAATGGCCGGCTTTATCCCGCTCGGCGATGCGTCGCGCGGACCCAGGCGGACGACCGCCATCACCATCCTCATCATTGCCGTCAACGTCTTCCTCTTCTTCCTTGAGTTGCAGGGCGGAGCCCCCTTCGTCCGCGCATGGTCCGCCATTCCCTTCCGCATCACGCACGGGCATCACTCCATCACCCTGCTTTCTGCAATGTTTATGCACGCCGGCTGGATGCACATCATCGGCAACATGATCTACCTCTGGGCTTTCGGCCCCGAGATTGAAGACGCAATGGGCTCCCTCCGCTTCCTGTTCTTCTACCTCGCGGGAGGCCTCATCGCCATGATGGCCCAGGTCATCGTCGACCCCTCTTCCACCATCCCCGTACTCGGCGCAAGCGGCGCTATTGCCGCCGTTATGGGAGCCTTCCTCGTCATCTATCCCGGCGATCGCATTCGCACCGTTCTCTTCCTGTTTATCTTTTTTCGAGTCACCTACATCCCCGCCGTCGTGCTCATCGGCTTCTGGTTTCTCATGCAGGTCCTCAATGTCGGCGCAGTCACCGTGGTCCGCACCGGCGGCGTTGCTTATCTGGCCCACATTGCCGGCTTCCTGTTCGGCGTTTTCACTGCCCGCATGTTTGAGAACCGTCAACGCCACGCCTACCGCGAGCGCATCACCTACTGACCACCAAATCGTATCGAAGGCCTGGAATCAGCGAAGACCCGGTTTTCCGATTCCATTTTCGAAATCTGAGAGTACAATTCGGAAACAATGAGCGACACCAGCGCCTGGCGCAATACCTCCAGATCGTCGTCCGTGATCTTCCTGCTTGCCGTCTTCTTCACCTTCGCGTGTCTCGGGTTCACCGGCGACACCATGGGCCTGGGAAGCGAGCACGGAGGCGGCTGTAGTCGGTTACAATGTTACTACGGT
>CAYWMR010000047.1:0-18575 GCA_964458965.1 uncultured Occallatibacter sp. | reverse complement strand
AAGGCCCTCGTCTCCAAAATGCGTGAGCTGATTCCCCGCCAGCAGTTCGAGGTGGCCATCCAGGCAGCCATCGGCGCCAAGGTCATCGCCCGCGAGACCGTCGCCGCGCTCAGAAAGAACGTCCTGGCCAAGTGCTACGGTGGCGATATCTCCCGAAAACGCAAATTGCTGGAGAAACAAAAAGAGGGCAAGAAACGCATGAAACGTATCGGCAAAGTCGATATTCCACAGGAGGCTTTCCTGGCCGTTTTAAGGGTCGGCGAAGACCAGCAAAACTAGCAATTCCTGTGACTTGGGTCACTCTTGTGTCATCAGACGTTCACAGGGAACTGTGGGAAAGTCACGAAAACCGCCTCTGCCGGTTAGGTCGCCGCCAGCGGGTTTCTGGAGTCATGGAATTGTCGATCACTATTGATAAATAAGGACTTATGCTGCATACCAGATTTCAATAAGACTTGGCAAGTGAATAACGCGGACTTTCTGCGTAATCTGGCAGAAAGTAATCCACAGTTTTTTCCACAGGCTGGGCCGGAACACCAGGATTTCTTTTCCTTCCCTCTCAACCCCTGTTGCCCCCGGCCACGCCAGCGCCGCGGTGCCGCGCCCCTTCGCCCTTTTTTGGGGCAAACGGTGGGAGACCGCGAAACTCAACAATCCGGGCATTTTCGATTTGTCGTTCCAGGTCCGGCTTCTTGACGCACGAGGCGCTACGCGCTACAGTTTGGGCATGATCCGGTCATTCCGGCACGCTGGGCTGGAGAAGTTCTTTTTCACGGGAACCAAGGCGGGCATTCAGCCTGCGCACGCGAAGAAGTTGAGCCTTCAACTTGGTACTTTGAACATCTCTAGAGATGCAATGCGCATGAGTGTTCCCGGATGGAATTTACACTCCATCAAGGGAGATCTAGTCAATCATTGGTCGGTCAAGGTGAATGGAAACTGGAGAATGACCTTCGCCTTTGACGGAGAAGACGCAATTCTCGTTGACTACCAGGACTATCACGGTCGATAGGAGGCCCTTATGCCCATGATGTATAACCCGCCTCACCCAGGCGAAATGCTGCGCGAGTATCTGGGCTCCATGCCGGTAGGCGAGGCCGCCAGGCGTCTGCGCGTGGCTCGCTCCACGCTCTCGCGCCTGTTGAACGGTCGCGCCTCGTTCACCGCGTCCATGGCTTTGCGTCTCTCGGACGCCTTCGGAACCGAGCCGGGCCTATGGCTCGACCTGCAGCAGCAATACGACCTGTGGCATGCCTCGCGCCGAAAACGCCCAAAGGTCGAAGCATTTCCCCGTGCAGCGTAATTGATCGGCTGGCCCGTCGGGTGCCCATCCTTTCGCGATTTCACCGGCGAAACAGTGGGCTCACTCTACCGTGCGGCAGGAGCCTTGGGCGCAGTTGCCGGCTGAGTCTTGGGCGCGGTTACCGGTTGAACCGCGGGAGCCGCAACTCCCGACTTGACGTTGTACGCCAGAATCACTTCCTTGGTAATGTCGGCGGAAGGATCGATATATAAAATCGGCGAGCGCTCCATCGAACTGTCCAGGATCACGTCGTACCCGTGCTGGGTCGCGTAGGTGACCATAAAGTCACCGAATTTCGTTGCCAGGCCGTTGAACATCGCCTGCACATCGCGATTGCCGTCCGCCTTCAAATCCGCCAGGAAGCGTTCCGATTGCTTCTTCTTCGCTTCGATCGCCTTCGTGCGGCTGGCACGCTCTGCGTCGCTCAGCTTGCTGCCTTCGGTCTGCAACTCCTTGGTAAGGGTCTTGATCTCTTCGTCGAGAGCCTTTCCCTGGGCTTCTTTGGGGGCATACTTGCTTTCCAGCTCCCGGTAGGCGCGCTGGCCCTCGTTGGTCTTGGCCACTCCCGCCTGAAAGTTAACCACGACGATCCGGGTTCCGCCAGCCAGAACGGGCTTTGCGGATAACGCCGAGGGAACCTTCAAATCCTGTGCCGCCGAGCTCATTGCAATCCCTACAGCCAGCGGAAGAACCAGTCCAAGCCAACGATTCATGCGAATGGAAATCTCCTTGCAACACAAAGGCCTCGTATCCCGAGGCCTTTCGTTGCGGTTGCGATCTTAGTGAGTTGCGGGTGCGGCTGGCGTCCTGGGCTTGGGCGCTGCTTGCGGCCCAGGCGCCGAGGGCGGAGGAGGAGGAGGCGCCGGTACGCCGGACTTCACGTTGTACGCGTCCACAACCGCCTTGCTGATATCCGCGGCGTTGGTCGCGTAGAGCACCACAGGGGGCTGCTGCTGGCTCTGGGTGCCGTCCAGCACCAGCGTGAAGCCCTGCTCCTTCGCATAGGACTCCAGAACGTCAAAGAACTTCGACGCCACTCCCTGGAATATCTCCTGAATCTCTCCCTGCAGGTCATTCTGCGCGTCCTCGGCAAAGCGCTGCGCCGATTTCTTCTTGTCGTCGATGATCTTGGCTTTGCTGGCGCGCTCCGCATCGCTCAGCGTGCTGCTCTGCGCCTGCAGTTGCTTTTGCAGAGTATCGACCTCCTCGGCCATGGTCTTCAACTGGGTGCGCTTCGGCTCGTATTTCTTCTGCAGATCGGCAAAGTTGCGCTGGAATTCGTTCGTCGATTGGACCGCCCCTGTGAAAGCAATGACGGCAACCTTGGCGGGACCAGCCTGCGCTGCCGGCGCTGCTGCGGGTGCGGGTGCTGTTTGTGCGGCGGCGCTCAGGGCAATGCCTGAGGCCAGCGTGAAAATAAGTGCTAGCGAACGCTTCATTTGAATTTGAAACTCCTTCGGAATTCCTGTGCGGCTGTCCGCGTTTCAGCGCGAAGCCAAGCCCGTGCCCCCTGAGAAACCTCTCGCTCTCTCTTTCAAGAAACTCCGCGTCAGGCGGGGCACAGACAAGAAAGGACGCGGACGGCGACGTCAGCAGGAACTTAGTAGGATTATAGGAGGGCTGGGTAGGAGCGTCAAACCGGCAAAGGGTGATTTCGCCCGCAAACGCCAGCCGCGCTCCGCCTCACCATCCACAAACTCAGCGGCAAAAGCCCGTGATTGCCGGGCCCTTGCCGTCGTTTCGGCAGCCGTCTTTTCCTGGCTGCCCATCAAGCAATTCGATTCCTCTCAATGCGTGGGCGCGGCAGGCGGCTTGGGAGCGGCCTTGGGACCTGCTTGCGGCACTGGCGCCGAGGGCGGCTGCTGTGGTGGCGCGGGGATGCCCGATTTCGTGTTATACGCGTCGATCACCGCCTTGGTGATCTCAATGCTGGGCACCGAGTACAGAACCAGCGGTGGCTGCTGCTGATTCGGATTCTCAGTCTCATCCAGCACCATCGCGTATCCGTGTTTCTTCGCGTAATCCGTCATCACATCGCCGACCTTGCCGGCCACCGAGGCAAACATTTCCTGTATCTGCTGCTGGTAGTCGCTCTGCGCGTCGTCCTGCATGCGCTTCGCCTGCTTCTGCTTCTCGTCAATCGTCCTGCCCAGTCTCGCGCGCTCCGCGTCGCTCAGCTTGTCGCCCTGCGTCTGAAGCTGTTTTTCCAGGGTCGAGATCTCATCGCTGAGACTCTTGATCTGTTGGCGCTGCGGATCGAACTTCGTCTGCAGGTCGGTAAAGTCGCGCTGAAATTCGTTGGTCTGGGTCACCGCCGTTTGAAACAGAATGACGGCAATGCTCGTCGCGCCCGACGTCGCAGCAGAGGGCGTTGCAGAGGCGGGTGCGGAAGCGGCGGGCGGCGTTTGGGCGGTGGCGCTCAGGGCAAGCCCCGAGGCCAATGTAACCATAAGTGCAAATGTGCGATTCATTGCGGTCGAAAACTCCTTCTAAATTCCTTGTCGGGCCACCCGAATGCGGCACGGACCCGAAACATGCTTAGAACGTTGTGGACACCGTAAGGCGAAATGTCTTGCGCGGCTCCCGGAGCAGATACCGCGCGCCGTAACCTGCCTCCACTTCCTGGTAGGTGTAGTCGCCCGCCCCGCCCGACGGAAACAAATCGCGCGTGATCAGCTCCGCGGTGCAACTCTGCCTGTTTTCTCCCAGGTTGACGTCGTTGCAGTAGGGCCTCTCATACAGCCGAAGCGGATTGTACGCATAATACAAGCGGAAGGGAGCATTGATGATCGGCATGATCACCGAAATCTCGGCGCCGGTGGACATGCGGGGAACAAAGTTGGTTCCCGCGACCGGCCGGATATTCGGCTGGAAGCCAACCATGTTGCCCGGAATCCCGCCCTGGCACGAGCCGTTGTTGTATACCGGGCAGCCATACAGCGGCGCGGTCAGAGAAGCAAATCCCTCCGGGCTCTGCTTCAACTGGCCCTTGTTCAGCGCCGTGTCGATGCCGAAATCGTCAAAGAAGTCGATCATCACCGGACCGGCGATGGGAATTCGGTACTCAAGATTGGAAATGAACTGCGTGTCACCGCCGATCGACGCCACGCCGTACGTGGGCAGCGGTACCTGAATGCACTGGTTGTCCTGAGGATTGGTCGGGTCGCGCGGTACGCAGGTCCCGTCCGGATTCGTCAGTTGCACGTTGATCCGGTTCGGCACGTATCCGTAGGGCGTTGCTGCGCGGATATCGAAGCCCCTCAACTCATTCTCGCCGCCGGAGTAAAAGCGGTTGTTCGGAGGTGCCACGTCGCCGCCAAACCCTTGCACATAGCTCAACTGCGCGCGAATGGCCAGTACGTTCCGCCCGGTCGGCGAAAACATCAAATAATGAATTGGCCTGAATTCCTTGAAGGCCACCGCCGGCGAAATAAACCGGACGTTGCCCCCGATGCCGGCAAACTGAAACGCTGCCGTGTATTCCTTGCCCTGCCGCGGCCGCAAGGGGTTGTTCACGGTGTTATAGATATAGCTGAACGAGGCCGAGCTCTTCACAATGCCCGCCAGCGCGTTCGATCCCTGAATGCCCGATCGGAAGCTGATCGTCTGGAAGAACGTCTGCGACGCTGTGCTGAAGGCCGTAATCGTCGACTTGTCCAGCGAATAGGTCAAGCCCACGCGCTGGAACACATGCCGCCGCAGGGGGTAGCTTACCGAGAAATTCGTTCCTGTCGAGGCCTGATTGTAATTCTGCGTCAGCGACTGCTGCGCGGCGCTTATGTTCACCGATGCCCCGGTCGTCGTCTGGTAGTTCTTTGCCGCGTTGTAGTCCTGCTTGGTGTTGAAAAGCTGGAAGCCCAGATTCAGCGGCCGGTTGCGCACATACGGCTGCGAGAATCCAAACACAAAGTTGCGCTGCACGTTGCCCAGGTTGGCCTGTACGCTCAGGGTTTCGCCCAGGCCCAGAAAGTTGTTGGTCTGGTAGTTCAAGCCCAGAAACGCGCCTGACAATCCGCTGATGCCGCCATTCAGCCCAATCGAGTTCTTGCCCTTCTCTTTCACCTTCAGCAGCAGGTCCACGGTTCCGGCGTTCTCGTCGCGCTGAACCTCCGTATCCTCGTCAACCTTGAGCGGATCGAAGTACTGCAACTGGTTCAGACGCAGCAGGCTGTACTCCCACAGTTGCGAGTTGTAAATCGAGCCTTCGTCCAGCATCAACTCGCGCCGTATAACCTTGTCGCGCGTAATCGTGTTGCCCGTGAATTCAATCCGCGATACGTAAAACTGCTTGCCCTCGTCAATATCGATGTCCAGCGAAACCGTCTTCTTCGCATCGTCGTATTCCGGCTTGGGAATGGCGCCGAAGTTGGTGTAGCCCAATTGCCCGTAGGCTTTCTTCAGGTTCTCCAACCCCTTCTGGATCACTGTAGCGTTGAACCAGTCCCCGTCTTTGATCACGAACGTCCCGCGCAGAGCCTTCACATCCTTCACCGCCTTGTTCCCGGTGAAGGTGATGCTGCCCAACCGGTAGCGCGCGCCCTCCTCAATGGGCATCAGAATGTCGATGCGCTTGCCCTTGTTGGGCCGGAAGGTGAAAAGGTTCAACCCGCCTTCATCGCGAATCTGCGTCTTCGGCTCCTCCACCGCGACGTTGTAGTAGCCCTTGTCGCGATAGGCCAGCCGTACCCGCTCCGTGTCCTCCTCCAGCTTCGACGCGTCGAACGTCTGCGAAAAAATATCCTCGAAGATCAGCGAATACGGAATCCCGATCGGCTTCAGGTTCTTCATCGACCGCCGCAGCGTCAGGCTGTCGATGTGCTGATTACCGGTGAACTTGATCTGCCCCACCTTCACCGTCGGGCCTTCCTTGATGTTGAAGTTCACTTGCACCGATGCCGGAGGTATCGTCTTCACTTCGGTTTTGATGGTGGCAAACTGATGCCCGTGCTCCGACAAAATCTCGCGCAGCACCGTCTCGGCCTTCTTGATCTTGGTCGGATCGTACTGGCTCTCAACCGACATGCCGACCTTTTCCTTCTTGAACCGGTCCAGAACGTCCGACTGAGACACCACTTCCAGCCCCTTGTAGTTGATCTCCCGGATCGTTGGCCGCTCATGAACAAACACGTTCAGGATGATCCCCTGTTCCGTATCTTCGCGCTCAATCCGCAAATCCTCGAAGTATCCCGTATTCCAAAGCGAATTGAAATCCCGCTCGATCGAGATGGGGTCGTAGGCGTCCCCTTCGTGGGTAAAAAGACGCGCCAGCACCGTCTCCTTGGGTATCCGCCGGTTGCCGATCACCCGGATATGCGCGATCGTCGGGCCCGTCTGAGCCCAGCCTGGCATCGCCAGCAGCGCCAGGGCCAGCAGCAGCAGCGTGCAGCTCAGGCGCAAAACGCCCGGCCGGCGGCTTTCCACGCGCCCAAAACTTGAGATGCAACTTTGCCTTGTCTTCACCGGGCTGTGGCCCTGCGACGAGCAAAAGTACTGGTGCGGTCCATAGTTCGCCTTCAGGTTCGGCTTCACGGGAAGAATAATGACACCCTCACTGCTCAAAAAAAATCTGATCCTGCCTCGCGGAAAGACTCATTATATTGGACCGCGGTCACCCCGCCCAAACCGCCGGACTGCCATTCGGCGTGGAAACTGTGTCTTTCCCAGAATTTCCCACCCCGCTCGACCGCCGCGGACCAGGGACTGGATCCCCAACCCACAGTCTACCGGACGCAACCGGGTCGCGACTGCTTTGCATCTCTGCCTCGCCTTGCCGCATCCCTCTTAGACGCAGCCCATTCGCACTTGACACCCGCTTTCAGTGGAGGTTTTTAAAGGTGTTTGACGAGTCCGTTTATCGGTTTTCAGCCCCGCTCCTCAACGCTCCGCCCACAACGCCGGGCGCAACAGAGGCGCCAATCAGCCTCGCCGAGTTCCGCGGAAGCGTCCTGCTCATCGTCAATACCGCCAGCAAATGCGGCTTCACCCCGCAGTTCGCCGGCCTGGAAAAGCTCTATAGCACCTACAAGGACCGAGGCTTTCAGGTACTCGGCTTCCCCTGCAACCAGTTCGGCGCGCAGGAAGCCGGCTCTGAAGAGGAAATCGGCGCATTCTGCCAGAAGAACTACGGCGTGACTTTCCCCATGTTCGCAAAAATCGAAGTGAACGGCCCCGGCGCCCATCCCCTCTATCGCTTTCTAAGGGAGAAGCAGCCCGGCATCCTCGGCGCCTTCGGCGTAAGCAGAATTCGCTGGAACTTCACCAAATTCCTCATCAGCCGCCAGGGCGCGGTAATATCCCGCCACGGCCCCTCAACCACCCCCAAATCCCTTGCCCCTGCCATCGAATCCCTTCTCGACAATTGAAAACAAGCGCAGGAACGCCGAACACCCCCCATCTAACTGCCCCGCAAGAAACTGGGCACTCCAAATCTCGCACCAGAAACCTTGGATTTACGCCGCAAATCCCGGCTCGGGCTTCTCGAAAGGGGCGCATTCATCAGCCTTTTGGCTCCTGTCTTTTATCCTTAATTCCCGTAACTTTATTGCTTTCTCATAGCATTCGGTGCTAAAAAACAAGTGACTCATCCTTTGAACAATCGGGCGGCTTCAAATAAGTCACAAACTCTCAGTGATGCCCCAGGACCGGCTTCACTCATTGCGCGTGGCTAACCCTCAAACTACAAAGGCTCTGACGGTGGGCAACCCGCCAAATGACAAAACCCAGGCGATGTTGGCCACATAACGGCCGTGTCACATCCCTCAGCCGGCCAGCAAGAATTGCGGGAGGACCAGATGCATTTGGGTACAATCGCCCTCTCGGCGCTAATTGCAGCCACGACTGGCGCCGCTGTTCCAGGCCATGCCATTCAGAACCAAGCGCCCCCGGCGCACCCCAAACCACCATCGGCCAAGCCTATCTCTCCAACGCTTGTGGTGCGCTGCGACTTGGCCTGTGACTGGAAACTCGACGGCGAACCCAAGGGTCAAATCAAAGCTGGAGCCTATGCCAGGGTCAGAGTCGAATCAGGCCAGCACACCGTGGAAGCGGTTACTGAGGACGGCCTGGACCAGGTCGACCTGCCTTCGGACGTCGCGGAGAAAGGGCAGACGGAGGTCGACGTTAAACTCCAGCCTGTCCGCGACGACAGGTTGGCGGCTGAGCAGGCGGCTAAGGACAAAGCCGACCGTGAGGCCCGGGAAAAGGCCGAGGCTGAGCAGGCGGCCAAGGACAAAGCTGACCTGGAGGCGCAAGAAGCAGCCGCACGAGAGAAAGAGGCAAGAGACAAAGCCGCGCAACAGGAAGCCACCCGCTTGCAGGAACTGCGCGATAATGCCGGCTCGCGCTTTAATCAGGGTCAAAGGCTTTATAACGAGAAAAGTTATGACGAAGCCAAGCCGCTGCTGGAGAAGGCCTGCGAAGGCGGCAGTATGTATGGCTGCACCAGCCTTGGAAAGCTTTACCAGAATGGCCTGGGCGTAACCCAGGATTACGCCCAGGCGCTCACTCTTTACCAGAAGGCTTGCGACGGTGGAAACATGGGCGCATGCTACAACCTCGGGTTTCTTTATCAAAATGGCTGGGGCGTAACCCAGGATTATGCGCAGGCCGGCACGCTCTACCAGAAAGCCTGCGACGACGGAAACCTCGGCGGATGCTCTCTGCTCGGCGCCTTGTACCAGGTCGGCCGGGGTGTGCCGCAGGATTATGTGCAAGCGGGCACGCTCTTCAAGAAAGCCTGCGGCGGCGGAAATTTACAAGCATGCGCAGACCTGGCCGCGCTTTACCAAAATGGGCAGGGAGTAACCCAGGACGATGCCCAGGCTCGGACTCTCTACCAGAAGGCCTGCGACGGCGGGCTCCAGCCCTCCTGCGCAGCAGCCGCAACGTTGAGCAAGCAAGTGCAACCGCCCGTGCAACCCCCTGAACAGACGCCCCAGGTCACAGCGCAGACTGCGCCCACAGTCGCCGCCAGTTCGCAGGACCTGCGCGAACAGGCAGCGAAGGCCTTCAATGAGGGAAATGCCCTATCCGGCCAGCAGCGCTACGACGAAGCAAAGCCGCTGCTCGAGAAGGCGTGCAACGGCGGAGAAATGCGGGCATGCACCGGCCTCGCCGTGCTTTACCAGAATGGCCAGGGAGTCGCGCAGGACTTTGACCAGGCGCGCACGTTTTACCAGAAGGCCTGCGACGGCGGGCTCCAGCCTTCGTGCGCAACAGCCGCTATGCTGAGCAAGCAACAGCCGGAGAAGACGTCCCAGCCCGGAGGGCAGTCTGCGCCAGGGGATGCAGCCAACGTGCAGGACCTGCGCGATCATGCGGCCGGTCGCGCGGTGGAGGGGCAAGCGCTTTACGACCAGAAGCGTTACGACGATGCGAGGCAGGTTCTGCAGCAGGCCTGCGACGGCGGAAGCATGCCGGGATGCTCCACCCTTGGCATACTCTACCAAACCGGTCGTGGTGTACCGCAGAACCTGGCACAGGCGCGCACGCTGTTCAAGCATGCCTGCGACGGAGGAGAATTGCTTGGCTGCCAAAATATCCTTTTGCTGAATGGGGAAGGAGCAGCTGGCTTGCCGGACCTGAGAAAGCGCGCCCCTGAGAAGAATCGCAAGGGAGACGAGTTCTTCGGCCAAAACCACTACGCTGCGGCTATGCCGCTCTACGAAGAGGCCTGCGAAGGCGAGAGTATGGCCGCATGCGGCAACGTCGCCTACCTCTACGAAAATGGCATGGGGATGACCAGGGACGTCGGCATGGCGAACGCTTACTACTTGAAACAATGCAACGGTGGCGATATCCGTGGATGCTCCATCCTCGGCGATCACTACATGAATGGCAAAGGCGTGACCAGGGACTATGCACAGGCAGCCATCCTCCTCAAAAAGGCTTGCGACAGCGGGGAAACAGACGCATGCGGTAGCCTCGGCAAGCTCTACCGCGATGGCAACGGTATGACAAAGGACAGCATCGAAGCGCACGCACTGTTTCAGAGGGCCTGCAACGGACAGAAAATGGAGGCTTGCGTGGACCTCGGCAAGACCTATCAGAATGGCGAAGGCACCGCACCTGACTATGTCCAGGCGCGCACCCTCTACCAAAAGGCCTGCAACGGCGAGAATATGGAGGGTTGCGCGAACCTGGCAGACCTTTGCCTGCGCGGTATCGGCGGGGCGCGGGACAAAAATCAGGCAAAGATGCTCTACAGAAGGGCCTGCGATGGCGCAGATCAGGACGCATGCGCCAGCCTGCGCAATCTGCCCTGAAGGCCTTGCGCGTAGAGCCGTGTGGCGGGTGCCCCCGGTTCCAGTCAGATCTCCATACCACCCTGACGGTGCCCCTGGTCCCTCGCCTTTGGGGACCGGGGATGGAAGCCCAACCAGCCACAAAATACATTGCCAAAGGCAAACGTATTTGCGAAGCTTGGTTCTCAAGGACCTTGAGGAGACGGCGCGATGCTCATTGACCGGCAAGACATTTTCTACGCCATCCGGTCCGCCCGCCGCACACCGCTGCTCACGTTTGTCGTGGTGCTGGCTCTCTCCGTTGGAATCGGATTGAACGCCGGCGTATTCACCATCCTCAACTCCCTGTTCCTCGATCCTCTAACCAAAAAAGATCCCGCCGGCTTTGCCCAGATCTATCCCCGCTATCAAGGCTGGTATCTGGGCAGGCCGCAAGATTCGTCGTTCAATGCCCAGGACTACGAAGCGATTCGCACCCAGTCGCATTCACTGGCCGATGTTGCGGCATGGCAGAGAATCGGAATCACGCTCGACGACCTGCGCCAGCCCGGCGATTCAACCCTGGTTACCTGCAACTATTTTCGCGTGTTTGGAATCGATCGCCCGCTCCTGGGAAGGTTTTTCAATCCCGACGAATGCACGCCGGGTGCGCCGCAGAGGATCGTTGTGCTCAGCGAGCATTTCTGGCGTGACTATTATTCTTCCGACCCGCAAATCGTTGGAAAGGTGATCCATATCAGCCGCCAGCCGCTGACGGTGATCGGGATTGCCCCCGATAGTTCAGCCAGCCTGCTGGCTGGAGACATGTGGATGCCCTACTCACTGCAACCCGCATTCAATCATGGGAACAGTGCCTTCCAGGACCCCAACTGGGCCTGGCTTACGCTCGCCGGGCGCTTGCGCCACGGATACTCGCGAGCCGATGCGACGGCGGAGCTCGAGACTATCATCCGCCAGCGGGACCGCTTCTACCTTGAGCAGAAGATTTTCACGCTGGACCGGAGAACCTCCCTGGTGCTCACAGATGGATCGTTCATTCGCAATCCGGCAATGCAATCCCTGGCCATGATCCTCATGGCGTTGATCATGGGGCCGCTCGTCCTGGTGCTTCTGCTGGCTTGCACCAACGTGACCATGCTCTTCCTGTCCCGCTCCGTGGTGCGCCGCGGAGAAATTGCAATCCGCCTCGCGCTGGGCGCAGGACGCGGACGTCTGATGCGCATGCTGGCCTTGGAAAGCTTCATCACTGCCGCCGCCGCCGGTGTTGTCAGCATCTATCTGGCCGCGCGCATCCCATCGCTGCTGTTCGGAGTCGCCGATCCATCCCACGCCAACGTTGCGGCATCCATCCAGCCTGACTGGAAGGTCTTCGGGTTTCTGGCGGTCCTGGTGCTGATTGCCACCGTTGCCTCTGCACTCGCGCCCATGCGCGAGTCATTCCGATTCGACCTGATTACCGCGCTCAAGGGGCGCGAGGGCGCAGCGACCATGCGGTCGCGCACAACAAGTGCGTTGATCGTGGTGCAACTGGCCATGAGCTTCGTGCTTCTGGCCGCCGCCGTTCTCTTCGCGCGTCTGCCATTCATGATCACCAGGCTCGATCCTGGCTTTGAAACGCGTCAGACAATGACTGTTCCTTTTGACCTCGAGGCTCCTCGGTACACGCAGAATTCCGCGCAGGCTTTCATCCGCTCGCTTGAAGCGCGCATTCTCCTCATCCCTAACGTGCAGTCTCTGGCCTGGGAAACCGTCGCTCCCTTCAATGTGGCGCCAATCAGTGAGGTTCGACTCGACAATCAGGCCAAAGGGCAGGGCCGCCCCGCATCCATAGATAACGTATCGGCGGATTTCTTTTCTACCTTCGGAATCTCTCTGATGCACGGCCGCTCATTTCAGGGCTCGGACGTTTCCGCCTCCGGCAGCGCGCAGGTCGCCATCGTTTCGCAGGCTTTTGCCATGGCGTTCTGGGGTAACAACGATGCTGTCGGCAAGGTGGTGGTCACACCGGATGACCGCCGTCTGGTCGTGATCGGCGTTGCCAGAGACACGCGCTCCGAGCAGTTCAGCATTCTCGACGGTCCAAAGCTCTATACCCTGCAGAATCCGCAATCGCGCGATGGCCAGCTCTTCGTCCGTTTCAGCGGCAGTGCAACGCCTGTTTCCGCAGCCATTGGAGGGATCGTCAACAGCCTCGATAAGAGCCAGGAGAGCACGCCCTCCACCATTTGGGATTTCCTTGAGACCAACGCCACATCGATGCGCTCCCTGGCCAGGATCATTCTGTTCATGGCTGGCATCGCGATCGTCCTCGCCATCACCGGCGTATACGGAGTACTGACCTTCGCAATTAGTCAGCGCACGCGCGAGTTCGGGATTCAGATGATGCTGGGAGCGACCCGCCAGTCCATCTTCCGATCGGTGATGACGAAGGGCATTCGCCAGATCGCCCTTGGCCTTCTGTTCGGGATGGCGCTGGCCATGCCCGCCGCCTGGGCTTTCATGCGCATCACAGAAGAATCCTGGTTGCGCATCGATACCTTCGATCCGTCCGTCTACGCCATCTCGGCGATCATTCTGCTGGTTGTCTCCCTATCAGCAATGTGTCTCCCAGCGCACCGTGCAACTCGCGTAGATCCAATACAGGCGCTCCGTAACGATTAGCAGGCGCCCGCTGGAGTACGCTCCCCCTGTTCTCTATTCCATATTCCCTATTCCTATTCCCTGTCCCCTGATCCCTATTCCCTATTCCCTATTCCCTATTCCCTATTCCCTATTCCCTATTTTCCACCGAGCTTATCAAGCCACGACGCCCGACTGCTGCGACTTTTTATTGCCACGCAACAATCCAACATCTGCAATAATGGCTGCACGTTTGGCGGCGCGCCAGTCCCCCTCACTGCCCAGCCGAAACGCGGGAGGACCAGTTGGGTGCACGAACGATTGCCTTCTGGGTGTTGATTGCGGTTTTGGCTGCCGCGCCACTTCCATGCCATGCCATTCAGGCCGACGCGCCCCAGGCTCACCCCAAACCGCCGCTGGCCAGGCCGACTGGCCCAACGCTTCTGGTGCTGTGCGACCTGGCCTGCGACTGGAAGCTCGACGGCGAGGCCAAAGGCCGCATCGAAGCCGGAGCCTCGGCCAAGGTCAAGGTCGAGCCCGGCCAACACCTCGTGGTCGCCTCAACCGATGACGGCGCGGATCAGATCAAGCAGCACATCGAAGTCAAATCCACCGGGCAGACGCTGGATGAGATAGGCCTTCAGCCCGTCCGCGACGCAAGGCTCAAGGCAGAGCGCGAAGCCAAGGATGCTGCCGAGCAGGAGGCCAAAGACAAGACCGCGCAGCAGGAAGCCGCACGCTTGCAGGAGTTGCGCGATCATGCCGCTGAGCGCTTCAATCAGGGGCGGGCGCTCTACAACCAGAAGAGCTACGAAGAGGCAAAGCCGCTATTGGAGGCCTCATGCGACGGCGGAATTATGTATGGCTGCGCCATGCTCGGCAAGTTATCCCAAAATGGCTGGGGTGCTGCCCAGGACTTCGCCCAGGCCCGCACGCTCTACCAGAAAGCCTGCGACGGCGGAAGCGGGGGCGGATGTTATAACCTCGGCTTTCTTTACCAAAATGGCCTGGGAGTCGCCCAGGACTATGCACAGGCAACCACGCTGCAGAAGATGGCCTGCGACGGCGGCAGTCTGGACGGGTGCTATCTCCTCGGCGTCCTTTACCAGTTCGGCCGGGGCGTGACCCAGGACTATGCACAGGCAGCCACGCTCTTCCAGAAAGCCTGCGGCGGCGGAATTGTGCAAGCATGCTCCGACCTCGCCGGGCTTTACCAGAATGGCCAGGGAGTCGCCCTGGACAACGCCCAGGCGAGCGCGCTCTATCAGAAGGCCTGCGACGGAGGGCTACAGCCATCCTGCGCAATGGCCGCAACGCTGGGCGGGCAACTGGAGCAGCACGATCCTGCACGCCAGCAACAAGTTGCACCTGCAGCCGCCGCCGCCAACACGCAGGATCTGCGCGATCATGCAGCCGAGCGCGTCATTCAGGGCCAAGCGCTCTACAACCAGCAGCGCTTCGGCGAGGCGATGCTGCTTTATCAACAAGCTTGCGACGGCGGGGATGCACTTGGCTGCCGCAACCTCGGCTATCTCTACCAGTATGGCCAGGGCGTGAAGCAGGACTATGCCCGGGCGCTCGCGGCCTACCAGAAATCCTGCGACGGCATGTACACCAACGGATGCATCTCCGCAGCTTGGCTTTATGAAACTGGCCGGGGCGTATCCCACGACATTGCCCAGGCGCGCAAGTTGTATAAGAAGGCCTGCGACGCCGGGGACCGGGAGGCCTGCGCGGACCTGCGCCAGTTGCCCTGAAGAACGGGCCCACCTATTCCCTCAGTCCCTAAGTCCCTTGGTCCCTCAGTCCCTAAGTCCCTAAGTCCCTGCTTTGGAGTATCCTTTCTCCATATCCGGTCGCGCTGTTTTTTGGTAACGTATTTTGGTAACCTAGTGAGCAGCCGTTCCAGAATTACCACCGCCGGGAGACAGCCATGCGCCGCGATCTGCCCATGATCCTCATTCGTGTGGCCATAGGCTTGGTATTTCTCACGGAAGGCATTCTCAAGTTCAGGCGGCCGGCCGAGTTCGGCGCAGGTCGATTCGCCGCCATCGGATTCCCAATTCCTGAAGTGCTGGCGCCCCTCGTGGGCGGTATCGAAATCGCCGCTGGCGTTGCAGTCCTGCTTAATCTCTTTGCCGGCGATGCGGCGCTTCTCCTCCTCGTGATCATGGTGGTCGCTCTGGTCTCCACCAAAATGCCCATTCTGCTTGGAGCACAGCTCGGCCCCTTTACGCTCGCCAAGCTGCCTCGCTACGGCTGGTCGGCCTTCCTCCACGAAGCGCGGCTCGACCTCACGATGACCCTCAGCCTCATCGCCGTCCTCATCGACTCCGGCCTGCGCATTGGCCGCCGCAGGCCGTGGTATCAATCCAAGGGACTCTGATACACCTGAACCATGCCTGCGCCCGACACTCAATCTCCGCTTACCCAGGTGGCGCGGCTCTTTCTTCGCCTCGGACTCACCGCCTTCGGCGGCCCGGCCGCCCACATTGGCTTGATGGAGCGCGAGGCGGTAGCACGCCGCGGCTGGCTGAGCCGCGAGCAGTTCCTCGACCTGGTGGGCGCATGCAACCTGCTCCCCGGCCCCAGTTCCACGCAGGTTGCCATGGCTCTGGGCTACAATCGCGCCGGCTGGATGGGCCTGCTGGTTGCAGGCGTTTGTTTCATCCTGCCTGCCTCGCTGGCCACGCTGGCTCTGGCCTGGGCCTACGTCCGCTATGGCAGCCTGCCGCAGGCGCAGGGGATTCTCTACGGAGCCAAGCCGGTGATGGTCGCCATCGTCGCCCAGGCCATTTGGAATCTCGGCCGCATGGCATTTCGCCGCTGGCCGCTTGCTCTGGCTGGCCTGGCATGCCTTGCGGCCGCCTTTGCCGGTGCGCCGCCCATTGCGGTCCTGCTGGTGTGCGGCGGCGCGGCGCTATTGGAGGTTTGGCTGCGTACGCGGCCTAAAACTACGCTGAGCCTCGCCATCTTTCCCGCCGCATTGGGAGCCGGATCGACTGCTGGCGCCGGTGCCGGCGCGGTTGGACTGCTCCCGCTCGTCCTCATGTTTCTCAAGCTCGGAGTGGTGGTCTGGGGATCTGGTTACGTCCTGCTGGCCTTCTTCAAGGCCGACCTGGTTGACCGCCTGCACTGGGTCACGGAATCTCAGTTGCTCGACGCCGTCACCGCCGGACAGGTCACCCCAGGCCCGGTCTTTGCCACGGCCACGTTTCTCGGCTACCTGCTTCACGGATGGGCCGGCGCAGCCCTGGCAACCGCAGCCATTTTTCTCCCCTCGTTTCTCATGGCCGGGCTGGTGGCGGCGCTGGCCGTCCACATCCGCAAATCGCCGCTCGCCGGGGGCTTTCTGGATGGCGTGAATTCCGCGGCCGTAGCCCTCATGGCCTTCGTACTGATCGCAATGGGCCGCGCCACGCTGATCGATGGCTGGACTTGGGCAATTGGATTGCCGAGCGCTTTCCTTCTGGTTCGCTACAAGGTGAATGCAACCTGGCTCATTCTGGGCGGCGCAGCCCTCGGACTGCTTCTGCATGCACTGGCTTGAACAGGTTGCGGAAAACTCTCTCTCGGTGCGATTTGCGAAGGCTTTGTATCAGGGCACGACTTCAGTCGTGCCGCAACTAGCCGAAAATAAAGGTGGGCTTCAGCCCCTGCGGAAGGTTCTCCACCGATTTAGCGAGCGGCTTCGAGTTTTTCCGGAACCTGCTGAAGCCACTTCACCCCTTGCATCGCTCTTCACCCGAACCGATATGCGCTGATAGCCGCGCCCATCGGCTCATCCCGGAAGATCCGCGCACCGGCCGCATCCCCACCTGCGCCCGCGGCAACCAGCAGGGGGATCAGGTGCTCCTCGCGCGGATGTGCGTAGGCGGCAAACGGAGCCTTCCGCCACGCAGCCAGATAAACATCCCGCTCCGCAGCCGGCGACTCCACAGCGCGCGTCAGCCACTCATCGAAGGCCCGCGCACGCTCCGCGGTCTCCGGTTTGAAATACCCGCGCAAGTTATGAAAGCTCATTCCACTGCCCACAATTACAACTCCCTCATCCCTCAGCGGAGCCAGAGCCCGGCCGGCCGCCAGATGCAGTGCCGGATCAAGCGAACCCGCCAGCGACAGCGTCACCACCGGAATCTGCGCCTCGGGAAACGCCACCTTCAGCGGCACAAACACGCCGTGGTCGAACCCACGTGTGGGGCTGATCGCTGCCGGAAGGCCTGCCTCCTTCAGCAGTCCCGTCACCCGCCCCGCCAGTTCCGGGTCGCCCGGCGCGGGCCATGTCAGCCGGTAAGTGTGCTCGGGAAAGCCGGAGTAGTCGAAAATCAATTGCGGTTTTTCCGCCGCGCTCGCGGTAAACGCCGGCTCTTCCCAATGGCCGCTCACCACCAGCAATGCCTTGGGCCGCTCGGGTAAGGTGGCCGCAATCCCCTCCAGAAAGCGCTGCGTTGCACGCCATGTGTCGGCCGGTCCCCACGTCCAATCCATGAAGAAACACGGCCCGCCGCCGTGCGGAATAAAGATGGCAGGCTGGCGATTAGATTTGGCGGTCATCGGCTTCCTCCTTGCATCCAGGCGTGAAGCACCTCGCCAGTATGATAGCTGTTTGAACAACTACCCTGTTAGATGCCCCAGCCCGCCCCGCGATTCAAGCCTTCCCGCCCCCTACACCAGCGGCTCCGCCAGAACATAGACGTACACCAGCATCCCTACGCCGATAAATCCCGGAATCAGCCCGCAAAGATAGACCGGCGCTCCACCAATCAGGGCGCGCAAAAAGATCACCAGCCCAATCCCCACGCAGACGTTGATAATTCCGGCAATCTTCATGCCTTCGCGAGTCTTTTGGAGACCCATCCTGTGCTGCTCGCGCAACAGCTCTACGGTAGTCTTGGCGCTGTCGCTGGAGGCCTCCGCGACACGCCGTATGGTCTCCGACTTGTAAAACGCGTCCCGCTCCTTGCGCCGGTTCTCCATCCACGTTGTAAGCGGAATGAAAACCCCAAACAACGCAACCGCGCTGATAGAAAGAAACGCCCACAAACCAAAGCTGCCGAAAACTTCTTCGCTCCCGAAGAGCAAACTAACCAAATGCATCATAGAATCCTCCTTGATTGGTTGCAGGGGATTTTTTCCCTTGCAACCAGTGGGACACGGGAGTCTGCAACACGGTTGCATTTTCTTGCATGGTATGTCCTGCATAAGAAAATGCAACCGGATGGCCGGCCTGAATGTCCTACCCGGCAGAGAGCGACGAATTGACTACAGCCTCCCAAAGCCCGCCTGAAACAACCGCGCAGGCCGACCCCGACCTTGCCGACATCGCCCGCGTTCTGGCCGGGGATGTGCAGGCGTTTGAGGGCATCGTTCGCCGCTGGCAGGGGCCGCTCATCAATATGGCCTGGCGCTAT
>CAYWMR010000046.1:0-18589 GCA_964458965.1 uncultured Occallatibacter sp. | reverse complement strand
CCAGCTTGGCTTTCAGGCTCATTCTGCAATAGGTACCTCAAGTATGGTACCGGAAAGACAGCAGCCATGCGTGCAGATTGGAGACGATCAGGCTTGTCTCGGGCAGGAAAAAGGGCATCCGGGGTGACCGGATGCCCTGAAAAGCCAGTTTGAGAGCAGCTTAGCTGGCGGCGAACTGGCGGAAGAGCCAGAACAGACTGCCGGAGAGCAGCGCCGCGGCGGGAAGGGTAAACACCCAGGCAGCCGCGATGTTGCGAATGGTCGCGAACTGCAGCCCGCTGCGGTTGGCGGCCATGGTCCCGGCAACACCTGAACTGAGCACATGCGTTGTCGAAACTGGTAGGCCGAAGTTATCCGCGGCGAAGATGGTGCACATGGCAACCAGTTCAGCGCTGGCCCCTTGTGCATAGGTCAGGTGCTCCTTGCCGATTTTCTCGCCGACGGTTACTACAATGCGCTTCCATCCCACCATGGTGCCCATACCCAGCGCCAGGGCTACGGCAACCTTAACCCACGCGGGGATGAACTTGGTGGCCTTGTCGACCTGGACCTTGTAGGTGGCGAGGGTCTTGTTTTCGTCGGCCGTAAAGGCAGGCGTTTTGCTCTTCTGCATCAGCCGAATTGCCTCGCTGGCCACATACATATCGTTGCGGACGTTGGTCTGCTGGCTGGGAGGGACCGACTTGAACTCCTTGTAGAGCGCTACTTCGTGGTTCAGGTCTTCTACCAGTTCGCGCAGCGCAAGAATCGTGTCCGGCTGAATCTTCCTGGTGCGGATGTAATCGGTGACCTCCGTGCGGGCGTCGGCGCCGAGGATCCCACCTTTGTCCACGTGCTGGTCGAGGACTTTCCCCGCGTTCTCTGAGGCGGAGATGAAGGTCTGCACATCGCTCGCAGAAACAGCGTGGTTCAGCGCATAGGCAGTTGGCACGGTGCCTATCAGGATGAGCATGATCAGTCCCATGCCCTTCTGTCCGTCATTGGAGCCGTGCGAGAAGCTCACGCCGGAGCAGGTAAGGATGAGCAGCGCGCGGATGGGGAGCGGCGGCGGTTCGGTACCTTTGGGCGCCTCGAAGATAGCCGGGTAGTTGGATAGCCATTTGGATGCCATCACAACAGAGACCCCAATGAACGCGGCGAATAAACCGGTCCAAAGCCAGGACTTGAAAACAAAGAACGCAAAATAGCCGCCTGCAACGCCTCCCATAAGCCCCGTGAATATACGGAAAATGGCGCTCTTCACTCCGTATTTGGCATAAAGCATCAGCAGCCCTGCTGCGGTGAAACCGATCAACGGCGAGATAAGCAGGACTTGGAAGACCTTGCTGGCCTGGGCCCAGTCCACGCCTGAGGTGCCGCCCCCCGGGTTCATAAGCTGGTTAGCAAGGCCCACGCCGATAATGGAGCCTACCATGGTGTGCGAACTGGAGGCGGGCAGTCCGAACCACCAGGTGCTCAGGTTCCATAGAATGGCGGCGATGAGCAAAGCGAACACCATGGCAAACCCTGCCCCGGCGCTGACCTGAAGGATCAGTTCGACGGGCAGCAACGTGATGACCGTGAATGCCACGGCGCCGGAGGAAGTTAGAACGCCCACCAGGTTGCAGAGTCCCGACCAAACCACTGCGATATTGGGGTCGAGCGAGTGCGTGTAAATTACGGTGGCCACAGCGTTGGCTGTATCGTGGAAGCCATTGACGAATTCAAACCCGAGAGCGATGAGCAGGGCCACGCCGAGCAGCACAAAAGGCCAGACGCTGGTGGCGGTCACGCCGATCAGGTCCTGTGACAGATGGACGGCAATGAAGCCAAGTCCGATAACCAGCGCTGACAGAACCACGCCACCGCTGATCATGGCGTGGGATTTCTTCATTTTCTTGTCGAGTAATGCTGCCGCTGGGGGACGTTCTGAAACGGTAGTCGCCAAATCGGACATGCTGATCGCTCCAAACTTTAGGATGGTTTTCGCGTCCAGTCGTGCAGGGGGCGCAACTACCAGACTCTGCAATGGATAAATGAATCGTGTGAATGGGAAATGAATTGTACGGCGGAAAAGCAAACAATTTGGTAATGTACGGGTCTTTCGAGGGTCCGGCCTGCGGTCGGAATGGGTACTTTGATCGCGATCGAGTTCTCATCGGATGGTTCCGCGGCGCAAGGCTTCCAGGATTCATCTTCCCCATTGCGCATTTGTTCCTCTATTGGTGATACTGTTCGGGTTGCGGAAGGGGATGAAAATGAGATCTACTGGCAGGCGCGACTTTCTCAAACAGACCGGATGGATGGGGTCGGTTGCGATGATGACGGGGCTTGGGCAGGGTGCGTTGGCTTTGGGTAGAGAGCCGAGCCGCGTAATCGAAGACGCGGTGCTGCCTGACCAGACTGAAGAGTCGCCGAAAGACCACATCAAGTTTTCCGTGTGCGGCGTTAGCCACGACCACATCTACGGCATGATCGGGGCCGTTCAGCGCGGCGGCGGAGAACTGGTTTCGGCCTGGGTCGGCGAACCGGACAAGCTCGCAAATTTCACAAAACGATTTCCCGATGTGAAAGTGGTCAAAACACAGGATGAGATTCTTAACGACCCTTCCACGCAACTGGTGCTCAGCTCCCAGATAGCCAGTGAACGCGCTCCGCTGGGCGTGCGCGCCATGAAAAACGGCAAGGACTTCTTAGCGGACAAGCCGGGAATAACGACTCTGGAACAACTGGCTCAGGTACGAAAGACAATCGCGGAGACAAAGCGAATTTACGGGATTATGTACAGCGAGCGACTGGAGGTCAAGGCCGCGGTGTACGCCGGAGTGCTCACACAGCAAGGCGCAATCGGCAAGGTGATCCAGACCATAAACATTGCGCCTCACCAGGTTGTGCAAGGGCACGGAGACGCAGGCGGTGGAACGGGGCGGCCGGAGTGGTTCTGGAATCCCGACCAGTACGGTGGAATTCTCTGCGACATCGGATCGCACCAGGTTGACCAGTTTCTCTTCTACACGCGATCGAAGCAGGCTGAAGTTGTGGAGTCGCAAATCGCAAATGTGCGCCATCCGAATCGTCCCCGATTTCAGGATTTTGGCGATATGGTGCTTCGCGGCGACCGCGGCTTGGGTTATGTGCGGCTCGACTGGTTCACGCCCGACGGGTTGGGGACGTGGGGAGATGGACGGCTTTTTATTCTGGGCACCGATGGTTACATCGAGGTCCGCAAATATACCAACGTCGCCGTCGGCCGCCAGGGGAATAATCTGTTCCTCGTTGACAACAAAGTGGCGCGGTACATCGATTGCAACAACATGCCGCTGCCGTTCGGCCAGCAATTTGTTTCCGACATCGTGAACAGAACGCATGTTGCGCAGGATCAGGACCAATGCCTGCTCGCGGCAGAACTGGTTATCAAGGCTCAGAAGAACGCCAAGGTCGTAACGCTGAAAGAATAGCGATTGGGGGGACCATGAAAAGTGCGGTTAAGGGTAAGGTCTCGCGGCGCAGGTTTTTGAAGACCAGCATCGGAGCGGCAGCAGTCGCCGGATTTCCAACCATCTTGCCATCGACAGTGCTCGGCCAATTTGCGCCCAGCAAGCGCATCAACATTGGCGCCATCGGTGTGGGCCGCATCTCGCGAGGGCACGACATGCCCTTGATTCTGCAGTACGACCGCGCAAGGATCATGGCTGTCTGCGACCTGGACGCAAATCGCCGGGAAGATGGGAAGAAGTTTGTCAACGATTTCTATGCGACGAAAACTGGCAAGCCCTACGACGGCGTCACCGGCTATGCGAATTTTCACGAACTGCTTGCCAACAAGGATATCGACGCTGTTGTAGTCAGCACGCCGGACCATTGGCATGCGCTCGTCGGCATCGCCGCGGTTCGTGCGGGCAAGGATGTCTATCTTCAGAAGCCCGCGTCACTGACGATTGCCGAGGGCCGCGCACTGAGCAATGCTGTTCAGTCAACTGGGCGAATCCTGCAGATTGGCAGCCAGCAGCGCTCCACCGTACAGTTCCGATATGCCGCGGAACTGGTTCGCAACGGACGCATCGGCGACATCCAGCGTGTGGAGGTTGGCTTGCCGGGCGACCCAGCCGGAGGCGACAAAACACCCATGCCGGTGCCTGAAACCTTTAATTATGAAATGTGGCTCGGCGAGACTCCCGACGTCTACTACACGGTAGACCGTGTGCATCCGCAAAAGGGATATGGCCGGCCGGGATGGCTGCGTTGCAGGCAGTTTGGTGCAGGCATGATTACCGGCTGGGGCGCGCACCACGTCGACAGCGCGCATTGGGGCATGAATACCGAGTACACCGGCCCGATCGAAGTGTGGGGCAAGGCGGAGTTTCCCGATCACGGGTTATGGGATGTGCATGGATCGTTCAAGACTGAGGGCTTGTATGCCAACGGAACACAAATGAGTATCAGCGGCGATTACCCCAACGGCATCAAGTTCTATGGGACGAAAGGGTGGATCTTCGTCTCCCGCGGCAACGAGCAGGTAACAAAGAGCGACCCGGTGGCCAAGCTGAACGATGCAACCGCGCTCGCGTCCAGCGATCCGGCGATCATCAAGTCGGTAATCGGACCAGACGAAATCCACTTATACGAGAGCAAAGAACAGCACGGCAACTGGCTGGATTGCATCATCACCCGCAACGCTCCAATCTCTCCAGCGGAACTGGGACACCGCGCATGCTCGACTTGTCTCATTCACGATATGGCGATGGTAACGAAGCGAAAGCTCTATTGGGATCCGACCTTGGAGCGTTTCAAGAATGACGATGAAGCGAATAGCATGTTATCGCGCCCCCAACGCGCGGCTTACATGCTTTCGTAGCGAGTGATTCAAAAACATGCTTTGTATCAGCCGTCCACCGGCTTCGCAGGTCCTCGAAAGATGAAACCCACCCTGCGATTGTCATCCTGAGCGAGTCGCCGCAGCGACGAGTCGAAGGACCTGCGTTTGTTCTTCGGCTCTCTTTCTTATCAGGGCACGACCGGGGCGCCTTCTGGGTCGCGTGCCGAAATGCATTCGTAACGCGTGTTTCAAAAACATGCTCTGTATCAGGGCACGACTTCAGTCGTGCCGAAATGCGCAGGAGTAAGGAGGGGTTTTAACCCCTGCGGGTTGGCTGATCCGATTGCAGCGGCCATTCTTGAAACCAGCTCTTAAGGGGCAAGGTTTGACCGCTGCCCGAAGATTCAGCGGCCCGGCCGAACTACGTAAAAGAGAATCGCAAAGTAATGCGCTACGCTTCCGGCAAGCACGAAGATATGCCACGCTGCGTGAAAGTAGCGCAGGCGATCCAGAGCAAAGAAAATGATGCCCAGAGTGTAAGCTAGTCCTCCGGCGCCCAGCCATGCCATGCCACGCCAGCCTATGGCATCGAGCAGCGGGCGAGCCGCGAAAACAACGAACCAGCCCTGGAAAAGGTAGACCAACGCCGATGCTACGGCAAACCGGCCCACGGCTAGACTCTTGAAGATAACTCCGGCCACCGCCAGTGCCCAGACAACGCCGAACAGCACCCAGCCCACTGGTCCACGCAAACAGACCAGAGTAAAGGGCGTGTACGTGCCAGCGATAAGCAGATAGATTGCCGAATGATCAAGCACCTGGAAAACATGCCGAGCCCTGGTACGCACAAGGGAGTGATACAGCGTGGAGCAAAGGTAGACCAGTACCAGTGTCGTCGAGAAGACACTGCAACTGACGATGAGCCAGGCAGTTCCATGCAAAGATGCGGCAATAATATAGATCGCCCCGGCCACGGCAAAAGCAGCCCCGATTCCGTGCGTGATTGCGTTGGCAAGAATATCGCCAAGTTTGGCCTGCGTCTGCACAGGTCCATGATAGTCCGCGTGAAGCAGTTCTTGCGCAGGTGTTATTGGGCTCAACTGCTCATGCAGAACCAGGGCAGATCTTAAAAACGCTGCCAGAGTTTTGTTGCGGAGACTCGTGCATTGGCCGTGATCTCTTCTTCGTCGATGCCGATAAGCTCTCTGTTGCGCATCACAATCCGGCCCCCGATTATGGTTGTATCGACCGAACGGCCGGAGACGCCGAACAGCAGGTGGCTGTTCAGGTTTGAGGGCGTCAGCGGCGTCGGCGGATTGTAGTCCACTACGATCACATCCGCGAACGCGCCGGGGATCAGCTTGCCCAGCGAACCGCCAAAACACTCGCTGGCAATCCGCGCGTTATGGTCAAACAGCATTGCCGGCGGTTCCATCCAGCCCGCACTCGGCTGGCCCGATTCATGCTTGTGCAGCAGATTCGCCACCTTCAGCGACTCAAGCATATCGCAGGTATAACCGTCGCTTCCCAAGCCAACGCTCAAACCGCGACGCATCATCTTCAGCACTGGAGCGCAGCCAACAGCATTCCCCATATTCGATTCAGGGTTATGAATTACGTTTGTCCCGCTCCCTTGCAATAGATCGATCTCTCGATCGCTCACATGGACGCAGTGAGCGGCAATGGTTCGCGATCCAAGAACACCTGATTCATGGAACCGCTCCACCACGCGCTTGCCGTGGACCCGCAGGCACTCGGCTACATCGGATTCAGCCTCCGCAACATGAACGTGAAATCCTGCATCGAGATCCGTGGCCAGGCCAGTGCAGCGGGCAATAGTTTCATCGCTCAAGGTGAAGGAAGCATGAAGGCCAAAGAGTCCGCGAAGCTCGTCGCATGGGGATTGCCTGCAACTGCCGAGAAACGTTTCATTTTCTTCGATACTCCGGTCTCGAACTTCGGCGCCGTCTCGATCCGAAACCTCATAGCAAAGGCAACTGCGCAGGCCGGTGAGGCGCGCGGCGTTTGCAATGCGAAACAGGCTGCCCGCCACTGCGCCCGGGCTTGAGTGATGATCGAAGATAGTGGTGACGCCATTGCGGATGCAATCGATCATTGCTACCACAGCGCTCAGATACACATCCTCGAGCGTCAGCACCTTATCCAGGCGCCACCAGAGACGTTCCAGAATCTCTTGAAAGTTACCGGGGGCAGTTTCCTTCAGGGCCATCCCGCGAGCAAACGTGCTGTAAAGATGCATGTGGGTGTTAATCAGGCCTGGCATGATCAGACCGCCTCGCGCATCCACGAACTGCGCCTCGGGATGACATTGCCTTAAAGCCGCCGTTCCAACCGCAGCGATCAGGCCATCCTTAATCGCGACACAGCCGGTCTCAATCAGCGGCAAACGTTCGTCGCGGGTTATGACCCGTCCGTTGCCGACCAGCATCGATGGAGATGGTTGCATTGTCGGGGATTCTAGCCGAGAGGAATGCGTCTTAAGGTGATGTACATCACATCGAGGTCCGTGAATGCCGGACCACAATCGATAAACGCCAAATGGGCGGATTCAACAACAGGTTGAAATGGCAAATCTTCATGTAAATATCTGCGGAATCGATTTCTCGAACCCGATCCTTCCGGCTGCGGGGCCTCCGTCGAAAGATGGAGCCATTCTGCTGGCCGCTGCGCATGGAGGCGCGGGAGGGCTGGTCACCAAGACGATCTCTGTAAATCCCGCAGTGGTCCCGCGTCCATGCATGGCTGAACTTCGAGGCGGGTTCATCAACACTGAGCTATGGTCCGAGTTACCAAAAGAGCAATGGCTGGAAGTCGAATACAAGTTAGCCCGCACCGCCGGACTTCCAGTGATAGTTGGGCTGGGCTATTCGGCCAATCAAATCAGAGAACTGGCTCCGCTAGTTAAGCCTTACGCAGACGCGCTTGAGTTATCCACGCACTACGTTGGCAACGATATCTCGCCAATCATTGATGCGCTCAGAGCGGCTAAGGAAGCAGTCGATGTGCCCGTGTTCATGAAACTCAGTCCGCACCCTAACATCCAGGAGATTGCTGTCGCTCTGGAAGATGCGGGAGCTGACGGGTTGGTCATGATCAATTCGTTCGGTCCTTGCCTGAGTATCGATCTTGAAACCGGGCTGCCGCTGATGGGAAGCAAAGACGGCTTTGGATGGTTGTCTGGCGCGGCCATCAAGCCGTTGGCGCTGCGCTGTGTTTACGAGGCAGCGCGAGTGGTGCGGATACCGATCTTCGGAGTTGGCGGAGTGGCCACCGGGCGCGACGCGGCGGAGATGTTCATGGTGGGCGCGTCCGCGGTCCAGGTATGCACTGAGGCCATTCTGCGCGGTCCAACGGTCTATGGAAGGATAGCGAGGGAACTAGATATATTCCTCGAAAGCCATGGTTATAAGTCAGTGGCAGAAATCAAGGGCCTGACCATTCGCAAAATGGTCCAGAGAGGCTCTCCAAAAGCCGGAAGTTATCCCAGCGTGGACACGGACCGGTGTTCTCTCTGCGGTCAATGTGAAATCAGTTGCCCGTATGGCGCAATTTCAAAGGATGAAATCCTGCACATCGACGAAGAAAAGTGCTTTACATGCGGCTTGTGTGTAAGCCGCTGCAAGAGGCACGCTCTAAGTATGGCGCAGTAACCCGGAGCGGCTTTGAGGCTTTGGTACTAAAACGGAGTAAGGCAAGCGATGAGCTATGTCACCGGTCTTCGATGCGTCAATTGCCGGCGCACTTATAGCGCTGAGGAAGTGGACTACTTCTGCCCGGTGTGTGGTTACCACGATGGAATTCTCGATGTCCAATACGACTACGAGTCGATAAAGGGCGAGTTAAACCCAGCCGCCTTGGCCCAAAATAGAGATCTATCAATGTGGCGCTACCTGCCGCTGCTGCCTGTGGCCGATCCAACTTTGATTCCTTATCTTCAGGTGGGCTGGACACCAATTTATGACGCGCCCAGATTGGCAAAGAACCTGGGCGTTTCCCGGTGCTGGGTAAAGGATGAGGGCCGCAACCCGACCGGATCCTTCAAGGATCGCGCCAGCGCCCTGGGCGTCGCGAAAGCGATGGAGAAGCAAGCCTCGATGATCGCCTGCGCATCCACCGGCAACGCCGCTTCCTCTTTGGCAGGCTTCGCTGCCGCGGCCGCAATGCCCGCGGTAATCTTTGTTCCAGAGGGCGCGCCTGAGGCCAAGGTGGCGCAATTGCTTGCATTCGGCGCGCAGGTATTTTCCGTAGAGGGAACCTACGACGAATCATGGGAGTTATGCATGCGGGCGAGCGCGGAGTTCGGCTGGTACAACCGCAACTGTGCCGTGAACCCCTACCTGATCGAGGGCAAGAAAACGGTCTCGCTGGAACTCGCGGAGCAGTTCGCTCGACTTACCCCGGGAAGCATTCCCGACTGGGTTGTAATGAGTGTCGGCGATGGCTGTACGATCGCTGGAGTGTGGAAGGGCCTCCGGGAGATGCATATCCTCGGCCTCATTCCACGCTTGCCACGCGTGCTCGGCGTGCAGGCGGATGGGTGCAAGCCATTTGTCACCGCGTGGAAAGGTAAGTGCGGCCTAACTCCATGCCAAGCCCACACCATCGCTGACTCCATCGCAGTGGGATATCCGCGCAACTTCAGCAAAGGAATGCAAGCGGTGACCGAATCGGGTGGCGCATTTGTTTCCGTCTCTGACGAAGAGATTCTTCGGTCAATCCCGTTGCTCGCCCGATCGGTTGGAGTGTTTGGTGAACCGGCCGGCGTGACCCCAGTTGCAGGAGTCAGGCGAGCAGTCGAATCCGGCGTTATCGATCGCCGTGAGCGCGTTGCGATCATCATGACTGGCAATGGGCTGAAGGATGTTCGAAGCGCAATGCGCGCGGTCGGAGCCGCGATTCATGTGCGCCGGGATATTGAAGACATTCGCAAGGCAATCGAGGTAGCAGTAACAGCGTGATGTTTCTGTTGCTCAAATGAAATCAAAGTGAGAAGTGATCGAGATGGCAAACATACCCTTCGGCCCTACCTATGATGAGATGCTCAATCCAGGGCTCCTCAGTAAGGCTGTTCGCGCCAACGCTCTGGTTGCTCTCCATCAGGATGAGCTCGCTCCCATCAACTTATTCAACATTACATGGAAAGATGCGGCGAATCAGGTACGCAAGGTAGTTATGCCGCGCGCGCTGATGGGTGTCGACGCAAACATCGTTGTTATGCTCGGAACCGGATTTCCCTCCGGATCGCACAAGGTTGGCCCAGCCTACAGCACCTTGATGGAAGGTATTGTGGACGGCGAAATTGTGCCCGGTAAACATACCATCCTCGGGCCGTCCACTGGTAACTTCGGCATCGGAACGGCCTATGTCTCCAAGCTGCTTGGCTTCCGCGCAATCATCATCATGCCCGACAGCATGAGCAGGGAAAGATACGAGCGCATCAAGCGGTATGGCGGTGAATTGGACCTGACTCCGGGCTCCGAGTCCGACGTGATTCTAACGCTCGAGAGAACAAGGGAACTGATGAAAAACCCTTGTAATAAGGCGCTGGCTCAGTTCGAACTCTTTCCTAACTATCGCTTCCATCGGCATGTAACGGGAAGCAGCGCAATTGAAGCGGTGAAGGGTGTGGGCAACGGGCGCATCGCAGCGTTTACTTCGGCGCCGGGTTCGGCAGGAACGCTTGCGGCCGGCGACCAGATCAAAGTGATGTTTCCAGACGCGAAGATTGCTGCGCTGGAACCGTATGAGTGCTCGACTTTGGCAAATGGAGGACGCGGGCAGCATCGCATCGAGGGCATCGGCGACAAAATGTGTACGTTGATTCACAACGTACTTCAGACCGATTTTGTAATTCTTATCAAGGATGAGGAGACCGTACAGGGAATCAAGATTATCCACGACGGATTGGACTCTCTGGTGAAGGTGGGCGTGGACCCGGATGTTGCACTCGGCCTTCGGGATTTCTTTGGGCCATCGGGAATTTGTAACATTCTGGGCGCCATCAAATTGGCGAAGCACCTCCGATTGGGGCCGGATGACAATGTGGTCACGGTGGCCACTGACGGCTTCGATCGGTATAGCTCGGTGGTCGAAGGAATGAATGGCCGCTATCTCGAACATGGTCCACAGGTACTCGACCGCTGGACGCGGGATGTCTTCCTGGAGGCCGCCGATGACCATGTTTTCGACTTTCGCAAGCCCCCGGTAAAAGAGCGGCTCTTTGCTCAAAAGGAGAACGACTGGATGAAATTCGGTTACTCAAAGGAGTTTCTGGATTCGATGCGAAGCCAGGCGTTTTGGGATGCGCAGTATGCGAAGGTGAGCGATTACAACGGGAAAATCGCCGCTTCCCGGCACCCAGGGGTGAAGGAGTAACACCGATGCTTCAATTCACACTTAACCACGATCCGGTTATGGTTCCAACAGATAGAAACCTGCTGGAGTACCTCCGTGAGGAAGCCCGGTTGACTTCAGTGAAAGATGGCTGCGCTGAGGGAGTGTGTGGATCCTGCTCGGTTTTGGTAAACGGAAAGGCGCTGCGGGCGTGCACCTTGACGATAGCCAAAGTTCAAGGGAAAACAGTTACCACGGTAGAAGGATTGTCGCCGCGTGAGCGTGAGGTTTACTCCTGGGCATTCGGAGAAGTAGGAGCAGTGCAATGCGGCTTCTGCATGCCTGGGGTTGTTATCGGCGCGAAATCCTTGTTGGACCAAAACCCCAATCCCAGTCCCATCGAGATTAAGAGGGCCATCCGGTATAACTTGTGTCGCTGCACTGGTTACATAAAAATCGAGAGGGCAATTCAATTGGCTGCGACGGCGTTGCGCAATGAAAGTGCCCTGAATGGCAACTCAACCGCGGCAAGAGTAGGCGAACGGGCGGTGAGGCTGGATTCGACGGAAAAGCTGTTGGGAACCGGCGAGTTTGTTGACGATATGCAGATCCCTGGGATGCTGCATGGCGCCGTGCTCAGATCAAAGTATCCACGTGCATTAGTGAGAAACATCGACACCTCTGCAGCCTGGGCCTGCACTGGAGTTGAGGTTGTACTTACAGCAAAGGATGTCCCCGGCGAAAGGCTGCTGGGCCATATTGTTCACGATTGGCCGGTTATGATTGCCGAGGGTGAAGAGACTCGCTACGTTGGAGATGCCCTGGTGGTGCTGGCAGCAAAAAGCAAAGAAATGGCGAGGAAGGCACTGGAGTTAATTCGTGTGGAGTATGAAGAGCTTCCGCCGATGTTATCTCCGGAAGCGGCTATGGCTGACAGCGCGCCGCTGCTGCACCCGGCCGGCAATCTGCTTTCCGAGACCTCCATCAAACGAGGCGATGTCGATCGCGCAATTCGAGATGCAAAGTACCTGGTTACGCAGCATTACTCAACACCGCGCCAGGAGCACGCGTTTCTTGAACCGGAGAGTGCGCTCGCGGTTCCAGCGCTGGATGGAACGCTGACGGTTTATACAGCTGGCCAGGGAGTTTACGACGATCATCATGGCATTGTTGAGATGCTTGGAGTGGCGGGCGACAAAGTTCGCGTCATCGGCAAACTGGTAGGTGGAGGGTTCGGCGGCAAGGAGGATCTCTCCGTGCAGCACCACGCTGCGTTGTTGGCCTGGCATAGCGGGCGGCCCGTGAAACTTACGTTCAGTCGCGAGGAGAGCTTTCGTGTCCATCCCAAGCGCCACCCCATGGAGATGGATTACATCACGGCGTGCGACGCCAATGGCATGATTACGGCCGTGAAGGCTCGAATCGTTGCTGACACAGGGGCATACGCGTCGTTGGGTGGCCCGGTTCTGCAGCGGGCATGCACGCATGCAGCTGGGCCTTATCAGATAGACAATGTCGACATTGAGGGGCGCGCAGTCTACACCAACAATATTCCTTCCGGCGCGTTTCGCGGCTTTGGAGTTACACAGACCTGCTTTGCCATGGAAAGTAACCTGAACCTGCTTGCGGCAATGGCCGGAATCTCACCGTGGGAGATTCGCTACCGCAATGCCATTGAACCAGGTGGTGTGCTTTCAAACGGACAAATTGCCGATGATGGAACTGCACTGAAGGAGACTCTGCTTAGCGTGAAGGATGTATTCGACGCCCATCCCGATGCGGGTATTGCATGCGCGTTCAAGAACAGCGGCAAAGGCGTCGGAGTGCCGGATGTTGGGCGGGTGAAACTGAAAGTGAAGAATGGAGGCGTAATCATCTGCACAAGCGCAGCTTGCATGGGGCAGGGATTGGGGACGGTGCTGATGCAAATTGTGGCGGAATCGGCGCAGTTGCCTAAGTCGGCTATCAGCGTTCATGCGCCGGACACGATGGTGACTCCGAACAGCGGCACAAGTACCGCATCCAGGCAAACACTTATCACCGGCGAGGCGGCGCGAAGAGCCGGCGAAGCGCTCAGGGAAGCAGTGAGCAACCATTCGCTGGCCGAACTGGAAGGCGAAGAATACTACCGCGAATACGATTGCGTTACCGACTCCATGACGTCAAACAAACCGCATCGTGTAAGTCATGTTGCTTATGGATACGCAACGCAGGTGGTGATTCTGGATGACGATGGAACAGTGCGGAAGGTTGTTGCCGCACACGATGTGGGCAAGGCAATCAATCCGAATGGCATTGAGGGCCAGATTGAAGGCGGGGTAGTTATGGGCCTTGGATATGCGCTCAGCGAAGAGTTCAAAGTTCTCAACGGCGCTCCGGCAGTTAGTTTGGGCACGCTTGGACTGTTGCGTTCCACGCAAGTGCCCCAGATCGAGTGCCACATTATTGAAAAGAACTCTGCATCGCTTGCATATGGCGCAAAGGGAGTGGGGGAGATTGTAATGATTGCGACCCCGCCTGCCGTAGCGGGCGCCTATTTCCGGCGGGACGGAATGCTTCGAAACAGCCTTCCGCTCAGAGACACGCCTTACAGCCGTTGAGTGCGGAGTTACGCAACCGTCGGCAAAAACTGGAAGGAGATACACCATTATGCTTACAGCCGTAAGAAAACAATTGGTTATTTCACTGTGCCAGGCACTTATTCAAGAACAGAGTTACTCGGGACATGAAGACGGCGTTGTGGAGCGCATGAAACAGGCATTCGAGTCATTGGGTTTTGACGACGTGTTTATTGACCGCCTTGGGAATGTTCTGGGACATATCAAAGGCAAGCACCCTGGGAAAGTGCTCCTGCTGGATGGTCATATCGACGTTGTTCCGGTTCCGGATGAATCCAGGTGGACGCACAAACCCTTTGCTGGCGAAGTAGAAGACGGAAGGATTTATGGGCGTGGCGCTTCCGACATGAAAGGCGCGGTCAGCGCGATCATTGCCGCCGCGGCTTTTTTCGCAGCGGACACACGAAGGGACTTCGTCGGAGATATCTATATCTCCGGAGTTGTGTGCGAGGAATGCTTCGAGGGAATTGCGGCCAGACGAATCAGCGAACGCATCCATCCCGACTATGTGGTAATTGGAGAATCGTCCGAGCTGAATCTGAAACGCGGCCAACGTGGGCGTGCAGAGATTGTGGTGGAGACCTTCGGCAAACCGGCGCACTCGGCAAATCCACGCGCTGGCATTAATGCGGTTTACAAAATGGCTGATCTGATTGGCGAGATTGGCAAGCTCAAGGCGCCGGTGCACGAGGTTCTAGGCGATGGAATTATGGAGCTTACCGATATAAAGTCTTCGCCATATCCGGGTGCCTCCGTTGTGCCGGACTACTGCCGCGCAACCTACGATCGCCGCTTGTTGGTAGGGGAAACGAAGGAGTCGGTATTACGTCCGTTGCTCGCACTTATCGATGAGATGAAGTGCAAAGTTCCAGAGCTGGAGGCCACTGCGCATTTCGCAAGCGACGTTCAGCAGTGTTACACAGGCGAGGAAATTTGCGGAGAGCGATTTTTCCCTGGGTGGGTACTCGAAGAGGACGATGAGTTTGTGCAAACTGCCCTTGTTGGATTGCGAAGCGCGGGGTTGACTCCGGTAGTTACGCAGTATTCGTTTTGTACCAACGGCAGCCATTACGCCGGCGAAGCCGGAATAAAAACCATCGGGTTTGGGCCTTCCCGTGAAAATCTGGCGCATACAATCGACGAGTACATCGAGATCGATCAATTGTTAAAAGCGGTTGAGGGCTATTACGGAATCCTGGGCTCCGTGTTGCGGAAGGGTTGAGAGCATGAGAACTCTGATCGAGCACGGCTGGATCGTCGACGGCACGGGAAGCCCCAGATACAAGGCCAGCCTGGTAGTGGAGGATGAACTCATCGCTGAGATTGGGGCATTTGAGCATTCCAGTGGATTCGATCGAGTTATCGATGCCGATAGGATGATTGTAGCTCCCGGCTTCATTGACACGCACAGCCACTCCGATCTGGAGTTGCTCGTGAATCCATATCTGGAAGCAAAACTTCGCCAGGGAGTAACAACTGAATTACTTGGCCAGGACGGCATCTCAATGGCGCCTTTGCCTAAGCGATTTATATCGCCATGGCGCAAGAACCTTGCTGGACTTGAGGGAGAAAGCGACGAACTTGGCTGGGACTACGACACCACCGACGCCTATCTGGAGGCTCTTGAACAGAAAGGTGTCGGCCTGAATGAATGCTATCTAGTTCCGCATGGGAACGTCCGCATGGAAGCAATGGGACTTGATAATCGAAGACCATCTCCGGAAGAGCTGGAGCGGATGCGGAATATTACCAGGCGCGAGATGGGGGCCGGCGCATTCGGGCTCTCGACCGGCCTGATCTATTTGCCTTGCGCTTATGCCGAGACGGCGGAACTGATTGAGTTATGCAAGGTTGTCGCCCAGTTCGATGGAGTGTTCGTGGTGCATCAACGCAGCGAAGCGGACACCATCCTGGCGTCGATGGAAGAAGTTATCGCCATCGGTCGGGAATCCGGCGCGAAGATTCACTTTTCGCACTTCAAGGTGTGCGGCCGCAAGAACTGGAGCCTTATCGATCAGGTGGTAGCTTTGCTCGACAAGGCCGCGGCTGAAGGGATACGAACCTCATTCGACCAGTATCCATACGTTGCTGGAAGCACCATGCTTGGCGTGATCCTTCCGCCGTGGGCTCACGATGGCGGCACGAACAAGCTGCTGGAGCGTCTTCAAGACACTGAGCTTCGAGTACGCATGATGCACGACATCGAACATGGAATTCCGGGGTGGGACAATTTTGTCGACTTTGCAGGACTCGACCAGATTTTCGTGACCAGTGTGAAGACCGAGGCAAATCGACATCTGGTTGGAATGAGTTTGAAACAAATAGGGGAAACTCGCGGCAACAATCCATATGATGCCGCGTTCGACCTGCTCGTCGAAGAGCAAAACGCGGTAGGCATGGTCGATTTCTATGGCACCGAGGAACATGTAATTCGGTTCCTGACTCGACCCGAACAGAATGTTTGCACCGATGGACTACTGGGCGGCAAGCCGCATCCGCGTGTCTTCGGGTCGTTTCCGCGAGTGCTGGGAAAATATGTTCGCGAGCAGAAAGCTCTTACGCTCGAGGATGCGGTTCGGAAGATGACTTCAAAGCCTGCCGAAGTATTCGGGTTCGAGCGCCGAGGGGTTTTGAAGGCTGGTAACTTCGCCGATATTGTTGTCTTCAATCCAGACACAATTATTGACAAGGGAACGTTTGAGCAGCCGGTTCAGTTTCCCGAAGGCATCGAACATGTATTGGTTAATGGCCACGCGGCGCTGAGCATGGGAAAATATGGCCGCCAGCTCGATGGAAAAGTGTTGCGCAAGCGCACGTTTCAATGAGCACCCAGTGAGCGGACAATGGCGGGTGCGAATCGCCGATTGAAATGCTTGTCGATCGCGCACTCTCAGGCTATGATAAGCCAACCGTGACAGACCAGACCCCGGAAGAAGTTACCGAACAGGATACGATTTTCCTGCGTCGCGCCATCGAGTTGGCGCGTGAAGCTCGCAGCGACGGACGTCATCCATTCGGCTCGCTGATCGTGAACGAGCGCGGCGAGACGATTGCTGCCGCGCGTAACAATGCGGTGCGGCCAAAAGGGGATCCTACGCAACATGCGGAGACGCTGGCCTGCGGTGAGGCAGCCCGTCTGCTGAGCGAATCGGAACTGGCCAGGTGCACTCTTTACACCAGCACCGAGCCGTGCGCCATGTGCGCCGGAGCAATCTATTGGACAGGGATTGGCCGCGTGGTGTTCGCATTGTCTGAGCGAGGCTTGGTGAATTACACCGGAAGCGATAAAGAAAACCCGACGCTCGACTTACCCTGCCGCGAGGTCTTCGCGCGCGGACAGAAACCAATCGTGGTTGCCGGACCATTTCTCGAGGAAGAGGCAGGCAAGGTGCATGAGGGATTCTGGCGGCCGGAAAAGTGAGTTTCCGCCAAAGCTCAGGCTTCCGAATCGGATTGTATTGCAGGAAGATGCAGAGCGGTTGCTATCAGGGCCGCAAGCAGGAATGCCCCCGAAGTAATTGTAATCGCTGAGCTAAGTCCGGCAGTTACTGAAAGGCTTCCGATAAGATAGGGGGCGGCTGCACTTGTTACTCGGCCGATGTTATATACAAAGCCCATGGCAGTGCCGCGCAGCGAAGTGGGAAAGAGCTCGCTGGCAATGACGCTGAAGCCGCTGAAATAGCCTGTGCCGAAGAAGCCGACAAAAGGGCCAATCGCGAGCAGCGCACCCGGCTGGCGCACGAATGCAAATGCGGGCACTAGCAACGAGGCAGTCACAAGAAAGCCGATGTAGGTGTACTTTCGGCTGAATCGGTCAGCGATATATCCGAAAGCGATGTAGCCCACAAACGCACCAGCCTGCATCGCGATGGTCCATTCTGAGGTTTCGACGATGCTGAGTCCGCGCCCGCCTTCGGCCTGAGGCATGGAAAGAAAACGAGGCACCCATGTGAAGAGACCCCACCAGGCAAACAGCGCGGCGGCATTCATGGTGGCGCAAATCAACGTTGCGCGGCCCAGCGCGCCTTTGAAGAGCCTGCTCACTGGAATCCGCGTGGAGCGTTCGAGTTTCCAGGCCTGAGGCTCGCGCAACCCGCGTCTTACCCAAACCGCGATGGCCGCCGGAATAATGCCGGCGAAGAACACGGCGCGCCATCCGAAATGGGGCATAACAAGCGCCACCACGGCTGCACCCAGCGCGTAACCCACGGCCCACGAGCTTTGCACCAGGGCGAGAGCTTTGCCACGGTTATGCGGGCCCCATGTTTCGGCAACCAGGGCTGCTCCCGAGGCCCACTCCCCGCCCATGCCGAGCCCCAGCAAGACCCGGCAAATCATCAATTCCCAGGTCGAATGCGTCAGCCCGCACAGAGCGGTCGAGAACGAATACACCAGGATGCTCCAGGTGAGTGCGCGTGTGCGTCCAAACCGGTCGGCGAACCAACCGAAGCTCAGCCCGCCAATGGCCGCGGAGACCAGAGTAGCCGACATCATAGCTCCGCCGATGGCTGCGGAGAAATGCATTTCGCGCTGCACCTCGCCGAGTACCAGCGCGTAGAGCATCACGTCCATGCTGTCGAGCATCCAGCCCAGCGCGGCCCCCAGCAGGACGCGTTTCTGCTCTGCCGAGGCACCGGTGAGCCAACTGATTGCACCGTCCAAGAAAGCTCCTCCTGCTCCTGAGAGTTCAGGATACAGTGGAACGAATCTCAGGGATACTGTGCATTCCATCCGCCACTCGCAGTTGAATGGCGACCAGGCCACGGCGGACGATGTTTGGATTGCCGGCGAGCTTGGACTACTTCTCGACAAGAAACTCCTT
>CAYWMR010000045.1:17498-18671 GCA_964458965.1 uncultured Occallatibacter sp. | reverse complement strand
CCGCCGCGCTCGCCTATCCCATTTATCGCTACCTGGCATCCCCGGAGGAGATGGCATCGGAATCCACAGCCATTACCGAAGTGACGCTGAAGGACGCGCAAAAGCTTCCTCCGGCATCGGTGCTGATGTTCAAGTTCGGCACCGCTCCGGCCATGCTTATTCATCACGAGGACGGCCGCTGGGTGGCGCTGAGCGCGGTGTGCACGCACCTGGGCTGCACGGTGAAATATGAGCCGCAGGCCGACCGCATCCATTGCGCCTGCCATGGCGGTGTCTACAACCCCTACACGGGCGCCAACGTAAGCGGCCCGCCGCCCAGGCCGCTCAAACTTTTCAGGGTAACCGTCAACGATACCGGAGTGGAAGTTTCCCGCACCTGACCACTGTCCACTGCTCACTGTTCACTGTCCACTGTCCACTGTTTTCGAGGATTCGGCGCATGACCACAAAAACGCTAACCAACTCGCTCTACGACTGGGTCGATGAGCGCCTGGGCCTGAGTGAACTGGCCGCCTTTGCCCGCCACAAGACCGTTCCGGTCCACGCCCAATCTTTCTGGTATTACTGGGGCGGCATCTCGCTGTTTCTGTTCCTCGTTCAGTGCTTCACGGGCGTGCTGCTGCTGGTTTATTACCGCCCCGGCGCAGAGGCATACGAGTCGGTCAGGCAGATCACCTTCGTGATGCACTTCGGCTGGCTCATCCGTTCCGCACATGCATGGACCGCAAATCTATTTATCTTCGCCATTCTCGTGCACATGTTTTCAGTCTTTTTCATGAAGGCCTACCGCAACCCGCGCGAGTTTGGCTGGCTCAGCGGCATGGCCCTGCTGGGCATCGCTTCGGTCTTCGGCTTTTCCGGCTACCTGCTGCCCATGGATGAGCTAAGCTACTTTGCCACCAAGGTCGGCCTGCAGATTCCCGCAGCCATTCCGTTTATCGGACCGGCCATAGCCAGCATGCTTCGCGGCGGACCGGACGTGAGCGAGTTTACCGTGCAGCGCTTCTTCGCGCTCCATGTGGTCGTGCTGCCCGCGATTTTTCTCCCCCTACTGGCGTTTCATCTTTGGCTTGTTCAGCGCCACGGCAACGCTTCTCCGCCGAGCGAAGAAGCCAAGCCTGCCGCCGAGCGCAAGAGCATTCCTTTCATGCCCAACTTCCTGCGCAAGGATCT
>CAYWMR010000045.1:0-17488 GCA_964458965.1 uncultured Occallatibacter sp. | reverse complement strand
ATCTGGCCATGTGGCTCATCTCACTGAACATTCTGGCGCTGCTGGCTTCGGTGTTTCCATGGGCGCTGGGCAGGCAGGCCGACTCGCTTGTTCCCGCTCCCGCAGGCATCCATCCCGAATGGTATTTTATGAGCCCGTTCGAGATGCTCAAGCTGCTGGGCGCCATTCTGCCCGGCGCATCGGGAGAGATTGCGGGACTGCTGCTGTTTACCATCGGCATCGCGCTTTGGATTCTGATTCCGTTTTACGACACCGGCAAGCCATCCGGCGAACGCGGCCGCGCCGCACACTACTTCGGCCTGCTTGCAGTGCTTGCGTTGCTGGCAACGACGGTGATTGGGTATTGGACGATTCGATGAAACAGTGAACGAGTGAACGAGTGAAAAAGTGAAGCAGTGAAGAAAGCGGTGCGCGAAGTGATTGTCGACAAGCCCAGGACGAGAGCAGCCATCCAATCATTCCGGGACCTTCAGGTTTGGCAAAGGTCGATGGAATTGACAGTTGCGGTCTATCGGCTCACGCAACACTTTCCCCGAGAAGAGGCTTTTGGGCTCACGTCTCAGCTGAGACGTTCTGCTGTCTCAGTTCCAAGCAACATTTCGGAAGGCCACGGGCGCATGAACCCGCGCGAGTTCAAACACTTTCTCCTGATCGCACGCGCCTCGAATTGCGAGTTGCAAACGCAAATGGAACTCTCCGGCGCATTGGGGTTCGCGGATACTCAACTGCTTAACACAGCCCAAGGAATTTCACATGAAGTTGAGAAGATGATTCTTGCATTCTTAGGCAAGCTGAAGAACAACAGCGGCTGAGAAAAGGCCAGCGAAGAAGTGAAAGAGTCAAGAAAGTGAAACAGGAACCGCGCGAAATGAGCCAATTTCACTGATTTCTTCACTCGTTCACTTTTTCACTCATTCACTTTTTCACACATTCACTTCTTCACTGGAGTTCAGCATGAACTATCCATTCTGGGACATTCCGCATCTCGGGTCGGGCTGGGTGATCGGCATCATCGCCATCTTCCACGTCATGATTTCGCAGTTTGCTGTCGGCGGCGGCTTTTATCTTCCGCTGGCCGAACGCAAGGCAATGCACATGGCCGACCCCGAGATGCGGTCCGCATGGCTGGCGCAGTTGGTCAGCCACTCAAAGTTTTTTCTTATCCTCACCGGCGTCTTCGGCACCATCTCCGGCGTGGGCATCTGGTTTGCCATCGGCCTTACTCATCCTGAGGCCACAAGTACGCTGATCCATAACTTCGTCTTCGGCTGGGCCATCGAGTGGGTGTTCTTTGTGGTAGAGCTCACCACCGCCGCCGTCTATTACTACACCTGGAACAGGATCGACGAGAAGCTTCATCTCACGGTGGGCTGGGTCTACGCCGGCGCTTCTATCTGCACGCTCATTATCATCAACGGCATTCTTACGTTCATGCTGACGCCGGGAGACACATGGCTCGGGGTTGCGGGAACCGGAAACGAAGCCAGCAAGTTCTGGAACGCCTTCTTCAATCCCACTTACTGGCCAAGCCTCTTGTTGCGCACGTGCGTGTGCGCCTCACTGGCCGGCATATGGGCTCTCATCACCGCCAGCCGCATCGACGGAGACAAACAGCCTGCGCTGAAAACCTCGCTCGTGAAGTGGAGCGTCAAGTGGCTTGTGCCTTCGTTCGTTGCCATGCCGTTCCTTATGATCTGGTATCTCTGGATGGTGCCCGCATCGCAGCGCGCCCTGCTCACCCTGGGCATCGACACCATTAACTCCGGCACCTTCTCAACCGTTACCCGCATCGCGCTCATCATCATCGTGACCTCGGCCACCATTGTCGGCGTGGCCTACTATCTGGCTTATCGCAGTCCCAGAGACTTCAATCTCTCCCATGCGCTGGCGCTGCTTCTGCTTGCGCTCATCGCCACTGGGTCAGGCGAATACGCGCGTGAGATGCTGCGCAAGCCCTATGTGATTGGCCGGTGGATGTATTCCAACGGCGTCCGCGTTCCATATGTCGCGCGCATCAACCAGGAAGGTTACCTTGTCCACTCCAACTGGGTGTGGGACGGAGACCCGTCCGGCAATCCAAGCAGCTACTCGCGCGGCGAAGCCATCTTCCGCGGCGAGTGCGGCTCGTGTCACACCCTGAATGGCTACCGTCCTCTGGCCCAACTGCTTGCCGGCCGCGATCGTGCCAACATCGGCAACTTCATACAAATGCTTCACGAGGATAAAGCCGACTCGCCGTACCATCGGTTCATGCCGCCGATGGTTGGGACAAAGCAGGATGTGGATGATCTTGTCGACTTCCTCAACGCGAAAGTGAATCCACCGGTGGTGAAGCCGGTTTTGACGGCGCGGAAGTAGGGCTTAGGCATTAGGGATTAGGGATTAGAAAACCCGCGAGACCGTGCGCAGAACTGGAGTTACAACTGGGCAACTCATACAAGGATCTTGTGGTCTGGCAGCGTTCCGTGCAAATGACGACTGCTGTCTACAAACTCACTTCTTCGTTCCCGAGCTCTGAGCGCTTTGGTCTGACTAACCAACTGCGAAGGGCATCAGTCTCCGTTGCAAGCAACATCGCCGAAGGCTATGGTAGGTCTACAAAAGGAGAATATCTTCAATTCCTCGGTCACGCTCGCGGCTCGAATTACGAAGTGCCAACTCAGCTCGTGATTGCCAATAACCTTGGATTCAGCGCAACGGAGCCCCAACAAATGACCGAAGGCCTGTGCGATGAGGTCGGCCGAATGCTGGTGGCGATGATGAAGCAACTGCGAAAGTAGCCAACTGGTTTTCTAATCCCTAATCCCTGATCCCTAATCCCTCTCGCTACTCTTCCCCAATCTCGTACGGAATCCCAAACCTGCCAATCTGAATCAGCGCTTTGTCGCCCGGCGGCCAGATGCGGAGGCTGGTTATGCGGTTCGATCCGGCGATCAGATGTGCGTCGCAAGTCCCTACCAATTCGCCGGTTGCAGCCACATGAAAATGCACGCTCAGCGCATCGTTATCCTGTATGCGCGTCCACCCGAAGACATACTCTCCCGGCTTCAGTGCAATTCCTCCAACTCGAACCGGCGCCTGCACCAGGAGATAGTGCGAGTACTTGCCATCCGCGGAGTATCCCGCGGTTAGCAGCACCACGCCGGCTATGAACCGTCCGCGCTTGTTCACGATGCCCGACGCGGTGCGCATCTCGGTTTCAATGTGTTCTTTTTCGACAGGCGCACGGGCCGGCAGCAGCGACGCCAACTCCGCATCCGTTGCCTGTCGCCATACAGTTTTTTGCGCCTGCGCGAGATTCGAAAACATTACCAGAACAAATGCAATACCAAATAAGGGTTTCATGATTTCGGCTTTCTCAAAGATTCGAGTGGAACGATTCCGCGCTGGATGGCCGCCGTCGCCGCCTGTGTGCGGTCGGTGACGCCCAGCTTGCCCAGCAGACTGTTGATGTGCGTCTTCACCGTAGCTTCCGATATCTCCAGCTCGGTGGCAATCTCCTTGTTGCTAAGCCCCATTACAATCTGCTCCAGCACGTCGAACTCGCGCGGCGTCAACTCCTCGGTGCCCATGCGTTCGGCCAGCCTTTGGGCAATGGCCGGCGGAATATGCGACTTGCCCGCATGAACCGCCTTGATGGTCGTGATCAGTTCCTCGCTGGTCATGCCCTTTAGCAGATAGGCGCGCGCCCCGGCCTGCAGCGCGCGATAAATGTCCTCGTCGCCGTCGTAAGTGGTTAACACAATAAAGCGCGCGTGCGGCGTTTCCATTCGCAGGCGTTCGATCACGTCCACCCCGCCCATGCGAGGCAGGCGCAGGTCCATCAAAGTTATATCCGGCTGGTGTTTGCGAAACTGCGTGATGGCCTCGACGCCATCCGCGGCTTCGCCCACCACTTCGAGTCCCTCAACCACGTTCAGCAGCGCCACCAGCCCCTGCCGCACCACGTGGTGGTCTTCCACAATCAGCACGCGAATCGATTCTTTGCTCACCGTTTCTCTCCCATCTATTTCCGTATCTCCGTCAACCGCATGCCCTCAGCGCGTTCACAACAAGAGCACCGTGCCCCATTCATCACCTCTTTTTAGTGATGAGTGGGAACCCAAAAAGCTCAACCGCTCCGCGCCTGGCCGGCCGCCGCGCGCAGTCTCACCGTGGTGCCGACCCCAGGCTCGCTGGTAACCTCAAGTGTTCCACCGATTGCCTCAGCCCGCTCGCGCATCCCGGTCAATCCATAGTGCCCGGGCTGCGACTCACTGCCCGCAAAACCCTTGCCATCGTCCCTGACTTCAAGCGCAATCTCCCCTGGACCGTACTGCAACTGCACAATTAAATGGCGAGCTCCTGCATGCTTCCTGACGTTTTGAATGGCCTCCTGCGCCACGCGCAGAAACTCCCGCTCGCTCTCAGCCGGCAGCGCCCGATAAGCCCCGTGGATGCTGAAACTGGCTTCAATGTTCTTGCTTCCCGCTGCCTCCACCAACCGCCGGAGCCGCACAGGCAGGGTGTTCTCACCGGAGTCCTGCGAGCGCAGAGCCCAGATCGATTGTCGCGCATCTTCAAGCCCCTCGCGCACGTAGCCGCGCGTCAGGTCAAGATGTTTGGCCGCAGCTTCAGTCCTATGGGTTCGCAATAGCTCCGCCATCACTTCCAACTGGACGGATATTCCCACATATCCCTGCGCCAGCGTGTCGTGAATTTCGCGTGCAATCCGGTTGCGCTCGCCCAGCACGGCGCGGAATTCGCCCTCCGCCCGCTGCAGCCGCCGCCTCTGCACCAGCACGACCAGCGCGACCAGCGCCGCTATCACAAGCACATAAAACCATGCCATCTGATAGAAGTGCGGCTGCAGCTCGAACGTCAACGCGGCGCCCGTTGTGTTCCAAAGCCCGTCGTTATTGGCGGCCTGCACCTTGAATGTGTACTGCCCCGGCGGAATGGCGGTGTAGTAAGCGCTTCGCCGGGTTCCAGCCTCGGTCCAGCCGTGGTCGAACCCCTCCAGCATATAGCGGTAGCGCACCTTCTGCGGCGCAACAAAGCTCAGCCCGGCGTAGTCGAACTGGAAGTGCACGTGCCCGGACGGCACCACGACGCGGGAGCCTGGCGCATGCAGCGGCTGATCAACATCGTCGACAGAAAATCGCTCCATGTCCACCGGCGGGGGAACCGCGTTCACGGGAAAGTGCGTGGGGTCCACTTCGACAAGCCCCTTGGGCGTGGCAAACCAAAGATGCCCGTCGCGCGACCTCCACGCCGATGGATGGCTGTTGGTGGCCGTCTCCCGTCCGCGCAAGCCATCCGCGGCGCCAAACTCCATCCAATGCGAGCAGTCCGCCCCCCGCATTCCATTGCTTGCGCTGCCGCAATCGCACCTTGCAATTCCGTTGGCGGTAGCAAACCATAGATGCCCGCCGTCGTCGTCGAGAATCGCGTGAATGGTGGTCCGGTCCAGCCCATCGCCTTTTGCGGCCTGGAACCTCCTTCCATCCCAGAGGTTCCATCCGTGGTCCTGCGTGCCAATCAGCAGGGTTCCATCTTTGCGAGCCAGCAACGCCGTTACCACGTTGCTCGATAGGCCATCGGCGGTGGTGTAGTTTTGAATCTTTCCACCATGCAGGCGCGACAAGCCGGCAAAGGTAGCCACCCAAAGGTCCCCGTTTGCATCCCGCGCCATGGCGCCCACCAAGTCGCTGCCGAGTCCGTTGGACTGCGTGAATGTGACGATGTGTCCGCCGGAATGCGTTGCAGCCGCGGCATCGGTCCAATGCGCGAGACCCCGCCGCGTTCCGATCCACAGGGAACCATCCGCGTCTGCCAGCAGGGAGCGGATAAAGTCGTCCGGCAATCCATCGGCGGAGGTAAACGAGTCAACCGATCCGCCGCGTATCCGATTCAATCCATCCGGTGTGCCAACCCACAGGTCGCCGTTTTGCGCCGCGGCCAGAGACAGAATCACATCGCTGAGCAGCACGTCGCGCACTGCGTAAATTGTGGCTGCGCCGGCCTGACCTTCGCCACGGCGTATCGCATTGAGCGCGCCTCCGCTTGTACCTATCCATAACTTTCCTGCCGCGCCCTCAACCACTGTGGTGGTGGCATCGGAGGTGAGCCCCTCGCGCGCGCCGATGGTGTGGAAGCGCTGATCGCGGAGGATGTGCAGGCCGCCGGCTTCGGTGCCGGCCCAGATGTTGCCTTCGCGGTCTTCCATGATCGAGAGGACTGAGGCTGTAGCTAGAGGATCGGTTACCGGAAGAAGTTGCAGCTTGCCGTCAACCCATCGAGCAAGCCCGCCATTTGTGCCGATCCAAAAGGCGCCTTCGCGGTCCGCAAAAAGCACTTGGATCTTGCTTCCGGGAAGCTCGTGACCAACGGAGAAACGCTCGGTAACAATGTCCCCATGCGGAATGGCCAGTGCGCTCTTGCTGGCAACGGCCGTCAAACCGTTCGGCGCGATCTGTGCGAAAGCGATTTGATCTTTGGGAATCCCCGACTGTTGAACGATGCCGCGTATGCTGTCCCATGCGTGGACAGCCAATGAAATGTGCTTGCCCGCAAGCTTGGAATCTACTGCGCCTGCGGCAACAAACTTCCCCCCTTGCAGTTCCGCATCTCCCAAGTCTGTTGCGGTCCAAAGCAAGCCGTTTGGTAATTCCCCTAGCTCTTGTATTCCGTTCTCAGGCAGCCCGTCTTTGGCCGTGAAGTTCGTGGCTGCGCCATCCATCCACCGCGCCAGTCCATCGCTGGTTCCAATCCACAGCGCCCCGTCCTTCGTCGCCAGCAGGCAGCGCACATCGTTGCCCGGCAGCGCGGGCTGGGTGTTCTTGTCGAAGACCTGGAAGCCATTTCCGTCGAAGCGAACGAGACCGACTTCGGTTCCCAGCCAGATGAATCCGTCCTGCGTTTGCACCAGCGCCTGCACCGTATTCTGCGGCAGCCCGTTCTCCATGCCCCAGGCCTGGCGGCCATAGTTTGCCAGCGGCGTTGCCGGGTCGAGCGCCAGGGCCGCGATCGAGCCGCACGCCAAATTCCCGAGCATGAGCGATGCCGCGCAGATGGCGGATAGCCTCTTTGATCCGGCGACTGCTACGACAGCGCGCCCCCCGCAAAAGAGAGCCGATCGAATCGAATTGGCGGGATTGTTGGCCAAAGGAATGAATTCGGGGTTCATCGAAGCTGAACCCGGCTTGCGCAAAACCATCGCATATTAACAGTAATCGGATCGATGCGGGAATGCACGGGAACATAAGCCCGAATTCCCAAACCAGAAGTCCCGCCTGCCTGGATGGAACCAGACTAACGCACCAATACCCGCGCAAATCTCCACCTTTTGATGGATTTAGTCCTCACTCGAATGGTTCAAGACACGGCATCGAGTTGCAGATACTCTTAATTCAATCCTGAACTGGTTCACTCATATGTGATCTTCGGGTGGCGCTTATCTCCGTAAGCTGCCACCCGATTCCTTTTTGGGGCGAAGTGTGTTCGCCCCAAACCGGCAGCCTACCCGCCCTTCACCGTCGTCTGAATCGTCGCAGCCCGATTGTTCACATAGGTGATCGTCCAGTGTTTCCCATCCTGGTCGTACGTCACGGTTCGATCGCCTTCGGTGCTGCCGTCCACGTGCATCTTCTGGCCGATCGACATACGCGTCTCCAACTCGCTCATGCCCTGCTTCACTTGGTGCGCGTCGATGGCCGCCCAAACGTCCTTCGGCCAGTTGTCGTAGATGGTGTGCGGGTCGTCGTAATAGAACAGAATGTCGTCATAATAAGCCTCCTCGCTGCCCTGCATATAACCAATTGGCGTGGCATAAAGGTCCGGCTTTCCCGGCAGCGCGAATACCGCAAAGGCCTGCCGGCTGCCGTGCTCAATGCCGTCATCCTCTTTGGCCGGCACGGGAGCTTTCACAATCTTCTTCACGTCGAGGCGCTGAGCGGCGGGAATCAGGCCGGCCCGTTTGGCAAACACCACCTGCGCGCCCACATAAGGATAGAAAGGTATGGTGTATCCGTTCCTCATCCACACGCTTGTGCCCACAAGCCGTTGGGTATCTTCAAAGTGCACCGGGAAGAGCTCCCGCACAACTGCCAGGTCGTCCCTGCTCAGCGTCTGGCTGGCATCGGCCTGCGGGACGACCCCCGGATTCTGCCGATGTTTGAAAACAACCAACAAATAGATGCCACCGATGGCCAGCGTCAGCAGGGTTGAAACGACGGCTATCTTCCAGATCTTCACCGGTTCTCCTTTAAGGCCTTCCCGCGGCCCATTGTTGCAGGGTCAACTTGCCAGGGACAAGCCTTTCCACTATAAGTATCGACGACGCGAGAAAGCCGTTGGCCGCGCATCGACCGGTCCGCGCGCAAGAATCCGAGCTGCACCAAAAGAGGGAAAAGATGATCAGCCGCAGAGATTTGTGGGTAGCCTTGATCGCCGCCACCATCACCGCCGTAGCATTTGCCGCGGCGGACCAGTCCCCCATCATGGGCTCCGCCGTCTTCGACTGGAACTCCATTCCCGCCAAGCCCAACGCGGCTGGCTCGGTGCGCTCGTTTTTCAAGGCGCGCACGGCCACGCTGGAACAGCTTGAAGTCCACGAGACCACACTGAACCCTGGGCAGTCCCCGCATCCCCCTCATCGGCATCCCAATGAGGAAGTGGTTCTGATGGAGAAGGGCACGGTGGAAGTGCTGTTGAACGGCGAATGGAAGCGCGTGGGACCGGGCTCGGTCTTCTTCAATGGGTCGAACCAGCTTCACGGGGTGAGGAATGTGGGCACCGAGCCTGCCGTCTACCATGTCGTCAGTTTTCAGACGGCGGCAACACCGGCCGCAGCCCCTCAACCGTAAGCTCATCGGTCTGGCGCAGGCGGGGAAACAAGACTGCCCACAGCCCCGCCACAGCCAGCGCGCCCAGGCCGCCCACCAGGGTGGCCCGCACCGCGCCCCACCACTGTGCCGTGAGGCCGCTTTCAAACTCGCCAAGTTCGTTGGACGCCCCGATAAAGAGCGAATTCACGGCGCTGACGCGCCCGCGCATCTCCGGCGGCGTGCCCAGTTGCAGGATTGAACCGCGAATGATGACGCTGATCATGTCTGCGCCACCGGCAGCGGCCAGCGCGCCCAGGCTGAGCCACAAGCTGTGCGACAGGCCAAACACAACCGTAGCCGCTCCGAAAACGCCCACGCTGACAAACAACCGCAACCCCGCCCGCCGGTGAAAGGGAAACCGGGCCAGCAGCAACGACGTAACCAGCGCTCCAGCCGCCGGCGCCGCGCGTAGCAGGCCCAGGCCGCGCGGCCCCTGGTGCAGAATGTCGTGCGCAAAAATGGGCATCAGCGCTGTGGCACCGCCCAGCAACACCACAAACAGGTCAAGCGAAGACGCCCCCAGCAACAGCCCCGACCGGCGCACATATTGGAAGCCCGCAAGCACCACCTTCAGCGATGCGGCGCGGTGCTCCATGCGGCCGGGCCTTACGTGCAGGCTGCCCACGAGAATGAGAAACCAGCACAGCATGCCCAGGTTGAAGACATAGACGATTCCGGCGCCTTGCAGCCGGGTATCCGGAACCCAGATCACCAGCGGCAGCGTAAACAGGAAGCCTCCCAGAGCCGGTCCCGTGATGTTGGCAAACTGGAAGATTGCGCCACCCCATGTGACGGCGTTTACAAAGTGCGCCTCGGGTACCATGTGGGGAATCAAGGCAGAACTGGCCGGCCCGGAGAATGCGCGGCCCGTCCCAATGACGAACAGGACCGCGTAGATGGGAAGAACGGCGTGCAAGCCAGAGCGAAAGAGAATGAGCAAAGCCGTTGTGGAAAGGAACTGCAACCCGTAGCACACCAGAATGATCTGGCGCCGGTCAAAGCGGTCGGCCACATGACCCGCCGGCAGCAAAAACAAGAGGCCCGGCAAAAACAGGGCCAGCCCCGTATAGCCAAGGTCCAGCGCCCGGTGAGTGATGGAATACACCTGCCACGCCACCGCGACAGATTGCGCCTCGGCTCCCAGAATGCCCAGGACACGCGCCAACTGATAGCGTCTGAAATCGCGGGAAGCAAAGGCCTCCATGCCGCGGCGGGGCGGCTTCTGTTGAGGGGGATGCATAGGCTGCCCTTAGGTTATATCCCCGGCCCGTCAAGGTCACGGATACAACCATCGGATGTAGGAATCAAAAGAAACCATTGAATGCATTCGGTTGATCTTCCCGCCAACTGCATCGAACTTTGAAGTGATCGTCTTCGCTCCATCGCCGCCCCACGCCGTAGTCCCTCGCGGGCATCACACTCTGGTGCCCCACTGGCTTGTGCACCTGGGCCCGCTGGGACTTTTCGCGGTCGCCGTGGTTGATTCGTCGATTATCCCCCTGCCCATACCTGGCAGCACCGACCTGCTGCTGCTGTGGCTCGTTTCGCATAACGGAGATCCCTGGCTGCTGGCGCTGACCGCGATTGCAGGCAGCATGGTGGGCGGATACACCACCTGGCGCCTGGGCCGCAAAGGTGGCGAGGCGGCGCTGCAACGCTGGGTTTCACCCCGGCTGCTTGCCCGTATCGTCCGCTGGGTGGAGCATCATCCCGTCCTGTCGGTATTTCTTCCGGCAGTGCTGCCCCCGCCCATTCCGCTTTCTCCGTTTGTGCTTGCTTCCGGAGCGCTCGGGGTCACCCTCAAGCGCTTTCTGGCCGCCTTTGGAGCCGCTCGCACTCTGCGCTACTCGCTCATTGCGTGGCTCGCTGTCGCTTACGGACGCCGCGTGGTCCGCCTCTGGTCCAATGAGCTTCAGAGGTGGTCAACACCGCTTCTCTGGATATTTCTGGTGCTGTCTATCGCCGGCGCCGGATTCGCGATCTGGAAGCTCCGTGCCAAGCCAAAGGCAGGCTCAAAGGAAGATCGAGAGATCGACGCCGTTGCCTCTCGCGCCAATTGAGCACCCGGGATTGGCACTGGGCGATTGCGAGCAGTTAGCCGGGCAAGTTACAAGGCCTGACAGGTGAGACTGCGCGGAGTCATGCTGCCTGTCCTTGTTAAGTCAGGGGAAATATTTTCATATTACGAGCCTGAGATCGTGCTATAAGTACATTCAGAAGTCCATCCCCAACCATCAGGCTCTTGACGATTTTTCCAACGGTCCCGGCCTGCATCCGGTGTCTCCCCTCTTATGCATCAGGCCGGCCTGAGGACAGCCACCTGGTAACTCCCGCCTGCTATTTCCAGACGCAGGCTCACGCAGCGGATAACTCGACAGAAAGGAAATCGAATGGCAGACGTATTTTTAGTGCTCCCAGGCTCAGTGCCGGAAACCGAAATGAGTTTGGATTCAAAGGATCAACTTTGGATCATCTTCACAGCACCATTCTGCTGGGACCCCACGGACGACGATGATGGCTTCGGCGGCCTGCTTCTCAAGAAGGGGGTTTACGGTGTCGCCGGTGAGGTAGTCGCGAAGGGACCGATCCGTGCGGCTAACGAATCCACAGTGAGTTTCCCCGATCCCTCGCCCCCTGCGGACTGTGCGAAGAAGAAAAGGGGAGAAAACAAGCCCGGTCCACCCTTATTAACAAACCCGCACTCCATCACGATCAGCTAGCCGAAACTCGGTTCGCCGGCAGAACTCCCCCACTTCCGCTGCCGGACTGAGCTTTCTCCGCTGCAGGCCGGGTATCGACTATCCTGTTTCTTGGACTCCCAACCCCAGCCTGCGCGCCAGGTCCCAAGCCCGTGGGCCGCGGCAGCGGTAGCCCTATGCGGCGTTTGCGCCTTTCTTGAGTTGTATTGCACCCAGCCGCTGCTTCCCTTGCTTGCGCGCGTGTTTCATGCCTCAAAGACCGGCGTGGGCATGACGGTTTCCGCGGCCACGCTGGGGGTCGCGCTCTCTGCCCCGGTGTTTGGCGCGCTCACTGAGCGCATCTCCCGCAAGCGCGTCATTGTCGCTTCGCTGATTGGCGTCAGCGTGCCCACGCTGCTTGCCGCCACCTCCACTTCGCTTTCGCAGCTCATCTTCTGGCGCTTTCTCGAGGGCGTAACGGTGCCCGGAATCGTCGCCGTCGTCGTCACCTACATCGGCGAGGAGTGGCCGCCGGACCGCGTCGCTCAAATCATGAGCTTCTACGTCAGTGGAACAGCCCTCGGCGGGTTCATCGGCCGCGTTTCCGGCGGCTTGCTGGCCGATTGGCTCAGTTGGCGCGTCAGTTTCCTCGTCCTGGGCGCGGCGTCGCTGGCCGGCGCCGCTGCCGTGGCTGCATGGCTGCCGCCCAGCAGGCAGGCTATGGTTCAGCCGGGCCGCCGCCCGAACAACCGTGCGCAGCACGGCGCGCTGCTTTCGTTCCCGTACCAGGTGCAGGAACTCTTCCGCAGTCGCCGCCTGATAGCCACCTTTGCTGTCGGCTTCAACGTACTATTCTCACTGGTCGGAGTGTTTACCTGGATCACCTTCCACCTTAGCGCGGCGCCGTATCTGCTTTCCACCGCCGCGCTCAGCTCACTGTTTTTCGTTTACCTCATCGGACTCGTGGTCACTCCTGCGGCCGGCTTCGTGATTGGCAAGGTTGGCCTTCGCGCGGGCATTGCCGGCGCCATCTCGCTCTCCATCGCAGGCGTTCTGCTCACCCTGGCCCCATCGCTGCCGGTCATCGTGCTGGGACTCACCATGCTCTCTTCCGGCGTTTTTATAGCCCAGACCGCCTCGCAGACCCATCTGCGCGAAGCAGCGCCGCCTGAAGCGCGAGTCACCGCGGCCGGCCTCTACCTGACCTGCTACTACCTGGGCGGCACCGCTGCCGGCGTGCTTCCCGGAGCCTTTTGGGCACTTGGAAAGTGGCCGGCATGCGTGGGCTTTATTGTGACGATGCAGGCCGCGGCGCTTGCCATCGCCCTCATCGGCTGGCGCGCTCCCAGACCGGCAGGCTCAGGACTGGCGGAAGTTCCTGTTCACTGAGACGCTTAGACGGCAAAATTGCATGGTGGTTCACGTTGTTGGCATTCGTCGCAATGAAGGCTGCTTTGGTTTGGCCGCCCAACCTCCCCGAACCGTCCATCAAGACCAACCACGCAATCCGTGAACCCGATACGAGCCTTCGAGAATCTACATAGTTGTATGTGGCGGCCATGAGCATCTGTCCGCAGAGGCCATCAACCCGCATCGGCTCCCCTTGCCGGGATAGTAAAACCCTGAACTTCCCCGGATCGCGAAAAAGAAAGCGACCACAGGAGAATAGATTTGCCCTCATCGCTGCCCGCATCGCCGTCCCCCGCAGGCGACGGCGTCACCATCAACAATCCGCAGCCCGCCTTGCAGGTTCCATGGAAGCCTCGCGCCAATCCATGGCTCATCGCCGCCACGGTGGCGCTGGCGGCTTTCATGGAAGTGCTGGACACGTCGATTGCCAACGTCGCCCTGCCCCACATCGCAGGCTCGCTGGGAGCAAGCACCGACGAAGGCACTTGGGTTCTGACCAGCTATCTGGTCTCGAACGCAATCGTCCTCCCGTTGGGCGGTTGGGCCTCAAGCGTGCTCGGCCGGCGCAACTTCTTCCTCTTGTGCATCGTCATCTTCACCGCTTCCAGCTTTCTCTGCGGCGCGGCACTCTCGCTTCCCATGCTTCTGCTCTTCCGCATCATCCAGGGAGCCGGCGGCGGCGGCTTGCAACCCATGGCCCAGGCCATCATGGCCGACTCCTTCGAACCCCAGAAGCGCGGCCAGGCCTTCGCGCTCTACGGGCTTGTTGCCGTCCTCGCTCCCTCCATCGGACCGACACTCGGCGGATTCATTACAGACAACTTCTCCTGGCGCTGGATCTTCTACATCAACATCCCCGTCGGCATTCTTGCGTTCTTTCTAGTCACGCGCCTGGTGGAAGACCCGCCATGGATCAAGCCCGACCGATCGCGCCTGATGAACATGGACTATCTCGGTCTCGGCTTCCTCACCGTCGCCATGGGAGCCTTGCAGATCATGCTGGACAAGGGCGAGGAGAACGACTGGTTTTCCTCGGGCTTCATCTGCTTTTTCTGTTTCCTGTTTGTGGCCGGCATGATCGGCCTGGTCTGGTGGGAGTGGCGCCAGAAAGATCCCCTCATCAACCTCAAAGTCTTCCGCTTCAAAAACTTCGCCATCTGTTGCTTTCTCATGGCCCTGGTCGGCGGCGTGCTCAACGCCAACACTGTGCTTCAGCCACAGTTCATGCAGCAGTTGCTGGGCTGGACCGCCACCACCGCCGGACTGGCCCTGACCGCAGGCGGCTTCACCCTGGTCTTCGTCATGCCCATGGCCGGCATTGCCACCGGCAAGATCTCCGCGCGCTACCTTACCGTGATCGGCTTCCTCATGTTCATCCTTACGTTCCGCATCGCGGCGGAAGTGACCACGCTGAACATGACCTTTTCGCAGGCCTCCTGGCTGCGCGTCGTGCAGATGCTGCCGCTGCCTTTCTGCTTCATCTCCATCACCACCGCGGCCTATGTAGGCATGCCCAAGGAGGACTCGAACCAGGTCGCGGGCCTGATTAACTTTGCGAGAAACATCGGCGGCAGCATCCTGATCGCTGTCACCAACGCACAGGTCACCAACCGCACCCTCTGGCACCAGCAGCACCTGCAGAACGCCATGACCCCGGCGTCCATTGCCTACCAGCAGCATGTGAATGCGCTCACCGGCTTCTTTGGCGGCAGCTTCGGCGGACCCAACGGAGCCGGCATGGCCCTGGCCAGCATCTACAACCAGCTCAACCTTCAGGCCGCGGTGCAGGGCTATCAAGACGTGTATATGGAACTCTCTTATATGTCCATTGGTTTGGTGGTGCTGGCCTTCCTGCTGAGCAAGAACAAACCCGGCCAGGGTGCCGCAGGCGGCGGCATGCACTAATTCGATTTTGAAAAATGCGCAAGGTTTGCGATAGCGGAGCCCGATAGACAGGCCTGCCGCGAAAGTTGTATCGCCCCGCTAACCAATCTCTGCGTAAACTGTCTTCTCAATCATCCAGCTGATAGCTCGCCCGGTCTTCAGCGATAAGCCAATGCCCGGAACCAGTCTCAAACTCGAAACCGTGCAGGCGGCCTCTGCGGATGCCGGTGCGCCGTCGCTTGCCGAAATCATCTCCGCGCTTTCATTCGCACTCGATCTTACCGAAGGCGCGGTTCCCGGCCATGCTTTACGCTGTTGCCTGCTCGGCATGCGGCTGGGCCGCGAGCTCGGCTTCTCCGATCTTGAACTCGCCGATCTTTATCATGCGCTTCTGCTCAAAGACGTTGGTTGCAGCAGCAATTCCGGCCGCATGTGCCAGATTATCGGCGGCGGCGACGATCGAGCAGTGAAATCCGGCGCGAAGCTTGAAGACTGGACCCGCCCGCTTCAACCAAGTTTTGCCGCGCTTCACCTTCTTTGGGACAATGTGTTGCCCAACCGCGGCCCGCTGCGCAAGGTTGGCCGTATTCTCCACATCGCGCTTACGCAAAACCGCAACAACTACGAGATGATCCAGCTTCGCTGCGATCGCGGCGCAAGCATCGTGCGCAAGATCGGCATGCGTGAGCAAACCGCAGAGGCCGTTCGTTCGCTCGATGAGCATTGGGACGGGAGCGGCTATCCGGAACGTTCTCGCGGAACATCCATTTCGGCGCTGGCCCGGGTGATGGCGGTTGCGCAGCATCTCGATCTGTTCGCGTTTGAGCGCAGCCCCGTTCAAGCCATGCTGGCTCTGCGCGAACGCAGCGGACGCTGGTTCGATCCGCAGGTGGTAGCGGCCGCGGAATCGTTGCACAGCCGCGGAGCGCTTTGGTCGATGTGCCTTCCCAATTCCGGACAAAGACCTTCGCACACTGAGTCGTCTGCCTGGTCTGCCGTGCTTGACCTTGCGCCGGCCCGGGCAGCCCGCCTCAGCGCCTCGCACATCGACTCAATCTGCGAGGCATTCGCTGAAGTGGTCGACGCAAAATCGCACTACACTTTCAGCCATTGTGTTGGCGTTACGTCCGTAGCCTCCGCCATCGGCACGCAAATGGGACTCAATTCCGAACGCAGGCAGATGCTGCATCGCGCCGCCCTGCTGCACGATTTGGGAAAACTGCGCGTCCCCAATTCAATCCTCGACAAGCCCGGCAAGCTCGATAGCGCGGAGTGGTCCATCATGCAAGAGCACCCGGCCCTTACGATCGCGATTCTCAGGCGTGTGAGACAGTTCACCGAACTGGCGTACGTGGCCGGCGCGCATCACGAGAAGCTCGATGGCTCAGGGTATCCCAATGGACTGCGCGCGGAAGAACTCTCGCTTGAGGCGCGCATCCTGGCCGTGGCAGACATGTACGGAGCTCTCACTGAAGATCGTCCCTACCGCGGCGGATACAGTCACGCGCAGGCCATGGATATGCTGCATGGCGACTCTCCAGGCAAGCTCGATGCAAACTGCCTCGACGCCCTGCACTCTATATCCGGCGAAGTTAGCCAGAAAGCATCTTCCTGTATCGCCGGGTAACTTGTCATCAAGTGCCGCCGGCGGTTCCCCTCCCTCGCCAATTCAGCCTGAGCCCTCAGTTACCGTTTTGAAACGATATCGGCGTTGAGTCGTTTTTCAGGGGTAAGTCAAAAGGGGTAACTGCTCCGCATCCACTTACAATCCCACCGGCGCGGCAAAGGTCGCGGTGGAGACTTTGCCTGTCGCCAGCCGGGTGAGAGTTACCACGGTGATATCGTCGTCCTGGCCAAAATTTACTGCCGCCTGTGTCGCTTCTGTCGCGGTGGGCCTGGATGCGAACAGCCTCTTCAGCCGCTCGAAGCTGAATACCTCGCCCGATGGGCTTCTGGCTTCGAGAAGGCCATCGGTAAATAACGAAAGGTGATCGTCAACGTCGAGAAAGAAAGGAAAATCGACGTAGGTGGTAGCGGGCGACAGGCCCAGCGGAAGCGCGCCCGGCAAATTGAACTCCCGGCCGTTCAAATAGGGGCCGGGGTGGCCTGCGCTGGCCAGTCTGCCGGAGCCGTCTGGTTCAATCCGCAAGGCTACGCAAGTGGTGAACCCGCCTTGCAATCGTCCGGTCAGCCGGCGGTTCAGCAGAGTCAGCAGCCGGCCGGGACTCGGCATCCCCTCTGCCAGCGTATGGACCACTCCGACGATCAGAGATACCGCCATCGCGGCCTTCAGTCCCTTGCCGCTCACATCGCCCAGAACGATAAGAGTCGATTCGTCTTCAAGCGGAATGATCTGGAAGAAGTCGCCGCCTACCTCCTGCGCTGGACGATAGGCGCTGGTGAGCGCGAACCCGGGAATAGTAGGGACGGTTTCGGGAATGAGGACCTGCTGCACCTCTCGCGCGCTCTTGAACTCCTGTTCGAGCACGGTCTGCCGTCTGCGTTTTTCAGCCGAGTGCCGGTAGACTGCGTAGACGATGGCGGCTAGAACGAGTGTGTCGGCCAGCGTCAAGACGCTGACTCCGCCACCGTTCACTTCAAACAGCGGACCGTAGAAACGGTTAACAAGACCCCAATGTGTCAACGGCC
>CAYWMR010000044.1:0-18678 GCA_964458965.1 uncultured Occallatibacter sp. | reverse complement strand
GATTCTAATGATCTCGAAGCAAATGCTATCAGCGCGCTCCCGCAGGATGCGCCTCTGAAGTCGTTCACCTTTACAGCGAAACAGCTATTCGATGCTCGCGATTCTGCCAAGCTGACGCATCAGAAAACCCTCAATTCCGCCGGCGAGTTTCTGGCCAGGAACCAATTTGGATTTGCAGTGGTTGTAGTTTCGACCGGCATGGAAGGCGACGCGCAGAAGGATCTGACCCTTACACAGGCAAGGGCAATGGTAGTGCGCGAGTACCTGACCGAGAACTATGCATTCGACGATAGCCAGCTAAAGACGCTGGGATTAGGTAAGCAGGCCGGAGCAAGCACGGACGCGGATTGGGGCTCGATTCAAATTCTGCTCTATCCCACCGGCGCACCGCTTCCACCAAGCGCTCAACCGCCGGTGGCCAGCCCCGCAAAAGTAAATTCAGATCAGCCTGCAAAATCCACCATCAGCCAAACCCCGAGCCAGTAGAAGTTGTGGCGATTTACGAAAGCGGGAATGGCATAAACGCCCGTCGCCTGGCTCGCGCCGAATTCGCGCGAACCACTCTAAGCGGCACGCGCTCCGTGCACTATAGCTCAGATTCTTCTTGAGTGATTTGCAATGATCAATCTGAAGGTGATTGGCTTCGCTCGTCTCCCTCATGACTCCTGAGCTAAGCAGCTCCATCCGACTTCTGCAGCGCTTAGTTACTTGCGTTGCGCAACATCGGCCTCTGCGTCGGATCCAGCCTGCATCCGGGAAACGCGCACAACCCTGTATGAAGCTGGGCCGATCGACCGATTCGGCTGCAACCAGTTAGCTTCTTTCGTTGAAATGGAGAAGGTATTATGCCCCTCGTCACTCTCGTGATCACATTGGCCGTAGTCGGCCTTTTGCTATGGCTTGTGAACCTCATCCCCATGCAGGGAACGATCAAAGGCATCTTGAATGCCGTTGTTGTCATCGCCGTCGTGGTGTGGATGCTGAAAGTTTTCAACCTGTTGACCTACGTGACACAGTTCAAAATCGGAAGTTGAACCATGGACTTGCGGCCGCCGCAAAGCCTAAGACAAACAGAACCCAGCCGGAAAAAAGCAGTGCGACAGACATTTGCCTGCAGGAGATATTGTGAAATCCAAAGTGATGTTAGCGATAGTAAGTGCCCTCAGCCTAAGCGCATTCGCCCTGGCCAGTCCTCAGGCGGTTGTCGTCGAATCCACGGCGCCCTCAATCGGATACCGGGTAGTGGTGATCAGCCGCACGGTTCAAGCCGTCAACTACGGGCATCGGAATGGTATGTCGGAAGTGCTGTTTGCCGGCACCCCGTTGCAGCCTTCAGCCGAGGGATCTGCCAAGGTGCGAAGCAAGCGCGGCACCATGGAAGTGGAAGCGGAATTCGGAAACCTGCAGAATCCTAAAACATTCGGAGGTGAGTATCTCACCTACGTTCTATGGGCCATTTCACCGGAAGGCAGGGCATCGAACCTCGGAGAAGTGCTGGTAGGCACCAATGAACGCAGCAAGCTCACGGCCACTACAGATCTTCAGTCTTTTGCCCTCATTGTTACCGCAGAGCCTTACTTTGCGGTCAGGCAGCCCAGCGACGTTGTAATCCTCGAGAATGTGATTGGCGACCGGACCAAGGGAACTAGTGAAGCGGTGGAAGCCAAGTATGAGCTGATGGAACGTGGGGGCTACCTTCCAACCGGCTACAAGTTTGATCCTGTAGTCTTGAGTGCCCGTCTGCCACTGGAGTTTTATGAAGCGCGGAATGCGCTGCGCATCGCCGAATCGGAAGGTGCGGCAAAGTATGCGGGCGAAAGCTACCAGCACGCAGTCCAGTTGATGAAGACCACCGACGATTTTGCGATACACGAAGATTTGGACAAGAAGTCGCTGATTGCCTCCGCCAGGCAGGCAGTCCAGACTGCTGAAGATGCGCGCGAGATCGCCGTCAAGAGGATCGATGCGGATCGCCTTGCGGCGGAACGCCAGTCATCGAAGGACGCTCAGGCCAGTTCGCAGGCCCAGGCCGACAGCGCCACGCAGCTCAAGGATCAGGCTCAGGCCGACGCGGCAAAGTCGCAAGCCGACGCAGCAAAGTCGCAGTCCGATGCGGCGAGCGCACAAGCTGCAGCGGCAAAGGCCCAGGCTGACATGGCAACAAACCAGGCAGCATCGGCGGTGGCAATCACCGCAGCCCAGGCCGATGCAGACAAGGCACGCCTGAGTGCGCAGCAGGCAGCAAGCCAGGCAGACACCGACAAGGCCGCGATGCGTGCACAATTGTCAGCGCAGCTAAACCTGATACTTGCCACTCGCGACAGCGCGCGTGGACTTATCGTCAGCATGTCCGATGTGTTGTTCGACACTGGGAAGTACTCACTCAAGCCTGGCGCGCGGGAGAAGCTAGCCAAGGTTGCCGGGATCCTGATCGCTTATCCAAGCCTGAACATTGAGGTTGGCGGCTACACTGACAATGTTGGCGGCGATGACATGAATCAGGCGCTGTCGGAAAACCGCGCTGGCTCTGTCCGGGATTATTTGGTGGGACAGGGTGTATCGACAAATTCAGTGAGTTCAAAGGGATTCGGCAACACGTTGCCCGTGGCCTCCAACGATAACTCCGCCGGCAGGCAAGAGAACCGGAGAGTGGAACTGGTTGTATCCGGTGACGCAATCGGCGTCCCGGCGAATCCAACAACAGGCAGCTTGCGCTAACGAAAATGGGAAATCGCTGCGGCCTCGAGACGGGGCCGCCGCGCATGGCACACGACGATGCGCCCATCGGAAAGCGGTGTACACCGGCGCGAGAGTCACTTTGGGTGTAAGCTGGGAGAGCTGGTTCAATCTTCCTATTCTCGCCTTCAGCCCTCCAGCCTTCGCTCCAGACGAGCACCGTCCATGCGGGCAACCAAACGATTGGAGTGGCAATGGGCCTCATCAAGAAAATCGATGTCAAAGAACATTTTGCCGCACGGCGAGCCATCAGACTGGCAGAGGCCCGGTTAATCGGTAAACCCGATGCAGCAGGCATCCCTGAGATCAAGGCAACCGGCACGAAAACGATTCGCCGGAACTTTGTTGAAGACTTCTCCGTTGAGCACTCCGCGAGCGGGCCTGTCCCTCCGTCGAAATGACGTTGCATGCTCGCGAGGCATCGAGTCAGACATCTCAGGGCCTGCGTGAGAGCGTTTACTTCTTGAGCCGCCTTTGCCCCAGGTGTTCGCTGTTTCTCAGCACTCCAAACTGGTTATCAGGCCAGCGACTCAGTCTGAGAATGAATCTGCATAGAGACTTCATGCACGCGTAGGTAAAGGCGAAAGCAGGATCATATGTCTCTTTTTGAACCGAATCATCGTGAATCTTTAACCGAGACCATTTCACCGCCATCCTCTTCACTTGTTGCGCCAAAAAGTACCCGCCTTCCACTGCCTACGCGGATCGCGTTTGTAGGGAACTATCTGCCACGCCAGTGCGGCATCGCCACATTCACCACCGACCTATGCTCCGCGCTCGCGATCGAATACGGCAGCGAACGGCTGTTTACCATTCCCGTCAATGACCCCGAATCAAGCTACGAGTACCCGGCACAAGTGCGCCTTGAATTAGAGCAAGAGGATCTCTCCTCCTATGAACGTGCCGCGGAATTTCTCAATTTCAACGGCAACGATCTTGTCTGCCTGCAACATGAATACGGCATCTATGGCGGAGTTGCGGGCCGGCACATTCTCACATTGCTGCGCAAATTGAAGATGCCTGTGGTGACAACTCTGCACACCGTTCTGCGGCAACCGGATGTAAATCAGCGCATGGTGCTTGAGGAAATTGCGCGGCTCTCAGATCGCGTAGTTGTCATGAGCAACCAGGCGGCGCAATTCCTGCGCGAGGTATATGCGGTCCCAAACGAAAAGATAGATATCATTCCGCACGGAGTGCCCGATTTTCAATTCATGGATCCCAATTACTTCAAGGATCGATTCGGCGCCGAGGGGAAGTCTGTGCTGCTGACTTTCGGTCTATTGTCGCCGAATAAGGGAATTGAAAACGTGATCCGCGCGCTGCCGGCGATTCTTGAAAAATATCCAAACGTGGTGTACATCGTCTCCGGAGCGACTCACCCACACATCCGGCGGCGAGACGGGGAGCGTTACCGCGAAGAGCTTCAGGCTCTGGCGGAAAAGCTTGGCGTCGCCGAGCACCTGATGCTGCTTAATCGCTTTGTGAGCGCTGAGGAGTTGGTTGAGCAAGTTGGCGCTGCAGACATTTACATAACGCCCTACCTGCAGGAGGCGCAAATCGTTTCCGGTACCCTGGCCATCGCGCTTGGTGCCGGAAAAGCGATCGTTTCCACCCCTTATTGGCACGCAAAAGAATTGCTGGCTGACAATAGGGGCTTGATCGTGCCGTTCGAAAGTCCCGATGCCATTGCAGATGCGGTGCTTCGGCTACTGGATCACGATGGGGAACGCCATGCCATGCGGAAACGCGCATATCTTCATTCACGCGAGACAATATGGCCCAAGACCGCGCGCAAGTATATGGCAAGCTTCCAGCGTGCGCGCTTCGAGCGTTCCCTGCATCCAAGGGCAACACAGAACGATGATGGTGCAGTAACCGCTCTCGATAGCCTGCCGCCATTGAATACCTCTCACATGTTGAACATGACGGATGGCACGGGCATTCTGCAGCATGCCATTTTTTCCGTGCCGAATTCAAGCGAGGGTTACACCACAGATGACAACGCGCGTGCGCTGATCGTATCGACTCTGTTGGATGATAATCCGGTGCACGCTCTCAGCCGGGATTACCCAAACCTCTCGCATCGTTACCTGGCCTTTTTATGGCTGGCATTCAACACAGACACGGGGAGGTTCAGAAACTTTCTGGGCTACGATCGCCGTTGGTTGGAGAACGTTGGGTCCGATGACAGCCATGGCCGTGCGCTGTGGTCAATTGGAGAGGTGCTCGGTCACTCGCGGGATGCGGGATTGAGAGGCGCGGCCGGCAGGCTTTTCGAAGCCGCGGTCCCCGCAACGCTGACATTCACCAGCCCACGAGCATGGGCGTTCTCCATCTTGGGTATGCAAGCTTATCTGGACTGGTTCCCGGGAGACAGGGCGATCCAGGCCGTTCGCAATACGCTCGCGAATCGGCTGCTCGATATCTACGAGCGAACTTACTCCTCGACATGGCAATGGTTTGAGAAAAGCCTGTCTTACTCGAACGCGAGACTGTCGCAGGCTTTGATCCTGGCAGGATGGCGAAGCGGCAATCAGCGTATGATCGAAGCGGGAATGGATTCCCTGAAGTGGCTTGTTGCCCAGCAGCACCGTGACGATGCGGAGATTTTCGTTCCCATAGGATCCAATGGCTTCTTTGTCGAAGGATGCGAAAAGGCGCGCTTCGATCAGCAACCGGTGGAGGCCTGCGCAACGGTTTCCGCATGCATTGAGGTATACCGGTTGACTGAAGAGAGCATTTGGCTCAGGGAAGCTCAGCATGTCTTTCAATGGTTTCTCGGCAAGAACGACCTGCAGGTGTCCCTCTACGACGTAAGAACGGGCGGCACCAGAGACGGCCTTCATCCCGACCGCATCAATGAAAACCAGGGAGCGGAGTCAACTCTTTCCTTCCTGATGGCCTTGCTTGAAATGCACGAGGTCAAAGTGACAAACGCACGGGAACAGCATCTTGAAATGAGCTCCTCTTCTTGAATACCAATGGCTCGCCCGTTTTATCGGCAGACTACGGCTCCTCTGAATCTCATGTTGAGACGCATACGGGGCTTCCTCTGTTCGTTCGTTACGCGTCGAATCCAATCCTTTCGCAGAACAACTGGCCCTATCCAATTAACAGTGTCTTCAATGCCGGTGTCGCAAAGCTGGCCGATGGAGATACGTTGTTGCTCTGTCGCGTCGAAGACCGGCGAGGCCTGTCCCACTTGTGCGCCGCCCGTTCCGCAAATGGAATCGATAACTGGCGGATTGACGCGCAACCGACTTTGCCGGCTGATCCACAGAACTATCCTGAAGAGCTTTGGGGCATCGAAGATCCGCGCATCACCTGTGTTCCGGAGCTCGGACAATACGCCGTCGCGTTCACATCCTTTTCGCGAGGCGGTCCCGGAGTTTCCCTGGCTCTGACCAAGGACTTCAAAACCTTTGAGCGATATGGCGTGATCATGCAACCGGAGGACAAGGATGCCGCATTGCTCCCAAGGAGGATCGGCGGACTTTGGGCGCTGATCCACCGGCCGGTTACGACGCTTGGCGCGCACATGTGGATATCCTACTCGCCCGATCTGCGCCACTGGGGCGGTCACAAGGTTATTCTGGAGGCGCGCCGCGGCGGATGGTGGGACGCAAACAAGATTGGCCTGTGCTCTCCTCCCATTGAAACAGCAAAAGGTTGGCTGACAATCTACCACGGTGTGCGCCAAACGGCCTCCGGAAGCATCTACCGCCTGGGCCTGGCGCTGTTTGCCCTGGATAAGCCTGAGGTCTGTTTGCAGCGCGGAGACTCATGGATGTTCGGTCCTGAAGCCCCGTATGAGCGCGGCGGAGACGTCAAGGATGTTGTATTTCCATGCGGCCAGACAATCGGCGATGACGGAGACACTATCAACCTCTACTACGGCGCGGCGGATTCGACGATGGCATTGGCTACCGGAAGCATACGCGCGTGCCTTGCCTGGCTCAACGCCAACTCAACTCCGGCGGATGGAGTCACCGAACAACAGGACCTTGTTTCCGGCCGCGAGGAGTGGTTGACATGAACTTTTCGAATAGGGCATGGCCCCGCTGGGTGCCGCGATTGCTCTGGATAAGGCATGAGTGCCCATTTTGCAATTCGCTTAAATTCAAGCAAGCGGAGCTGCGCTCCTACGATAGCCTGCTCAGCATGTTTGCGTTGCGGCCCGTGCGTTGCATGTTTTGCTGGCGAAGGTATTACTGGTTCACCTGGCACAGCGTAACCGCAGGATAGGAATAACAGCGAGCCCCGCCGGCTGTGAAAGCCCTTTCTACCTGCGCTCGTCGGGCTCGATCGGCGTTGCAGAAGCTTCTATCGCCACTTCAATGCGCGTCTCGTGATGCACCTCCGCCTCCTTGTTGGCTTCGGCCACTACGTCCTTTGCCTTTCCCCATGCACTTTCCAGCGTGCCCTTTATCTCTTGACCCATTCCTTCCAGCTCGAGTTCGTAGTTGCCGGTCAACTCGCCCGTCTTTAGCTTGACGCTTCCAACAGCCTGGTCAATCTTGCCCTTCACTCGATCTTTATCCATAAGTCCACCTCTGCAGATTCGATGCTTGCAGGATCGACTGTAGAATTCATCTTCATCGTGGTCTGAGCAGTTCAGACCAGGTGCTGCGAACCCGCAGAAAGTTGGCGGGGTCCCGCTACTGAACGTGCACCGTGGTGCTCAGCTGGATGCTGCTCGATGAATTCCCAACCATCACGCTTATCGGTTCGGCCTCCACTCGGAATCCAGGAAGTTTTTCGTCCCACCAGGCAAGCGTCGAAGCCTTCAGCGGAGTCTCAACGGTCTTGGTTTCATTCGGCTGGATGGTGACTCGCTGAAAGCCTTTCAACGCTTCGCCGGGGCGCTCCACTTTTGAGCGCAGGTGCTTCACGTACAGCTGGACAACTTCGTCGCCCGCCCTGCTGCCCGTATTCGTTACGTCGACGCTCACCGTAACCGTGCCGTCCTTGGCTATTTGCGGAGAACTGATACGGAGATTGGAGTACTTGAATGTCGTGTAACTTAGCCCGTAGCCGAAGGGATAGAGCGGTTCTCCTTTGAAATACATGTAGGTGCGGCCGTCGCGGATGTTGTAGTCCTTCATCGGTGGCAGTTGGTCGATGGATTTGGGCCACGTGACAACCAGACGCCCGCCGGGATTGTAATCGCCAAAGAGAACCTTGGCCAGCGCCGTTCCCTCGTCCTGCGAGGCATGAGCCATGTGCAGGATCGCCGGGATGTTGGCCTGCGTCCAGTTGATGGCGATTGGAAAGCTCGAAACCAGAATGACAACGGTATTCGGATTCACGGCGTAAACCTGCTTCACCAGCTGCTCTTGCGCCAGATCGATGCTTTCGCGATCTCGCCCTTCGCGGCCGTCGCTGGGCACCGTGCACGGAAGCGTTACGCCGCCGCCTTCGGCTGCTGTACTGAACCAGTCGTGGGCCATATCCGGACCGCAGGTTGGGTCGTTTCCGACCACGACTACCGCGACATCGGAAGACTTCGCAGCGTTCACAGCGGCATTGCCAATCTCATCCGCGGCGTAATTGACCTTCACTCCCGCACCAACCTCATCCTTGATGCCCTGAAGCGGTGTAACAGCATACGGCGGCGTTCCGCCATACCAGTCCCAGTGAATTTGGTCGGCGAGCGGTCCAATAACAGCGATGGACTTGATAGAGTCCTTCTTGAGAGGCAGAAAGGCCTTCTCGTTCTTCAGAAGCACTACGGATTCTAGCGCCATCTGTTTTGAGACTGCACGATCCTTGTCGGAATTCCAGGGCTCCGGGGAATCCTTGATTTTCGAGTAAGGAACCATATCCGGTGGATCGAGCAAGCCAAGGCGGATTGTGACCCGAAACTTGGGGCGCAGCAAAGCATCGATCTCCGCCTCGGTAATCGACCCATCCTTCAGGGCTGCTTTGACCTCATCCTGATACCGTTCAAGGAATTGATTGATCCCGGCCTTGAGACACGCAACCACCGCTGCCTTCTGGTTGGGAAACAGATGCCGCGGATCGACAAGCAGCTTCACCGCGCCTCCATCGCTGGAGATCACATCCACTCCCCATTGATCGCGAACGATGCTCTTGAGAATTGGATTGACGGCCATCGGAGTGCCGTTCCAGGCGTTGTAAGACGCCATTACGCCTTTGGCGCCGCCTTCCATGAATCCCATTCGAAATGGCACCGAGTAGTATTCCCAGAAGAGGCGCTGGTCAAAGTCGGACGACGAAGTGTTGCGATGATCCTCCCAACTGTTGGCCAGGAAATGCTTGAGCAGGGCGGCCGATTGCCAATACTTCGGGTCGTCGCCCTGCAGGCCTTTGATGAAGGCAACCGCCATGGTGCCATTGAAGAATGGATCCTCTCCATAGACTTCTTCGCTGCGGCCCCAGCGCGGGTCGCGCGCAAGGTCGGACTGCGGTCCCCACAGCATGAGAATCTGGCGGTCGTACTTTGCGGTTTGCGTGATGAAGCGTGCCTCGTAGCCTTCAACCGCCCCCGCCTGACGAACCAGCGCGGGATCCCACGACTCACCCATTCCCGGAGGCTGCGGAAACTGCGTCGTAGTAATGGGCAGGCGCTTGCCGCGTGCTTCCCGCTGAACCACCCCATGTATGCCTTCGGCGCTGCCAAAGTTCATGACGCCAAGCCGGGGTACGCCGGTGCGCGTCCCAAGGCAGTCAATCTTCTCGTCGACCGTCATCAGCGAAAGCAGATTGTCGATCCGCTTTTCCATCGGCAATGCGGGATCGTTGAACGGATAGGCCGGCTGTTGGGCAATGAGGGATTGACGCACCGGGGAGAATCCGGAAACAAGAACGCAAAGCAGAATCGGCAGGTACTTCTTCATCATGAGCGGATACCTTGTCAGCTTTCTCAGCGTAGCGCCGCACTGTAATGAATTTGATTCGGCGCGACGGGAGTTTTTCAAAACGCAGCAAGGCTAACACGTTCGCCCTTATCCCGCCAGTACGGAACGTCGCTTATGCGCGGCAACCGGGAGAGCAAACTGAGCGCGGGATCAGGAGGCTTTGGCCACCTGCACAGGCAGCGCAGAAGAGGTAATGAACCTCTCGAATTCGTCCAGCAGAGCCGTGTCCCACCATCCACGCCGCGCTTCCTCGCGCATAATCTCCAGTGCCACATCCTGAGGCAGGGCGGCGCGGTAGGGCCTGTCGGTCGTTAGTGCATCGTAAATATCCGTGACTTGAAGAATTCGCGCAGTCACGGGGATTTGATCGCCCTTCAACCCGTCGGGATATCCCGATCCGTCCAGCTTTTCGTGATGATGGCGGATGATCGGAAGTACCAGGCGAAACGACCTCAATGGGGCGCATATCCGCTCCCCCACCACAGGGTGCTGCCGCATCACGGTCCATTCGGAATCTGTCAGCGGGCCCCGCTTGACCAGGATCTGTTCCGGCACAGCGGTTTTGCCAATGTCATGCACAACTCCGGCCCGTCGCAGCGCGACACGTTGTTCCTGAGGCAACCCCAAACGATCCGCTATGCCCACCGAGTACTTGGCCAGCCGGTCGCAGTGACCCTTTGTATATGGATCTTTGGCCTCGATGCTCAAAGCCAGGCTGAATAGAACCGTCTCCGCACTTTCCAGCTCGTCCGTGAACTCCTTCAAGCGGAGCAGGGAGCGTGTGCGAGCAAGCAGTTCGAGCCTGTTTACCGGCTTGGTCAGGAAATCGTCCGCACCGCACGTAATTCCTTCAATTCGGTGGTCGACTCTCGTCAGCCCCGTTACCAGAAGGATAGGAGTGAAGAACGTCTCCGGCCTCGACTTGATTGCCCGGCAAACTTCGAACCCGGTCTTTCCAGGCATCACTACGTCGAGCAGTGCCAGGTCAACCAGTTTGCTTTCGATTGCTTTGAGCGCCTGCTCTCCGTCCTCTGCGCGCACCACACTGTAGCCCTCTCGCATAAGTATCTCAGCGAGAAACTCGCGATTGATTTCGTCGTCGTCGGCAACCAGGATGGTGGCTTTGCCACCAGTGGAGTTGAACATATGGCCTCATGCTCTTGCATAAGCAGCCCGGAGGAAGGGCAAAAGAAGTCTCAAAGCCGCTCCATCCCATCAGGTTCCAACCAGGCAATACAATTCGTGGTTCCAATCGGTGCGAAGGCCAGAAGCCGATTTCGCATATCCGGTGAAGCCGAAACCGCATCCTCGCGGCTCAGTGCTGGTAAACGCTTACTCTGAGCGTCGACCAAAGATACTCAGGTTAACCTCAACAAAGGATGGACTTAGCTTCCTATCGCACGCTCCATCCGAAATACAGTGCGGTGTTCGCCGCCAATGCCTGCTTTGTGCTTGTACATCCTTGGGGAAGGCAAGCACACGAATTCACAATAAATGAAGATTGACTTATGTTCGCTGCAATGTCAATGACCCTTTCCCGCCAGGAAAAATATGGCACTTAAGTAACTGCCCTTATTTACTAACTAAGTAATACCTCTCAGGCGAGGATTCGAGACTCACACAGGACCGTTGGTGGCATGGTTCTTGCGCACCGGCTGGAGCGCCGGCGTCCGCATGTTGCGGACTGCGGGACCGAGGGGTAGACTTGCCCAGTTCACAGATTCAGATCGCTCCGGCGTTGGGAGCAGGTTCCTTCGTCATGGTGTCTCACTCACCTCTTCACCTGCCATTCTGTTCGGGAGAAAACATGAAGCACTTTGCTCTGTTGATTCTGGTTGTCAACCTGGTTTCTCATGCGCAGCAATATACGCGCGGCATCGGTGTTTATCCGGGCGATCCAAAAGAGTACATGGGGCCGGCGCTGGTGGTTGATTCGACTACCTATCACAACCTGGCGCTGCACCGCCCCGCCTATCAATCGAGCGCCTATGACTACAACCTGACTGCGCAACTGGTAACGGACGGCATCCGGGACAATGCTCTGCCGCAGTGGATTGTCACTTCCACCAGCAGCAAAGGCCCACTGAGCAAGCAGGAACGGGAAGTCTTCCTCGACGGCAATGTCACATCGTCCACCGAAGTCTCGGCAGTCGCGGGCGAGAACCCATGGGTCGAGTTCGATATGGGCGGGGGTGGCGAGTCTCCTGAGCTGGACCGCATCGATCTTTACCTGCGCAAGATTTATGGGCCGCTTCCCGCCGGGGGATGGACTTACATCGCCCTTGCATCCGACGACCATCTGACATGGAGGGAACTGGGTCGATCCAGCGGCACAGTGTGGCCCGATATGAGGATTCCGGGTCCCAGCTTCGAGCAGACCATCGCGTTTACCGCGCCCTCGCGAAGCCGCTACTACCGCGTCCAGCTTTCAGCCGCCAACATCCACGCCTGGGGAGTGGCCGAACTCGTTCTCTTCGACAAGGGCCAGGAGGTTCGAGTCGCGGGCCCCGATCGTTTCACAAGCGCATGGATGAGCGAGGGCAGCGGCGAAGAGTGGGTCTATGTGGACCTTGGTGCGCAATGCACTTTCGACCGCGTCGTGCTCGCTTGGATTCGCCGCGCAGCCGAGGGCGCGATCCAGGTTTCAAACGACGCGAAGGAATGGAAGACGCTGCAACCGCTTCCCGTTCCTGGCTCGGACACAGACGATATTCATCTGGCCCAGCCCGGCCTTGGCCGGTATGTTCGCATTCTTATGACCAAGCCTGCCGAGCCGGGATCGAGTTATATCCTGAGCGAAATCGAAGTGTATGGACGCGGCGGTCCAGTTGCCGTTCCAAGACCGGCGCTTGCTCCACAATTCGACGGCACGCTCAATCTTGCAGCGGGCGGTTGGCGCGTGCAGCGCGAGTCGCTAGTGACGGCCGGCGGCGACCAGATATCCGAGCCCGGCTTTCAAGACAAGGATTGGATGATAGCCACTGTGCCGGGGACGGTTCTCACCAGCTACCTGAACGATGGAGCCATCGCGAATCCCGACTTCGGCGATAATCAATACTCAGTCTCCGACTCTTTCTTCTGCGCGGACTTCTGGTATCGCGATGAATTTACGGCGCCGGCATTCAAGCAACCCTTGCAGCACATGTGGCTTGACTTCGACGGCATTAACTGGAAGGCCGAAGTCTATCTCAATGGACAGAAGGTCGGGCGCATCGACGGCGGGTACATGCGCGGCCGCTTCGATGTAACTGCCCTGATCCATCCCGGCACAACCAATGCCCTCGCCGTCCGCATTCTTCGCAACGCAAATCCCGGAGGCACAAAAGACAAGGCAGGCGAGACCGTGAATGGCGGCGCACTGGGCCGCGACAATCCCACCTACCACGCTTCCGCCGGGTGGGATTGGATGTCGACCATCCGTGGCCGCAACACCGGCATCTGGGCCAACGTATCGCTGCACGCAACCAGCACAGTCCAGTTGGAAGAACCTTTGGTCACTACAACCCTGCCGCTGCCAGACACGACTCATGCCGATGTCGCCATTCAAGCTGCGCTCCGCAATCTGGAGCCTCATCCGGTCACAGGGACATTGCGGGCGCGATTCGGCACTGTCGTAGTCGAAACACAGGTAACACTCGATGCATCCGAGATCAAGACCGTCGCGATAACTCCCCTGACCAATCCCGCGCTTCGGCTCGCAAACCCGAAGCTCTGGTGGCCGGTGGGTTATGGTGAACCCAACCTGTACCCCGTCACACTTTCGTTTTTGGTCGATGGCAAAGTCTCCGACACAACTTCCTTTGAGACCGGTATCCGGCAGTTTACTTACTCTGAAGACGGCGGCTTGCTGAAGTTGTGGATCAACGGTCGCCGCTTCATCGCCAAGGGCGGTAATTGGGGATTCCCCGAATCCATGTTGCGGTATCGCTCACGGGAGTACGACACAGCGCTGCGGTATCACCGCGACGAACACTTCAACATGATTCGCAACTGGGTGGGGCAGACCGGGGACGAAGCATTCTACGAGGCCGCCGACCGCAATGGAGTGGTTGTGTGGCAGGATTTCTGGCTCGCCAACCCGTGGGACGGGCCCGACCCGGATAACAACGATCTGTTTCTCCACAATGCGAAGGACTATTTGATTCGCATTCGCAACCATGCTTCACTGGGCCTGTTTTGCGGGCGCAATGAGGGACTTCCCCCGCAACCCATCGACGACGGATTGCGCAATCTTGTTGCCACACTCGAGCCTGGATCGCATTACATCTCCAGCTCAGCGGACGGCCCCGTCAGCGGCCACGGCCCCTATCGCGTCGAGCCACTGAAGTATTACTTCGAACACGCGCCGGAGAAATTCCACAGCGAGATGGGCGCGCCCAACGTGGTGGATATGGACAGCTTGCGCCGCACCATGCCCGATTCGGCGATGTGGCCGCAGGGCAGCCAATGGCCGTTGCACGACTTCTATCCACAGAATCCTTTCACGACCGCCGTCGATCATGAATATGGCGGCGCGAATGATATCGCGAACTGGGTGAGCCTGGCGCAGTTTGTCGATTACGACGCGTATCGCGGGATGTTTGAAGGCCAAAGCAAAAACCGCCTCGGGCTCCTCATTTGGATGAGCCATCCAGCTTGGCCATCGTTGTTATGGCAAACCTACGACTACTTTTTTTCCACCGATGCCGGCTACTTTGGCGCAAAAAAGGGCGCAGAGCCGCTGCATATTCAGTGGAACGCAGCCACCAACGCCGTGGAAGTGGTGAACTATAGCGACGGCGATCGGCCCGGACTCACTGCGCACGCCGAAGTGCTGGACATCGACGGCTCAGTGAAATGGGAAAAGACCGCTCCCATCGATAGCCGCGAAGACAGCACCTTGACGCCATTCCGGCTTGAGTTTCCCCCGGGCCTTGCGCGAACTCACTTCATCCGGCTCACCCTTTTGCTTGACGGCAAGGCGCTCTCGTCCAACTTCTACCTGCACGGCCTCGCAGAAGAGGATTATCAAGGCATCCGCAATTTGCCCGCGGTCAAGGTGGAAGCTAAGACGCATGTACAGCGCCACGGCTCCCAGTGGTTCATCGCCACCGAACTTCACAACATCTCGGCCGCCCCCGCATTGATGGTTCGCGTAAAGGCCGTCCGGGAGCGAACTGGAGATCCCATCCTGCCTGCCCTCTGCGACGATAACTATGTTGCCATGATGCCAGGCGAACGAAAGACAATTCATGTTGAGCTTGAGAATGCCGACACACGCGGCGAACGGCCTCGCATCCTCGTCGAGGGCTTCAATCTCGCCGCACCGTGATTAGCTTATCGGATCGGCCTGCCGCGATAATGACAGCGCTCCCGCGGGCGCTTGGCGTAGAATGGCATCGCCTCTGGAATACGTTTTCCTGGCGCGCGAAGAAAGCTACGCCGGAGCCGGTTGCGGAGAATCCGATTTCACCTCGAGGGATGGGTTCAGATGAAGATCGTTGTTCGTATGCTTGCCCTGCTTCCGCTTGCCATGCCGGTTTTATTGGCTGGCTCGCTCGTTCTCATTGGCCACGCCCAGGCCGTGACCGAAATTGGCGGCCAGAAGATCGTTACCCTTACCCGCACTGCCACTGGGGCTGCGAAACCGGAGTTCACAAGCATTACGCTGGCCCCAGGACGCGGCATGGAGATTTTGCAAATCACCGCCAACTTCCCCGGCAAGGGCAATGTGGACGTGCTAGCGTCGCCCGACCTGGCCGGCTCAAAGAAGATGCTGGACGTGGACGACGACGATTTCGGCAATCTGGGCTACCGGCTGGGTTCGGCCTTTCTGGTTCCTTACCCCAACCGGATTCGCGGCAAGCTCTCCGCGGACGGCAAGACGCTCACCACCGAGTGGCAGGGTCATGCGATTACTCTGCCGGCCAATAATATTGGGAAACTGCCCACGGCCGAGCGCCACGCCATGCACGGCCTCATTCTCAAAGCAAAAACCGACGGCGTCACCGTGAAGGATATTCCCGGCGGCCAAGAGGTCTCCGGCGTCATCCATGCTGGGGATTTCGGCGGCCACTGGCTCGCCAAAACCGATCTCGTAGTCACTATCCGGCTAACCGCCGAAGCTGTGGACGCCAGCATCGTAGCGAAGAACGTAGGCACGGAAGACGAGCCCATCGCCATCGCCTGGCACCCGTACTTCAATCTGCCTTCCGGCGACCGTACGCAGGCGCGCGTACACATCCCGGCAAACACAACTGCCGCGGTCGACGGCTACGACAACGTCTTCCCGACCGGAAAGATTGTGCCTGTGGACGGAACACGCTACGACCTGCGCGCTCCGGATGGCAAAGCGCTGGGGACCGAGTTCTTTGACGACAACTGGAACCATCTAAACTGGGTGGACAAGACGGTCACGGTGAAGGTGATCGATCCGGCCGCACATTATGGCGTGGACATCATCGGGTTCTCGCCAGAGATCAAGGCTCTGCAGATGTATGCTCCGCCCACCAAGCAGTTCGTGGCCATCGAGCACCAGTACAACTTCGGCGACCCGTTCGGCAAGGAATGGGGCAAGACCGATACCGGCATGGTGACGCTGAAGCCGGGCCAGAGCACCAAGTGGCATGTCCGGCTGCATGTGTTTGTGCCGTAAAAGCAGGGCTCAGAGAACAGGGATCAGGAATCAGAAAGACATGCGCGGTGGTGGGTTCCCAGGTTTCAGGAGTGGGACCTGCGCCGCCCCGCGCTCGATGTCTTCCTTTTTGGGTCCCAGGCCAGCGGTCGCCGAGTAGAAGAGCGCCGTAGGTCGCGAGTGCTTGGTTGAAACGGCGAACCGCCCAAAAGTTTCTGGGCGGCTTCGAAACTACATCCGTGATATGCGAGGACTATTGGCAACTAGCGCCACTCAACGATATTTCTCAGCCACTTCACCATTTGGGTTCAGGTAGCCGATTTTGGTGAGGATTTCCCTCGCCTTCGCGGGGGTGTCATGCTCGCGCGCGATCTTGGCAGCGGCTTCCTTGAACTTCTGCAATTCCTTATGGCTCATGACACTCTCTCGCTTCATCGTATCACCTGATTGCCTGTCACTTCAGATCCAATGCCTCCCACAACATGTGTTTGTGCCGTAACTCCGTGCACAGCGAACACAGATCAGGGTTCAAAAAACATTGCGGCGGGGGATTCCCGGGATTTCAGGATTGAAAACCGGGAACCCATGCCTCATTCTCCCAGTTTGGTCAGCCGCACGGTCCTACCCGTCCGCGCCGACTCGCGAGCAGCGTCCAGGATCTGCATAACTACGACATTCGTATCCAACGCGGTCAGATCACCTTGGGGTTCCAACTGACCACGCACGACAGCGGCGAGATAACTCAATGAATTGTTATTCGGTCCCGAGAGCGGCGCGCCCGTGATCAACTGCTCCTCCGCATCATGCTCGTGGCGCAAGCGGAGCTTGTCATTGCCGACAGTGATGGCGTATCCGGTCGCTCCGTAGACCTCCATATCCTTGCGGCCGAAGGGCCAGTTCCACGAGGCCTGAATCACGGCCTGCGCATGGGGATAGGTCAGCACCACGGTCGCATCGTCATCCACTTTGGGATAAAGCTGCGGCTTGTCCTGATTCAGCACCGCGGTTACCGTGAGCGGAGTTTCGCCGCGCATGAGCCACGTCATCAGGTCAACGCCGTAGCAGCCAAAGTCATACAGGGCGCCAGCGCCGTTCCCGGCCGGATCGGCAAGAAAACTCAGAAACTCAGGAGGCACGCCGATCTCAACCGGCCCGTTGTGCCCATCGTGAATGACCACACGGCGAATCTCACCGAGACGACCGTTTTCCGCCTCGTCGTAAGCGGCCTTGTTGCTGGAGTACCAGGTGGTCTCGTAGTTGACCAGGACATGGATATGATGTTCGCGGGCGGCGCGCCGGATGGCCAAAGCGTCGTCGAGCGAGATGGTCAACGGCTTCTCAACCATGGCCGAAATGCCGTAACGGGCAGCGGTTTCTATGGCCTTTCGATGGCCGGCGATGGAGGTGTAGACAAGAATGGCCTGCGGATGGCGCGCCTCGATCATGGCCTCAGTGGTGGTAAAGAACAGGCTTTGGGGCAGCGAGTATTTCTTTGCATATTTTGCGAACAGATTCGGATCGGGGTCCGCAATGCCCACCAATTCGACCTCCGCGTGGCGAGGCAAACTCGACAAAAATCCCTCCACGTGACCATGCTCCAGGCCCACGATGGCCACCTTGAGCGGAGCCGGTTGGGTTTGGGCCTTCGCCACGCACTGCGCGCCTAAAAGCAATGCCGGCAACAAGATGCAGCTCAATCGAAAATCGGACCAATCTTTCAGACGCGGCATTTTGGGTATTTGCCTCCTGGGGCGGAATTCTACTCTTGCCAGCGGCGCGATCTCATCCGAAACTGCTCTTCGGGTAAACTTCCGGTTCCGCAGTCCCGTCCAACTTAACGTGGAGAGCCTCACTCAAACTCGTTTTCGGTGCCCCTGCTGCGGATGCAGAACACTGGACACTGCGGGCGCAATGGCTTTGTGCCCGGTGTGCTGGTGGGAGGACGACGGCCAGGAAGACGAGGATGCCGGGGACGTCCGGCGTACCGTCAATGGTGCTCTGAGCCTGCAGCAGGCCCGGGAGAATTACGCTCACATCGGCGCCGCCGATCCCCGCTTCGTTCCGCATGTCCGCAGGCCCCAGGTCACTGAGCAGTAACGTGCCTTTCCCGGTGACCTTTGACGCGTATTCCGCTCTGCCGGTTTGACCCCTTGCAGCATTCCCTCTTACCATGAGACGAGGTATACCCTCGGCAGCGCGGCGCTGTTTGGGTCCTGGACGGTGGCCGGTGCCATAAAGTGGCAGGTTGCGGCATGGAATCGCCTCACAGCGGGTAGTTTGCTCCCGTCAGTGGATTGTGAAGTACGGATCGGCTCCTCAGCGGTCCGGATATAGGAAGTTTGTTCGGCGCGGTGCGCCTGGAAGGCAAAACGTTGAGCTCTACAGATATTATCGAAGGCAATCCCCAACCTGATACGGTTGAAGCCCCGCCTGACGGCAGCATCG
>CAYWMR010000043.1:0-18751 GCA_964458965.1 uncultured Occallatibacter sp. | reverse complement strand
AAGGACCGTAAAAAATGCCTTGACAATGCCGACGATGTCATACACGGCGCTACAGTCAGGCCACTACCAAGTCATGCGGTCATGGTACTAACTTCGAGCTTCCTGCTGTTACTCAGGGAGCGCCAGTGTGCCTTTGACGTTGAACGTCCTGGTCAGCACTGTTGCGGAGGTCCCTGGTTGTCCGCCGCCAACCGAGACGGTGTACTTGCCCTCGGCGACAATCGGCTCTCCGGCTTCGGTTACCATGCTCAGGTCGCGCGCCTTTAGCTCGAAGCGCACCTTCTGCGATGCGCCAGGTTCGAGATGAATGCGCTGGAATCCGCGTAGGGCCTTGAGCGGCGCGCCGGGAACGCCGGGGAAGCTGAGGTAAAGCTGTGCCACTTCGTCGCCAGCCTTCGCTCCGGTGTTGGTCACCTTAACCTCTGCAACCACCGGGTCGCCCGCATTTACTGCGTCTGAGGGAAGAGTTAGTCCACTGTAAGTGAAGCTGGTGTAACTCAACCCATAGCCGAAGGGATAGAGCGGCGTTCCTTCAAAGTAGCGGTAAGTGCGGCCTTTCATGGAGTAATCTTCGAACGGCGGCAACTGGCTGACATCCTTATAGAAAGTTACCGGGAGCCGGCCGGCTGGGTTGTTGCGGCCACTCAGGGTTTCAGCCACGGCGGCGCCGCCTTCCTCGCCGGGATACCATGCTTCCAGAATGGCGTTGGCATGCGAACTTGCCCAATTTACGCCGAGGGCACTGCCATTCGTCAGCACCACAACCAACGGCTTGCCGGTGGCGGCTACGGCTTCAAGCAGGGCCTGCTCGGGCTTGGGCAGATCGATGCTGGTACGATCGCCGCCCTTGAAGCCTTCCTCGCTGACCTGCATCTCTTCGCCCTCAAGCTCGCTTGTGATGCCGACCACTGCAACAACTACGTCGGAGGCTTTGGCGGCGGCTACGGCGGCCGGATCGGGGTTGAGGTTAGCCATGGACCAGACCAGATGAGCTGAGGGCGTGGCATTTTCACCAATGCCGTAATCCACTTCGACCTTCACTGGCTTTCCCTGCTCCAGGTGCAGGCGGCCAAGCTTGGTCGCGTTGTCTGCGTCCCATGCGGAGGTCACTTCCTTGCCGCCGACCACGACGCGGAAGAAGCCGCTGGCCTGCAGGCCGAAGTTGTAGTCGCCGGTCTCGGTGGGCGTCAGAGTCGTTTCCCAGCGGACCGCGAACCGCTTGTCCATTTGAACTTCAACAGGCACCGTTGCGGGAGAGAGCTTGATGGCCGGTTCCACGCGGGTGGCCAGGACCTGGGGCTTGGCCCCCGGGCCCATGTTGTCCATATCGAACTTCGAATAGGTGGCCTTTACGCCTGGCTTGCCGTCGGTAGTGAGCACACCCGCGGGCACCGGCGCTGCCTGTTTAAGCAGAAACTGCGTGCCGGGAACGTAGTTGATGGTTGCGTCGGGAAACTCTTTGCGCAGGCCCTCAAGCACGGACACGGTGTGGGATGGCGTGCCGTTGTAGTTGCCGAGCAAGACACTGGTCTGATCGGCAAGTGGACCGACGACAGCAATCTTGATGCCCGAGGCCTTGAGCGGCAGCACGCCGTCGTTCCTGAGCAGGACCATGGCTTCATTGGCCATTTTGCGTGCCATGGCGCGATGCTCGGCGCTATCCAGTTCCCGCTCGTCGATTTTGGAATAGGGCACCATCTCCGGGGGATCGAACATGCCCAGCTTCATGCGCGCCGTGAAGAGGCGGATGAGGGCAACATCCATCTCGCTCTCCTTCAGGAAGCCCTGCTTGACGGCGTCGAGATACGGCTTGTAATCGTGATCGTCGGTCACCTTCATGGGGCCGTCGATGCATTCGTTGTCCATGCCGGTTTGCAGGCTGATGGCCGAAGCTTCCGCCTGTGACGGCTTGTAGTGATGGCCGTTGAAGATATTGCGAACAGCATCGCAGTCGGAGACCACGTAGCCCTTGAAGCCCCACTTGTCGCGCAACTGATCCTTGAGCAGGAAGTCATTGGCGCATGCCGGCTGGCCATTGATGCTGTTGTATGCGCACATCACGGAGTCGGCCTTGCCCTCAGTGACAGCGGCGCGGAATGCGGGCAGATAGGTGTCCAGCTCGTCGTGCCTGCTCACCTTGACGTCGGCCGTATGGCGCGTGGGCTCAGGACCGCTGTGAACGGCAAAGTGCTTCGGGGTGGAGATGACGCGGAAGTAATTCGGATCGTCCCCCTGCATGCCGGTGACAAAGGCAACCGCCATGCGCCCAGTCAGAAATGGGTCTTCGCCGTAGGTCTCCTGGCCGCGGCCCCAGCGGGGATCGCGAAAAATATTGACGTTGGGGGCCCAGAAATCCAAACCCGACATGAATGTGTTGCGCCCTTCGCGCACCGCCTGCACATGCTTGATGCGGCCCTCGGTGCCGACGACCACCGCCATTTCGTGGATGGCCGGTGTGTCAAAGGTGGCGGCCAAACCGATGGGCTCAGGAAACTCCGTGGTTCCATTGTTCAGCACACCGTGCAGAGCCTCGCTCCACCAATCGTATAAAGGCACGTTGAGGCGGGGGATGGCGCGCGCCTGATTCACCAACTGCGTGGCTTTTTCTTCCAGCGTCATTTGATGGACCAGGTCGGCAGCGCGCTGTTCAGGCGGCAGGCTGGTGTCGAGATACGCGGGCTTGGCGGCATTCTGCGCCCCGGCCAACAAAGTCATTCCGCAAAACGCCAATCCTGCTGTTACTCTCTGCAATCCCAGACTCTTCATTGTCTCCCTCGCCTATTGGCTGAATCGTTCAAGTTTTTTCAGAGGTCAAGAAAAGGTTGACCTACCCTCAGCCTGCCAACCCTAAAGGTCTTGGGAAGCGGCTGTCAAGCTGCACCAGGAATCTGGATGCCGCCTTGGAAAATCGCTTTATTTCGGAGGGACGGGCGTCGAGAGCTTTTTGTTGCAAGGGCCCAGACAGGTTGATCCCGGATAGAGCCTCGTTACGGATAGAGAGTGAAGATGTAACCTTTGTTCTGGCTGAGGCGTAAGGATAGATAGAAGCCGAAAAAGACCGGCAATCCGGGAGAACGAATGAGTACCGTCGACACTCGAGCACGAGTTATGGCTTTGCTGGGGAGCGGGATCTTTCTCTTCGTTGCTCCCGGCACGGTGGCGGGACTGGTTCCATGGTGGATGAGCCGGTGGAGAAGGAATGAATCGTATTCCGGCTTCATGGCGATTCGCGTCATGGGAGCTTTGTTGATGGCGGTGGGATTCGTCCTGCTGATGGAAACGTTTGCGCGTTTCGCGATTCAGGGTATCGGAACTCCAGCGCCGGTTTATCCGACGAAACACCTGGTGGTCAAGGGATCGTATCGTCACGTCCGCAACCCGATGTATGTTGCGGTGGCGTCGTTGATTCTGGGCCAGGCTTTGGTGTTCGGCAATGTGCAGGTGCTTATTTACGGGCTATGCGTGTGGCTGGCCATGCATCTGTTTGTATTGCTTTATGAGGAGCCGACCCTGCGGAGAACTTTCGGCCAGGAGTATACGCAATTTTGCGCGCATGTTCCACGATGGATTCCGCGATGGACGCCGTGGCATGAACGACGGACCTGATTCTTTTTTCACGACAAGGCGCGGCACGGGGATGGCCAGGCAAGGGAGAAAGCGATGCAGAACGAAGCGAGCGACGTCCTGAAGGAATTCCGGCAAGGGGACGTGGACGCGTTCGAGACGCTTTTCCGGCTGCATCAGCGCGCGGTCTATGGCTGGGTGCTGCGCATTGTGCGCAATGCGCCGGCGGCCGAGGACCTGACGGTGGAGACGTTCTGGCGCATCTATCGCGCTCATGCGCGGTTCGACCCGGCGCATGGATTTGAAGGCTGGGCGCGGCGCATTGCAACGCACGCTGCGCTGGATTGGCTGCGAACCGCGCGGAGCGACGACGAATTGCCGCTGGATATTGCGGCTGTGGCAACGGCAGATCCGGCAGTGGCCGCGGAGATTCGCAAGAAGACGGCGCAGGCCTTTGAGCGGCTACCGCCCAAGCTAAGGATTGCGGCCGTGTTGGCGGTGGTTGAGCAGGAGCCGCACAAGAACGTGGCCGAGGCGCTAGGCATCTCGGTTGCTGCTGTGAAACTGCGCGTGTTTCGCGCGCTTCGATTGCTGAGAAAGGACCTTGAGAGACAGGGGATCAGACCATGAATACACAAGACGAGGACCGCATGAAGAAGCTGTTGCAGCAAGCTCTGCCACCGGTTGAAGGCGAGCCGGAACCGAGCCACGATCTGTGGCCCACGATGCTGCGGCGGCTTGACTCCGGAGCGGCGAAGGCGCCCTGGTACGACTGGGCGCTGGGGGCTGGAGTCGTCGTGTTTGTCGCCTTCTTCCCGGGGCTGGCCCCCGTGCTTCTTTACTACCTGTGAACCGCGGGCAACTGCGCCTGCAGAAAGTGAGAATTTCAATGAACACGCATCCTTATCTTCGCTCGTTTCTGGCTGGAGCCTTTTTCCCAACGCTCGGCCTGCCCGTGATGCTGATCGGATATATCGTTATCCGATTCATGTTTCATGTTCCATTTCCCATTGAGCGGGGCCTGGTGTTTCCCCTGGCGCTGGTGCCCACCACATGGGCGCTTTGGAATATGCTTTGGCTGTGGTCTCATGCGAAGACCAATCTGCCTCTCGCGGTTCACGGAATGGTGCTGCCTTTTGTTCTGTTGCCGGCGGGAACCGCGATCGCAAGCTGCCTGGGCATTCTTCAACTGGGGTCGAGCGGCGTGACCTGGTTTGAGTCTTGCCAGGTGCCGTATGCACTGATTGCGCCCTGCTTTTTGGCGGCTGTGGCCGGGTATTACCTGGTTTGGAAGTATGTTGTGGGCTTTTTGAATCGGGTGCTGGGGATTGCTTGAGTTTTAGCTTCTAGCTTTTGAAGACCTGGGGGGCGGAAATGAACTTCCAGCACTTGGAGTGGCTTTTCCCGGTTGTCTTGACTCTTCACAACACGGAAGAGGCCATTTGGCTTCCTGATTGGGCGAAGCGGGTGGGCTGCTGGAAGACCCCCGTCTCGCCGGGCGTCTTCCGTTTTGCCGCGGCGGTCGTGTCGCTGCTCGCTTGCGCAGTGACTTGGCTGAGCGATAGATCGGGGAGGCAGAGCGTCTGGACCTGCCTGGCCTTTGGATGCATGGTGGTCACGTTAGCCAACGTCCTGGTTCCGCACGTCGCCTTAACCGTGGCGCGGCGGAGCTATATGCCGGGTGTTGCAACGGCCGTGGTCTTGAACCTGCCGGTGTTGTCTCTGCTGGTGCTGTTAGCCATCAGAGAAGGGTATGTTTCCGGCTGGAAGGCCGCGGCCTATTCGGTAGGCGTGGCTGGATTGGTTGTGGCTACTATCCCAGCGCTTTTCAAAATGGGAAGGTCGCTGAATCTTTAGGTGCCGGGCTTGAAGAAGTTTTCAAGTTCCGCGCGTTACGCGTAGGCGGCGATGGCGGCCCGTATCTCCAAAACAATCGCCATCGCATTGTGGCCCAGCCGGGCTGTGACGCTTGCGAAAGTGTCACAGCCGCTCGCAATTCCCCGCAATTGTGCGACGAAGATACTTGTATGAAGACAACAAAGTTGAAATGCTTTCTATCTACCAAGAAGTATCTGCTTATCGTTGCGATATGTCTTTCATGTTTTGCGATCAGCGGATGTGTTGACTCAGTCAACTATTTAGCGAGTGATTCGAGACTGCCAAAATGGTTCACGCTTCCGCCCGGACTTACACGCGCAGACGTTACAGTCATACGTGCATCCATGGACCCAACGCAGCGAGGTGTCGATATAAAAGTTGCGCTATATAAAGGAAAATACAAGAAACTGGCAGAGGTAAGTGGCAAGTCGATTCTGTTGGGATATTTTCGTATTTGTGTTGTAAACGGCGTACCAGAAATTACGGGGTATAAAGCCCAAATTGACGAACATGGTAATCGTATGCCGTATTTCTATGTCGTTGATGACCCTGCGTTAAAAAGAAAGCTTCTGGACGAGTGCGAAAAAAAGCTTCTGGAGGATAAGGGAATTGATTACCCTGCTCTAAGGAAAAAGCTCTTGGATGAGAACGAAGGTTCCATTTCTGACCATTAAGTCTGGGTGGCTCATGTCTCGTTTTCAAGACCAGCGGGACGATGAACTTTAACGCGGCGGGTGGTCTGTACGGCCGGCGAAAGGCAGAACCCCTCTTAGCCGCCGGGCGCGAAGAAGTCTTCAAGGCCGGCGCGTTGGGCGTGGGCGGCCATTGCGGCCTGAATCTCCAACGCCAGTGCCAGCGCGTTGCGGCCCTGGCGGGCGGTGACGCGGGGCTCGCGGCGGGTGCGGACGGATTCCAGGAACGAAAGAATTTCAAGCCGCAACGGTTCTCCGGGCGTAACGGCTGGATTGGAGAAGCTCAGGCCCGCCTGCGGTTCGGCAGGATTGATTAACTTTGCGATTAGCGCCGGATCAATTCCTGCCATGGCGGCAAATTGGGCGATCAGAGTTGGGTCGGTCTTCTTTAAGTCGATTTTGCCTGACGCGATTGCAGCGGCGATTCCGGGGGGCAGCAATGCGGCAACCTTGGGAGGAAGCGATGCAATGAGGTCGGCCTGGGAAGCGTTTTTTGCGGCCGGATCGACGCGAATGACCAGCACGTCGCGGCGCGCGTAATCGATGGAGACGTACTGGCGCGGCTCGAAGAAGCGGAGCTTACGCACTTTTTCCGTCGAGACGCGGGAGGCTGTGAAGTTGGCCACGCAGCCGGATTCGAACTCGACACGGACGTTGGCGATATCGACCTTGGGCGAGAGGATGGGCAGGCCGACGGCGCGAACTTCGCGGACCGGCGAAGCGGCGAAGGTGAGCACGATGTCCAGGTCATGGATCATGAGGTCGAGCACCACATCCACATCGAGGGAGCGGGGCGTGAAGACGGAGAGCCGGTGAGCCTCAAAGAACATGGGGCGGCGCAGATTAGGCTCGACGGCCAGTACGGCGGGGTTGAAGCGCTCCAGGTGGCCAGGCTGAAGAATGCGGCTTCCGTTGGCGGCAATTCGAATCAGATCGTCGGCTTCGGTGAGGTTGGCCGCCAGCGGCTTCTCGACCAGGAGGTCGAGGCCGGCCCGAAGCAGCGGCCAGGCGACGGCGTGATGGAGGACAGTGGGTACAGCAACGGTTGCGGCGTGCAGTTTTAGATCGGCCGCCAGCAACTCGTTAACCGTTGAAAAGACAGGGATTGCATACTTCGAGGCGGCTTCGGCGGCGCGGGCGGAGTCCGGCTCGACGGCGGCCACAAGAGCGACGCCGAGGCCTTCGGATTCGAGCTCGCGATAGACGCGCAGGTGGTTGCGCCCAAAGGCACCGGCTCCGGCGACGGCGACACGGAGGATGGGATCGTTGGCTATTGTGCCGCTCCTGCCGCAAACCCTTTTCCGGCTGCATCGGGCTCCGGTCCCTGGCCTTCAACGGCCTTGAGGCAGCGGCTGTAGAGCTCGAGCAACTGAGTCACGTGCTCCTCGGGCTTGGGCGCGGCGGAGCCGCTGAATCCGGTTGAGGGCGCGGCTGGGCGGCCCACTCCGGCCGTGGCGGCTACGAATTTGAGCAGGTCGAGCGCGATATCTTCATTGCGGCGGGCGCCGAGGCCCGCACTGGTAAGAGCGTCCATAGAGGAAAAGTCTCCAAGAGGGATGCTAGCAGAGAGGGCGGGGCTGGCTTCTGGGATCTGGGTTTTAGCTGCTGGCTTCTTGCTTCCAGCTCTCAGCTTTCAGCGGTGCGGGCGAGGACGCCCGCACTACAGCCGGCCGGGAGGCCGGCGGTACTGTCTGCCGTGCCTGTGGTTCAATGCGCATGCCGGGTTGGTGACAAGGGGCTCGCGGAGGGTACGCAAATCGCGTCAGGCAAACGGGTGACAAATCGTGCAAAATGACGTGAGTGAAGGCCGTCTTAGCGCTGTTTTCGTGCGAAAATGAGCGCAAATAGCAGCGTCATTTCTGCGTTTTCGGCGTGCTTTTACGCCCAGAATGATAGCACTGCTAGCAATTGGCGCGATACAATAGCGTCATGGCGACGATTATGATTCGAGATCTCGACGACAAGGTCAAGCAAAGCCTGCGGGTCCGCGCCGCGACGAACGGGCGATCGATGGAAGCGGAAGCTCGGGCGATTTTGACCACGATTGTGAACCACGTTCCGACAGCCGAAATGCCTGGAGCGAAGCCGGCGGCTGAAAAGAAAAAGAAAAAGAAGTCAGGCGGCGCAAAGGATAAGGCCAAGCGTTGATTCTACGGCACTTGCGGCACCATTCGAGTGCGCTCAGGGTAGGCTATTGTGCCGGCTGCGGAGGAGCGCCGCCGGGAGACCGCATGGAGAGGTTGTGGGAAAAGGCATTGTGGGTGGCGAAAAGGATCCCGCAGGGGCTCAAGCCCGATTGATTCTCTTGGCTTTATCGGCACGGTCGAAAACCAGGGAAGAGCAGACGAAGATGGGTTCGTGGACTCCCAGGTCTCAGAATCGAGTCCTGGGGCACCCAGCGTCCGTGTTTTCATCCACTTGAGTGGGCCGAAGGCCCATGGAGACACGACTGAAGTTGTGCCCTGATACAGAGCCTTTCCGAAACGAGTTTTCCGCAACTTGTTAAGCTCGATTGATTCTCTTGGCTTTATCGGCACGGTCGAAAACTAGGGAAGAGCAGACGAAGATGGGTTCGTGGAATCCCAGGTCTCAGAATCGAGACCTGGGGCACCCAGCGTCCGTGTTTTCATCCACTTGAGTGGGCCGAAGGCCCATGGAGACACGACTGAAGTTGTGCCCTGATACAGAGCCTTTCCGAAACGAGTTTTCCGCAACTTGTTAAGCTCGATTGATTCTCTTGGCTTTATCGGCACGGTCGAAAACTAGGGAAGAGCAGACGAAGATGGGTTCGTGGACTCCCAGGTCTCAGAATCGAGTCCTGGGGCACCCAGCGTCCGTGTTTTCATCCACTTGAGTGGGCCGAGGGCCCATGGAGACACGACTGAAGTTGTGCCCTGATACAGAGCCTTCGCAAATTGCGCTGGAAGAGAGTTTTTTCGCAGCCTGTGCAGATTCTTCGAAGAACGACAGCAGATTCCTAATTGACTGCGCTCAGTTGCGGGCTTTCGACTCACCACCTGACTCACGGGGTGGCTGAGGGTTGTGGCCTCCCACTCATTCGCGAAAGGCATGCGAATGAATGGGGCACAGGGCATTTGTGGTTAATTGAGGGCGCGCTCGTTGCACGAACCGGGATGCAGAGGATGACGGATATTTGTAAAGAGCTATAAAAGGCGATAAACAACAGCCGCAGATCCTTCGACTCACCACCCCCGAACTGAACTACGTTCGGGGCCCCGTTCGCTCAGGATGACAGATATTTGTAAGGAACCGTAAATGTAAAGAGCTATAAAAGGCGATAAACAACAGCCGCAGATCTTTCGACTCACCACCCCCGAACTGAACTACGTTCGGGGCCCCGTTCGCTCAGGATGACAGATATTTGTAAGGAACCGTAAATGTAAAGAGCTGTAAAAGGCGATAAAGAACAGCCGCAGATCCTTCGGCTCCCAGTGTTCGAGTTTATGGGGCGGCAATTTGAGGCGGGTGAGTTTGACGCGTACCGCGCTATCAGCGGGTTTGATAGCCACTCCAAAGTCGCCGATCCATGTTTCCGGAACCTTGCGAACCACGATTATCGACTCAGGATGGATAGCCCGGCCCGCCATTGGAGCGAGGATGGCAGGCCCTGTGGCGCAAGCGGCTGGGGGTTAGACCGCATGAAGTTGTAGTTCATCTTGGAAGAGCGCGGACGAGGACGTCCGCACTACAGCCGGCCGGGAGGCCGGCGCCACACTCCTAATGTTCAATTGCGAATACCGGCATGCGATTCCGCACAGCAGCGGCGGGCTTGAAGGCAGCGGTGCCGGCGCGAATATGCCTGAAGACATGGAACTTAGCGCAGGGAACCTTATGGGGATTAAAATGCTGGATAGACTCTACTAGACAATGCGCCTGGAGGCTGCGATGCGGACTCTTTTTCAAGACCTGCGGTATGCCCTGCGGCAGATGGGCAAAACGCCCGGGCTGGCCCTGCTTGCCATTCTTACCCTGGCTCTGGGAGTTGGCGCGAATGCAGCCATCTTCACAGTGATTGAGAACGTGCTGTTGCGGCCGCTTCCTTACCCTCACTCCGATCGACTGGTCTACATTGCTCCCAAGCAGGACAAGCCGGGCTTCGGGGAACTCTCGTGGCTGAATTTCCGGGATATCCAAGCGCAGTCGAAGCTGCTGCGGGAGGCCGCCGGCTACTCTGAGGACTTCGGCGTAATCGAGAGCCGGGATGGATCGCTCAGCGTGGCTGCTCCGCGGGTGGCTACCAACCTGTTTTCGATGCTGGGGGCGCAACCCTTGATGGGGCGCAGGTTTAGCGATGCGGAGGGCCAGGCAGGCGGGCCGCAGGTGGTGCTGCTGTCAGAAGGCTTGTGGCGGAACAGCTTTAATGCCGATGGGAAGATTGTTGGCAAGACGGTGAAAATCAGCGGCCAGGAACGCACCGTGGTTGGAGTAATGCCCGAATCTTTCCGATTCCCCGATACGATGGGGGTGTATATGCGCAAGGGCATCTGGCTTCCGCTGCAGCCTTCGCCGGAGATGCTGAGGGATCGAGGTTATGACTTCTTCCAGATGATCGGCGAACTGCGGACCGGGGCGACAACCATGCAGTTGCAGCGCGAAGTTGAGGCCATTGCCGCGCACATTCCCCGGGATAAGGGCCATAGCAATCTTGCATTCCAAACCGGACTTTACCAGGAAGGGCTGACTGGGCCGGTGCGCCCGGTTCTTTATGGGCTGCTGGGGGCGCTTGGGCTGGTGCTGCTGATTGCCTGCGCCAACGTGTCGAATCTGCTGATAGCGCGGTGCCTGGGCCGGCAACAGGAGTTCGCGGTGAGGTCGGCGCTGGGGGCGAGCCGGCTGCGGCTGCTGGGGCAGATGCTGTCAGAAGGATTGGCACTGAGCCTGCTGGGTTGCGGCGCGGGGATGGGGCTAGCGCAACTGGCTATGGTGGCGGTGCACAAGCTGCCCGATGGAACCATTCCACGGGGCGACGCGATCGGCATTCACTGGACGATCGTGCTGGTTCTGGCGGTAGTAGCGATTGTCACCACGGTGCTGTCGTCGCTGCTTCCGGCGCTGCTGGTAGCGCGAGCCAATCCGCAGGCGGCGCTGCAGGCGGCATCGCGGGGCATTGGTTCGCGGACGGTTAGCGGGAGGCTTAGCGGCGGGCTGGTGGCGGGCGAGGTTGCGCTATCCACGCTGCTTCTTATTGGAACCGGTCTGCTGTTTCACACACTTTGGAATCTGGAACAATCGCGGCTGGGGTTTGAGACGGAGCACATAACCACCTTCACAGCGATGCCCGCGGACGCGGCCGGCTTTTCTGCCATGTCGGTGTCAGAAGACACCGCGAATGCTCCGGTTTCCGTTGCCACGTTGACCTACGAACCGGTGTTGGAGCGTATCCGCCATTTGCCCGGGGTTGCGAGCGCGACCATGGCCACGACTCCGCCGTTGTCGGGTATGGGTATTAATTCGAGCTTTGAGATTGCAGGCCAGGCGAAGGATCCGGCCAAGACGCCAAATGCGAGTGTGACCGCTGTGGCCGGAGACTATGCGCGCACCTTCGGCACGCCGGTTGTGCGGGGGCGAATGGTGGGAGACGAAGATGTGCTGTCAACTCCATTCTCGATAACGATCAATGAAACTTTGGCGAAGAAATATTTTGACGGCACGGACCCGCTGGGAAAGCAGATTGACCTGGGCGGGAAAGATACAGGGATGATCAAGCCGTATACCATTGTGGGCATTCTGGGCGACCAGGTGGACAAGAGTGTGGGTGGCGCGCCTCAACCGCTGATCCTGATCCCGCAGCAGCAGGTTCCTACCACTTCGCTGTTCTACCAGGCGCTGTTGAAGACCGTGGTCACCTTCATTGTGAAAACGCGGGGCAACATTCCAGTGGCCCAGGAGATGCGATCTGTTTTCCATCAATACGCTCCCGGCTTTGCGCTGGATGACTTCAAGACCATGCAGGAAACCGTGGATGCAAACACCTTCAGTCAGAGGCTGGGGTTGTATCTTGTGGGCTCGTTTGCCGGGCTTGCGGTGGCGATGGTGTTTGCTGGGCTTTATGGCGTGCTGTCGCAACTGGTGAGCTATCGGCGGCGCGAAATCGGCGTACGCATGGCGCTGGGCGCGACGCGGCTGAGCGTGGCTCAACTGGTTCTGCGCCAGGGGTCGGTAGTTGTGGGTACGGGGCTGGGCGTCGGGCTGGTGCTGGCCTTTGCCACGGGGCGGCTGATCAAGAGCTTCCTTTACGAGGTGCAGCCGCTGGATGTGTGGACGTATGTTGTGGTGGCTTTGGCGCTGGTGGTGATTGGATTGGCGGCATCGCTGCTTCCGGCGCGGAGGGCTGCGTCGATTGAGCCAATGCAGGCGTTAAGGGACGAATAGGGAAACGCTCGGTGGTTTTCTTTCCGCGGGCCTGCTAACCTTAGCTCATGCAGGTCACGATTGAAATTCCGGATGAAGTAGCGGCCAAGGCAGAGGCTCGCGGAATGACGCCGGAGAGCTACGTGCGAAGCCTGATTGACGATGCGGTGCGCAGTACTCCTGAGCCGCTCCGTCTAAGGGAACCGAGAATGTCCATGGAGGAATTCCTTGAAGCCATGGCTGCCAACTCCGACAGAATTCCCGTCCTTCCCGACGAGGCTTTTACTCGCGAGAGTTTCTATCAGGACCATGACTAGCTATAGAGAATCTCAAGTCGGGAGCATAATTCTTGACTAGCGCTGGCACGCGGGCTTCGTGAAACGCAGGTCCTTCGACTCCCTTCGCTGCGCTCCGGTCGCTCAGGATGACAGCGTTAATAAGATGAGCATCGGACTCGAGACACAGTACCCTTAACTCATGCATACGGCGTACATCGGGATGGGGGCAAACCTGCCGAGTTGGGCTGGAGCGCCGGAGGCTACGCTGGCTGCCGCGGCGCTGCGGATGGAAACGCTGGGGCGGGTGGTTTGCAGGTCGTCGCTTTACCTTACCGAGCCGGTGGGATTTGCCGAGCAGCCACGGTTTGTGAATGCGGTGGTGGAGTTGGAAACCGGCCTGGAGCCACGCGAGTTGCTGGATGGGCTGCTGGCGCTGGAACTCACGTTTGGGCGGGACCGCGCGGCGGGATTCGCGAACGGGCCGCGAACGCTGGACCTGGACATTTTGCTGTTCGACGATGTGAGAATTAGCGAGCCGGGACTGGAGATTCCGCATCCGCGGCTGGCGGAGCGGGCGTTTGTTCTGGCGCCGCTGAGCGAGTTGGCGGGGCGGGTTCTGGATGGCAAATGCGGAAGCATCGTGTCACAATTGCTGAACCACCGTTTCCCTATTGCCGACAGCGGATTTCATGATGTGGAGCAAATCCAAAGCGATGCTTGGCGCGCTGGCGCTGACCGGGATTTTGAGCGCCCCAGTACGGCTTCTCGCACAGACCCCGGTGACCATCACGGTGGAGGATAACCGGGGCGCGCCGCTGGCCGGGGCAAGCGGGATGGACGCGGCAGGAAAGCTGCTGGGACGCACCGACGCAGATGGCCGCCTGACTTTCCGATGTTGGGCTCCATGCCAGGTGCGGATCAGTGCCGAGGGATTTGCCGGGAAGACTCTGCAAGTGAGCAGTGGGGCTACCGTCCTGCTGGAGCCCGCGGCACGCACCGAACAGGTGACGGTGACTGCGTATCGCGCTCCGCTGGGGTCGCTGGAGAGCCCCGTTACCACCCGGCTGCTTTCAGGAAAAGACCTCGACACTACCGCTGCGGTAACGCTGGATGACGAGCTGCGGCAGCTTCCGGGGTTGGAGCTTTTCAGGCGCTCAAGTGCGCTGGTGGCCAACCCTTCGTCGCAGGGAATGAGCTTGCGGGCGCTGGGATCGACTTCGGCGAGCCGCACGCTGATTACGGAGGACGATGTGCCGCTGAACGACGCGTTTGCGGGGACGATCCACTGGCTGGAGCAGCCGGAGCTGGCAATCAAAAGCATTGAGCTGGTGCGCGGGGGCGCCAGCGATCTTTACGGATCGAGCGCGATCGGCGGGGTGGTCAACGTGGTCCCGGTGCGACCTGGGTCGAATGTGGCTGAGTTACGGTCGAGCTTTGGAGGGGAAAATACTTATGACGACAGCCTGCTGGGCGAGGCCAGGCTTGGGGCCTGGGGAGTGCTGGCCTCGGGCGGCGCGGTGGGAACGGATGGGTATATTCAGGAGGCGCCGGCGCAGCGTGGTCCGGTGGATATTTTGAGCAACGTCCATAGCCAGAACGGGGTTCTGCTGGGGGAGCGCGAGCAGGGGCCGTTGAGGCTTTTTGTGCGCGGCAGCGGCTTCAACGAGGCTCGCGGCAATGGAACTACGTTTCAGTCTAATGGAACGCGGCTGTGGCGGTATGCAAGCGGAGGCGACTGGCAGGGGCCGCGCAACGGCACGCTGACGATGCGGGTTTACGGGTCGGCTTATCACTTCCGGCAGACGTTCTCGAGCATTTCGAATCTGCCGGATTTCGGGGATGCGAAATGCACGTATCGCTGCGGCGAAGTCCCCAGCAAATTTTCGCTCACGCCGGACAATGAGTTGGGCGCAGTGGCCCATTGGAGCCAGCCGCTGGGCGCTGGGTTGCTGCTGGTTGCGGGGGCCGACACGCACGATGTGCGCGTATGGGATCGGGAACAGAGCTACGGCGCGTCCAGCACTGTGGCCAGAGTGGTTCCCGCGGCGCTGACGAACTTGCACGATCACCAGCGCGACTCGGCCGGTTACGCCGAAGCGATGTGGGTGCGCAAGGCTTGGACGCTGACCGCAAGCGGCCGCATGGACTGGTTCCAGAACTACGACGGTCAGTCGCTGACACGGAGCGGATCGAGTTGGGTCCCGTCGGCCAGCCAGCCGCCGCAGTTCGATCAGAGATTTTTTGATCCGCGGCTGGGGCTGTCGCGCAAACTCAGGGAACACTGGGCGGTTTCGGCGTCGGGGTTCCGGGCGTTTCGAGCGCCGACGGCCAACGAACTCTACCGATCGACCCAGGTGGGGAACCTGCTTACCAAGCCTAATGGCAATCTGCTGAGCGAGCGCGCGACGGGATGGGAGACGGGGCTGGCCACCGAGTGGCACTGGGGCAGCGTGCGGTCGAGCTACTTTCTTACACAGGTGAACCGGCCCATCGATGCGGTTACGACCAACGCGACGTCCTCGCCGATTTTGCTGATGCGGGAGAACCTGGGGCAGATTGTGAGCCGCGGCGTTTCATTGGACTATGAGCTTGCGCCGCGGCGATGGCTGGCTGTCGATGGCGGCTATCAGTACGCCCACGCTACGGTGACCAACGACAGCCAGACTCCGGCTCTGGTGGGGAATTGGATTCCCGAGGTGGCGCGGAACCTGGCCACTATGAATGTGCGCGCGTATCGGGCGGCGCTGGGTTCGGTGAGTTTGATGGGCCGACTTAGCGGACACCAGTTCGACGACGACGCCAATGCTTACCTGCTGCATGGGTACTTCCGGCTGGATGCTTATGGGTCTCACGATTTTGGAAGGAGGTTTCAGGTGTTTGCGGCTGGGGAGAATTTGTTTGACCGGCAGATTGAAGACTCGAAGACGCCTACGACTACGCTGGGTATGCCACGGGTGGGGCGGGTTGGGGTGCTGGTGCGACTGGGCGGGGTGGGAAAGTAGGGGAGATCGCTGGCCGGGTGTCCGCCCGCGCTACGTCCATCCCCAGATTGTGTTTAGCTCACAGGCGCTTCCGTCGATCTTTGAGGGGGGATTGCGGCTTTCCCTCATGAGCTGCATGATTTCCTTTGCGTCGTCTTTGTTTGCAGCGACCAACATTTCGACCAATTCGACCTCTCTGAACCTCCCGTGGCGATCGAGCACCGAACAAATCGAAATCCCTGCGTGAGGTCCGGGGCCTCCCCCCTCCGTTGATGCATAGTCCTCTGCCCCCCAAGTGGGCGCAAAGTTGATATTCGACTTCACCTCGAATGAAAGCAGCGGGCGAAGGGTCGTGCCGGGATCTGCCAGGCTGCCGGGAAGGTCGAAGATGGCAGGATCGACGTTGCCTGCGCCTTCAATGGTCACATTCGCCGTGAGCAGTTCCCGGTCCCCGGCCTTTATTCTCAGTTGCTGTGGGACCACCTTGCCGGCGAAGAGGATGTCGTTCTCCCAGCTTGTCGTTAGGCCGAATATGTTTCTCAGGACCAGAAGCCCGTCCGGAAGGAAATAGAAAACGTCGTTCGTACGCACGCTATCGCGCCCGAAGCTCATGCCCACGCGAACCAGTGTGGCATCTCCTTTGGAAAGATGGTCGATGGCCCAGCCGGAGGCGCCCTCGCCGCGAAATTCTCGTGAAGCGAAATTGCGAGGGATTGGATAAACAAGCGCGTTGAGAAGCATGAGAACACGGCTTGGCTCGTAGTCGGAGGAGGCCTGCATCTTCCGGCCTTTGTCGGACTCCACTTCGACCGCGTCGTAGGGGGCCAGCGTCACTTGACGACGCCAATGGTTCGGATCGACCCAGGTCTCTTCGTACACGCCATCACCGGTCAGAATTTCTGGTTTCTTTCCGCGGTCGAGGAGCTCGACTCCAGGGAACGCATGAAAGGTTACCTTCATGTGAAAGGGCTTGCAGCCGGGCATGCGCAGGTTCAACTGATCGCGGGCGCGCTGGAACCACTCGACGGAGGTCTTGGGTTCGGGGGCGGTTTGCGCGGTGGCGGGCGTCTGGGCCTGTGTACTCAGCGAAATGAAAGGGAGAAGCAGCCAGAGGAGGCTTTTTTTCTTCATTTGGACTGCCCCCCGGAATCAGGGGCTTCTTACACCGAAATAGCGAAAATCCGGAACGGATAGCTGTGTTCCAACTCCCTGGTTTTGTCAAGCGACCTGACTCTTTTCCTCAGTTGTATTTCGGAGGTAACCGGTGGCCCGCTTGTGACCGGCCGACGAACGATGTAGGCCTGCGGTAACGCTTCAAATGCCTGGAAAGCGCTCAGCCATTTCCAGGCATCTTACCTTCCAGAGCGTATTTCCTATTGGTGTAGAGTTTGCGGCGTGGACCGGGAGGTCCACGCGACAGCCGGCCAGGAGGCCGGCGCTACCTGTTGTTGCAGCGACCGGCAACCTTGAGCCAAGGAGGAGATCGACTCTATAGCACGTGCAAAATGCTCTAAGTGCGCCGGAGTTTTTTCGGCTGCGAGGATAGACTTCCCCAAATGGCAAGATTCAGCAGAAGGACCAAGGAGTTTTTGAAGATTGCCGGGCCTGGAATCATTACGGGCGCGGCGGACGACGACCCATCGGGTATTGCCACCTATACGCAGACCGGAGCGCAGTTTGGCTATGGCCAACTGTGGACCGCGCTGTTTGTGCTGCCCATGCTGATTGCGGTGCAGGAGGCCTGCGCAAGAATTGGCGCGGTAACTGGAAAAGGCATCGCCGCGGTGGTCAAGGAGCACTACAGCAAGAAAGTGCTGTACGGAATGCTCGTACTGGTAGTGGTTGCAAACACCATTAACCTGGGCGCGGACCTGGGAGCAATGGGCGCGGCGGCGCAGCTTATCGTTCCTGTGAATTTCACGATTCTGGTGCTGTTTTTTACGGCTCTGATTCTCATACTTCAGGTATTCACAACTTACAAGGTGTATGCAAGCATTCTGAAGTGGCTTTGCGTCACGCTGTTTTCCTACGTCATCACCGTGTTTCTGGTCAAGGAACCATGGGGCACAATTCTGAAGGCAACGTTTATCCCGCACATCGAATTCAGCGCGGCGTTTTTCTTTATCATCACCGGAGTGATCGGGACTACGATTTCGCCGTACATGTTCTTCTGGGAAGCTTCAGAGGAGGTGGAAGAGGAACTGAGCAAGGGGATGATTCACGACGGAATCGCGAAAGTTACCAAGCCATATCTGAAGCGAATGCGGCTCGACAATTTCCTGGGCATGCTGTCATCGCAGATCGCGGCTTGGTGCATTATTGTGGTTGGCGCAACGGTGCTGCATCAGAACGGAGTAACTAAGATTACCAGCGCCGCGCAGGCGGCCAAGGCTCTGGAGCCACTGGTGCATACGTTTCCGCACGCGGGGTTTCTGGCGGAGCTGATCTTCGCCATCGGCATTCTCGGATTGGGTTTTCTTGCGGTGCCGGTTTTCTCGGGATCGGCGTCGTATGCGCTGAGTGAGGCGTTGAGCTGGAGAGCGGGACTGAACCTGAAACTGAAGCGCGCGCATGGATTCTATGGCGTGATCACCATTGCGACGCTGATCGGCCTGATGATCAACTTTATCGGCATCAATCCTATACAGGCGCTGGTTGTGACGGCGGTGATCAACGGCGTGGTTGCCGTGCCATTGATCTTTCTCATTGCGCGCATTGCTCGCAATCGGGAGATTATGGGCGAGCATCGCAGCGGCTGGGTGTCGAATGCTCTGGTATGGGCGACGTTTGTTTTTATGGGTGCGGCTGCGGTGGCTATGTTTGCTACGCTGGGGCGGTGAGGGGGTGGCGCGGACGAGGACGTCCGCGCTACAGCCGGCCGGGAGGCCGGCGCTACTCTCGCTGATGGGGCTACTCTCGCTGATGGGGCTGCTCTCGCTGATGGGGCTACTCTCGCTGATGGGGCTACTCTCGCTGATGGGGCTAC
>CAYWMR010000042.1:0-18781 GCA_964458965.1 uncultured Occallatibacter sp. | reverse complement strand
TGGAGAATTTGTCATGGAAGTAATTCTGAAAGAAGATGTAACCAATCTCGGCAGCCGCGGAGACGTGGTGAAAGTCGCCGAAGGCTACGGCCGCAACTTCCTGCTGCCCCGCAAGCTGGCCATGCAGGCAACTGAAGCCAACAAGGTCGTCATCGACCAGATGAAGAACGCCGCTGCCCGCCGTTCCGCATCGGAGAAAGCCGTGGCCGAAGCTCTGGTCACCAAACTCGAGCCCATCGTGCTCATCTTTACCCGCAAGTCGGGCGAAAGCGGCCAACTGTTCGGCTCGGTGACCTCGGTGGACGTTGCTGCCGAACTTGGAGTCAAGGGCTTCGAGGTCGATCGCCGCAAGATCCAGTTGGCAGAGCCACTGAAGGCTCTGGGCAACTACGACGTGGCCATCAAGCTGCACCGTGAAGTGACTGCGCATGTGAAGGTGAAGGTGCTGGGCGAGGCAGTCGAAGAAGCCTCGGCCCCCATAACCGCCACCGAAATCGCCGCGGTCGAATAGCCCCGGCCCCACCCGTGCATGCGGCTCCCCTCGGTTCGCCGAGGGGCGGCGTGTGTGCCAGGCAGATTTGACTTGCGAACGCAGAATTGTCAGACGACCATGGCTAGTGGCTGCGTTCTGTCGGTTCGGAGCGTCGGCACTGCGGCCAACAGGCTCTTGGTATAGGGGTGCTCTGGATTTGTGAGCAGCCGGCTGCACTCCCCGGTTTCGACCACCAGGCCCGAGCGCATCACCGCCAGCCGGCTGGCCACCTGGCCCACCACGGCCAAATCATGCGAAATGAACAACATGGCCAGGCCGTACTGCTGCTGCAAGTCCTTGAGCAGTTCCAATACCTGCGCCTGCACCGTAACATCCAGCGCGGTAGTCGGCTCGTCTGCAATCAGCAGCCGCGGCCGGTTGATAAGCGCCATGGCGATGAGGATTCGCTGCCGCTGCCCGCCTGAAAACTGGTGCGGATAGTCGCCATAGCGCCGCGCCGCCTCGGGAATTGCGACGGCCTCCAGCGCGGCAATGGCTTTGCGTTTCGCCTCGCGGCCCGTCCACGAGGGAGCATGCGCCTCAAAGCCTTCAGCAACCTGCCTGCCTACGGTCATCACCGGATTCAAAGCTGTCATCGGCTCCTGGAAAATCATCGAAATCTCCACCCCGCGCAACCGCCGCAAAGCTCCAGGCGATTGCTTCAGCAGGTCGACAACCTCGCCTCCGCTATGCCATAGAATCTCCCCCGAAACCTGCGCCGCCGTTCCCAGCAACCCCATTATTGCCAACGCAGTAGCGCTCTTTCCGGACCCCGATTCTCCGACCAGGCCGAGCACCTCGCCCTCGGCAAGTTGGAGGCTGATGCCGCGCACCGCCTGCGACGCTCCAAAGCGGATATGCAAGTCGCGGACATCGAGGAGTGCACCCATGAAGCAATCCTACCCCGTATTTCTTGCAGCCGGGGCAAAGAACGGGAATTGGTGACGCCGCGTGTGCGGTGATTTGCGTACGGTGGGATGGCAAACGAACAGCGCAGTGTTCGCAAATGTGTGTATTCAAACGAGTGAAAAAATAAGCAAAACGAGATGAGATAAGGCCGCCTAAGAGCGAATTAGGGCGTTATTGACGTGTATTCGGTACGCTTTTGCGCACCCAAAATGGCTGTTTGGGGTGGGAAAGTGCATGCAGTGCATGCAGTGCTGGTTTCGCTGAGGACTCCCTCCCCGGTCCCCAAAGGCGAGGGACCGGGGGCACTGCAGGCATTGCATGCACCTGGCTGCGAACGCCAAGCCGATCTTGTCTTCGGGTGGCATCTTGGCCAGGCACAGCTACTGGACGGTGAGCGTGATTGTTCCAGTTGCGGAAATGCCGGTCCCGGCTGGACCTGTGCCGGTTACCGTAATGGTGTAGGTTCCCGGCGTGGTGCCCGGGTTACTTTGGCCTCCGCCACCGCCCCCACCGCCACTATTGCTGCCTCCGCCTCCACATGCAAACACCCCGCCGGTTAGGCCAACCAGCAGCAACAGCATTCCAAGTATCTTTCGCCAATTACGTTTGCGCCTCGGCGTGCAAAAGAGCAGGACGCAGGCCAGAGCCGACCCTCCCGCAGCGAAGCGCATAAACCCAGGCCGTTTGGGATATAAGAGAGCACTGGTAGATTGCGGAGTCGTCGTGATCGTCAGCGTAGCCGTTCCGGCGCTGGCGCCCGTTATCGAAACCGGAGTCGTCGTGCCGAATGAGAACGTCGGCAGGTCCGCCGCGCCCGTTGGGCTCGAAGTGAGAGCCGCCGTCAGTGCCACACTGCCCGTGAACCCTCCGCTCGGAGTCACAGTAATCGTCGAGGTGTTTCCAGTCGCCGCACCGGGAGCCAGAGTCAGTGCGGTTCCAACGATAGCAAAGCTGGGTGGGGGGGGCGCGGTCACAGTCACAGGCTCTGTGCCGCTGGCGGCCAGGTACTGCGAGTCGCCGCTGTATGAGGCAGTCACAGTATCATTCCCGACCGCCAGTGTGTTCGCTGGAATGGTAAAGCTGGCAGATCCGGCACTTAATGCAACTGGCGACGACATGTACGCTCCACTCGAAAGGGTGACGGTGCCAGTTGCTAGTCCCAGGTAAATGCTCCCGATCGTGGTGACTGTCAAATTGAGAGCCTGGTTGGCAACAATCGTTGGATTGAGGGGGCTGAACTGGATAACTGGCGCTACTGGCTGTACAGCGAGGCTCACACTCCCGGCGCCGGTTCCATCGGTGTAATTCGAGTCACCAATGTAGAAAGCATTGAGCATGTTTGGGCCGACCGCCAGGCCGTTTGAAATCGTGAAGGATGCTGTGCCGTGCACTAAGGGCGCTGACGCTCCGTAATTGGTTTGGTTAATGAGTGACACTGAACCAGTCGGGGTGGGGCTTCCACCCGGTCCGCTTATATTCACAAACACTGGAACCGGGTAATTTACGGTCCCGGCAGGCGCGGAAACAGTAATCATTGGCGGAATCGTGCCTATGTTCCGCATATTGACGTAGTTGGTACTCGAACTGGACGAGTAATATTGATCGCCGCTGTAAGTCGCCGTAACAACCGTTGTCCCAACTGGCAATGTGTTCGCTGGAATTGTGAAGCTCGCGGCGCTGTTGGAAACCGTCGCTGCGGGCAGCGTCTGGCCGTTGAACGAGAGCGTTATTGTTCCCGACGGGGGAGCTGGGCCGCCCGATTCGGCTGGGTAGAGATCAATCGTCACCTGCACTGGTTGATTAATTGGAGTGAGGCCGTTCGGTGGCATGACGACCATCGAGACTTGAATTGACCTTATGATCAAAGGAACCGGCGCCGAGGTAGACGGGGCATAGTTAGTGTCACCGCCATAAACCGCAGTCAAGTTATAAGACCCAGCTGAGAGCGACGGAGGGGTAAAGTTCGCCGTTCCGCCGGCGGAAGACGTGGGAGTGCCTGCTGTTCCCATCATCGGCGCGGTTCCCACAACAGTTGCGCCATTCATGATGGTCACTGTGCCTGTGGGGGCAACGCCGGCGCTGTCTGTTGTGAGATTGGCAGACACAGAGAACGGAGAATTTAAGTAATTGAGAGACGCAGCAATGTTTGTAATCGCCGGTAGGATTGTGATGGGATAAGGAGCACTGTTGCTGGCTTTGAAGCTGTTGTCGCCAGGAAAGGACGCGGTGAGAGTGTCGGCCCCTCCGGGAAGCAAGGAAGTCTGTATCTCAGCAGTCCCCTGAGCGTTCAGGGAGCCCGTTCCGAGCGTTGTTGAACCGTTCATGAATGTGATGGCGCCGGTTGCCGCGCCGTCGGGCTTTGCCGCCGAAGCACTGTTGCCGAAGGGTTGTGCATCGATGAATGCGTTGAAGCCGTAGTAGGCCGTTTTTGCGGGCATTCCCGTTGCCGGGTCGGTGAAGGTGACACTTGTGATTGTGGTCGTGCTGGTCTCAGGTGCGACGGTCACCGAGATGGCGTTGGAGTCGGATTCGGCAATGGTGCTGCTGCCACCGTAATGAGCAGAGACAGCATACGACCCGCCGGGCAAGAAAGTGGTTGTGCTCGAGACTGCCCCGTTGGCCAGTGTAAAGTCGGCGATGCCTTCGCGATTGGGCAGGAGCGCAGGGCTGAGGTTGTCAACCAGGGCGATCACGCCGGTGGGAGTAGTGCCGCCGCCGGACACGGTTGCATTCACTTGAACGCTCTGTCCGTGAGTGATGCTGACAGGGGTGGTGGCGCCATTGAGCTGGAGGGTCGAAGTGGAATCAATCAACCCCGGGCTTGGCCAGTGGATGACCATCTGGCTGGCATCTACGCTTCCCAGACCACTGGCCATGTCATAACCGGCGGCTGCGTTGTATCCGTTCATGAAGTAATAGCCCGCGGCAACCTCACTGCATCCACCATTGGTAATCTCGCAGCTGACCGAGTTGTCGCCGACCGTTACGTCGTGAAAAACAGTTGAATAGGAAGTCTTGGCCATGTCATAGAGCAAATAGTCCGCCTGGCCAAGTCGTGACCCGGTCATCTGCCTGGCCAAGGCCAGCATTCCCGCCAACGCAGGCGCCGATGCCGAAGTGCCACCAATGCCCGTCAGATATAACTGCGTCCCCGTGTTGCCTGCCGCGCAGTCCGCGAATCCGTTCACCGTTTGGTCTGTGCAGATGCTCCACAGCGCCCCGTAGAATCCGTTGCCCGCCAGGATCGAAACATCCGGCAGATTTCGATTGCCTCCGGAAGCAAAACCAGACTGCCAGGAAGGAACAGCATAGAGTGTGCTCATCCCTCCGCCGGTGGCGATAATGTCATCGCCGTCTGGACTTGATAAGTCTTGATTGAGAGCAATATTGGCGGAAATATCGGTGTTTGGATAGGTGGAATCGTTCCAGGGCTCCTCGGGAATGTACTGGAGCGCGCTGCGATGGTTGGGCAGAGTATTGGTGGTATTTACGTATTCGGTGAAACTGCTGGGGAAGTTGCTGTACAAGACATCGAAATCTGTGCCGCCTACTGCGACGTTGTAGGGCGTGGATGCAAGACCATTCACGGCCAGACCCAGGTAGGCAATATCCTGGCTGTCGGGGTCGTCGCATCCTGCCGATCCGCTGTCGCCTGCCGACACAATGACTGAAATACCTTGCGCCGCGGCTTGTTCCCAAAGGTTCTGAACGAACTGATTGCCGGAGGCGCCCAGCGCCGATTCACATTCCCCGAAGCTGACATTGAGAATGTCGGCCTGGTTATCGTCGATGGCGCGTTGCATGGCCAGAAAAAGCCCTTGCTGCAAAACGGTGCCGGCCGCGGTGTATAGAATCACGTTCGCGTTGGGCGCAATTCCTCCTGAGACCTGAGTGTCGAGGTAGGCCTCGATGGCATCGCCATTTTCGCCGGGATCGGCGCCATCAACCACAACTGTCGTGGGATTTGCCGCGAGCCCAAAGGTGGACCGGTATTCCGCGTTCAGAATCACATCGATGTTGGAGTCGCCGGCGACTCCGATGGTGACGCCGGTGCCGTCATAAGCGGTGCCGGAGAGATTGGCGTTGAGGGTGGTGGGCGTGTCGTAGATGGTGGCCGCGTCTGCCGGGCCGAGGTAGAAGTAGAAGTCGCCGTAGGGGTCTGAGTTGGTGTAATCCGGGAGGATTCTGTTCTGCTGCTTGTCGAAGATCCCGCGAGGCCCGAGAGTATACTGCGCCCTGGGCCGAAAGCTACTGAGAGACGTCAGGCCGGCGACAACGGGCGAAAGAGCGCTGGGGATTTGTGGATCGGCGGCGTTCGCCCAATGTTGGACGCCGCTTATGAGATAGCTGTGAATGGGAGTGTGAAAGGCTCGCTCAACCTGTCCAACGGAGCCGGAGAACTCGATAGCCATGCGGCTCTTGGACACTTTGCTGACGGCGAATCCGCTCCCGGTCAGCCAGTTTGTGATCGACTGAATATCGGTGTCTGCCGCGCCAAATCGATTACCGAAGTCCTCGGGACTGAGAAACTTATGGTAGTTGGGCGAGTGTGCGTCCTGCAGCGACTGGAGCCATGTCTGGAGATCGGCCTCCTGCTGCTGGCTGCGGGCGAGGACGAGGACGAGGCGGCTGGCCGGCATGGAGGCCGGCGCCGGGCCCTGGTCGTACTTTGGCAGCGCCAATGGGTGGGTATTCCCGCGCAGTGTGACCATGGAGGACTGGTTAATGGGCCGGATAATGCGTGGCTGGGGGGTAGATTGCGGAGAAGTTTGGGAGCCAGCGGATGCTGCGAAGAACCCCGACAAGGTCAGGAGGAGGGCAGCAGAATAGATAGCCACACCACGAGCGGGAACTGTGTTCATGATGGCAACCAGTCTAGCTCTAATTATTGGAGTTTGCAGCATCTTTATCAGAGCATGGCGAGGGCTGTGCGGGCGAGTCAGATGTGAGAAGGTCTGGCTGAATGTCTGCGGGTCGGTTCACGAGGCGAAGACTTCGATCGGCCTGGGGAACGGAGTTTCCTGGAGGCTGATTTCGCGGCGGCGATTTCGCGGTGGTGCGGAGCGCATCCAATAGATTCAATGGAGAGCAGCCGAACTGCGAGAATCGTTCGCCCGGACTGGAACTCCGTATGAACAGGAGGATCGATGCTCCACCAAAGCGAGACCGGCAGGATGACTCGACGCCAGATACTTCGCACGATGGCAGCCGCGGCGGGCGGCGCGCTGGTGCCTGCAGGCATCGCCCTGGCAGACAATTCCGCGGACATTCTGTTGGGGCGGTCCAAGGAAGACGAGGCGTTTCTGGAGGATCTGGAGCGGCAGGGCTGCTTGTTTTTCTGGGAGCAGGCAAGCACGAAGACTGGGCAGATTCTGGACCGAGCCCGCAACGAAATTGGCGGCGCTCGCGACCGAAGAAGGATGGCAAGCACAGCATCGACGGGATTCGGATTGACGGCGCTTTGCATCGCCGATCACCGGGGGTTTCTGCCCCACGACCAGATCGTGGAACGCGTGAGGACCACGCTGGACTGGCACCTGAACCATCTGCCCCAGGTGCATGGATTCTTCTATCACTTTACCGATGTTGAGACCGGAGAACGCTCTCCCGGATCGGAGCTTTCATCCATCGACTCGTCGCTGCTGCTGTGCGGGATTCTGACGGTGCGCGGGTACTTTGAGGATGCGCGGATCAAGCAACTGGCTACGGAAATCTATGAGCGCGTGGATTGGCCGTGGATGCTGAATGGCGGCAAAGCTTTTTCGATGGGGTGGAAGCCGGAGTCGGGCTTTCTGGATGCGCGATGGAGCCACTATTGCGAGCTGATGATGATCTACCTGCTGGCAATTGGCTCGCCCACGCATGCGGTGGCCGCGGAGTATTGGAACAACTTTTCCCGTCCAACGATCCATTATGCCGGGCTCGATTACATCAGCGGAAACGACCCGATATTCACGCATCAGTACTCGCATGCGTGGTTCGATTTTCGGCACAAAAACGATGCGTACACGGATTACTTTGCGAACTCAATCAAGGCGACGCGCGCTCATAAGGCATTCTGCCTTTCCTATCCCAATTGGTACAACGATGCGTATTGGGGAGTTACCGCGTCAGATTATGCCGGCGGATATACGGCGTGGGGCGGGCCACCGGCGCAGGGACCGCTGGATGGGACCGTGGTTCCGTCGGCCGCCGCGGGTTCGCTGGCCTTCCTGCCCAAAGACTGCATTGCAGTTCTTCGCGGCATGCGCTCGACCTGGGGCAGGAATGCCTGGGGCCGCTATGGCTTTGTCGACGCTTTCCATCCCGCAGCCAAATGGTATGACGCTGATGTTCTGGGGATCGACCAGGGCATCTCAGTGCTGATGGCTGAGAACCTGCGAAGCGGCTTAATTTGGAGTTCATTCATGCGCAATCAAGAGATGGTTGACGCGATGCGGCGCGTCGGATTTCATGGTCAAGGTTTGGCGGGGTAAGTCAGCGCTGCTCCGGATGGAGACGAGCGCATCCGGCAGCTTTCACCGGGTCGGCGGCTTCTTTGGCAACAATCAAAAAAGCGTTCGGGGCGGAAGTTGATTCCGCCTCGAACGCTGGTTGGGGGAGGGCTTAGAACTGGAAGCGCGCCACGAATTCGATGACACGCCCGGCATCGGCACCCTGCGCCAGGCCAAAGTTTGCGCTCTGGATATTGGCACCGGGATTCGCATTGCCGTTGGTTATCGGCTGCAGTTGCAGAATGTTGAACAGGTTGAATGCATTCACCTGGAAGCGAAGCAGCGAGTGATGATCGAATCGATCCAGCGCTATTTCTTTTGAAAAGCTCATGTCGGTGTCAAAGAAGCACGGACCACGGAAGCTGTTGCGCCCAATGCCGGGAACGTAGTTAGGAGCGTTTTCGGATGTGGGCTCGGTGATCTCGAAATAGGTGGGGCCGCCATTGGGGAAATTCGAGGCTGCCACTGTTTGGAAAGCACCGTTTGAGCAGCTGGTGCCCGCTCCACCGTAATAGGCCAGGGGCCGTGTGGGACCGACCACATTTGCGCCGGGGACCAACGGGCTTGTCTGCAGGTTGTAAGTCACCGGTGTCCATGGAAATGCGGTGTGCGCGGTGAGGATGCCATTGACTCTCCAGCCATTCACCACGGCCTTGACCAGGTCATTGCCGGAGTGTACATGCGGCAGCTCATAAACGCCGGTGATGGTTATGCGGTGGCGCACGTCGTAATCGGATGGGCCCCACTCGGAGTCATTGTTGGCGGGGTCGGTCTGGTTTCCATTGGCATCGGCAAGATCGCCGTTCGAAACCTGGTCAAGTGACTTGGACCAGGTGTAATACGCGGAAAGGTCAAGGCCGTTGGTTACATGACGGGTGAATTTGGCGTTGAGCGCGTTGTATGCCTGATGGGAGTCAGTTTGAGCGAAGTAGGCGGCATAGACCGGGGAGAGGGAAGTTGCGCCGGCACAGTTCACTGTCGCGGGATAGCACTGGGAGTGAATGAAGTTCTGGTTGACCAGTCGAGCATAGTCATAGCCCACACTGCCGGTATAGCCGATTCCGACGACGATGCCCGATGGCAACTGATACTGCGTCTCGAGCGAGTAAAGAATGCTGACTGGTTGCTTGATGTTTGTGGAAGCGCCGTAGACCTCGTAGCTCTCGGCATTCGTAATACAGTTGCCGGGGGTCGAACCGTATTCGCAGGGAAATCCAGTGCTCGCATTTACGCCAAGAGCAAGCGCGGGATTGAACGGGAAGCTGGCCGGCGAGTTACTGGTCCCCATTTCGTACTTAACTCCTGAGGAGCCGGAGTTACCGGCGCAGCAAAGTCCGAAGCTGGCGACGCCCGGCCCGTCTTCAAGCGCATTCTCAAACAGTGCGACATCCAGGTGGTTATAAGCGGCTGCAGCGCCGCCGCGCACCACCAGCTTGTTGTTCAGCACGGGGGGCTGGAAGGCGAAGCCGAACTTGGGAGCGAAGTTATGCGGCGAAGCGTCCCAAAGGTGATTGCGCAACTGCAAAGTCATCCCGCTCAGTTCCTGTCCCGGGGGGCCAAGGACGGGGTAGTTGATCTCAGTGCCCTTGTTGCGCAGCGGAGTGAAATACTCCCAGCGCAAACCCATGTTGAGGGTAAGATTGGGCATTGCTTTCCAGTCGTCCTGGATATAACCGGCAACATCGTCGGAGCGGAAATACCGCTGTGTAAGTGGAGTGCCTCCGTTGGCGGGGTTTGCGTCGATGGACTCGTAGATCGCCGCATCGTTGGCGAATGTCCAAAGGCCCTGCATGGCATAGATCGGCCTCTGTTCTCCGGACAGGTTGTTGTTGTCCTGCTCGAATCGCATCTCCGCACCCATGCGGAAGACGTGAGAGCGCCAGAGATGAGTGACCATGTCCCGCACTTCGTAGGTATTCTCCGCAAAGATGGCGGGCGTTGTGCTTCCCCAGTTTGCGCCGTACTGAATAGCCCATGGCAAGGTCTGCACATTCACATAGGGAATGCCGAAGTCAACCGTATTGCCTGCGTCCGTTATGCCATTCTCAGCAAAGCGGGTGCTGTTGGCGCGTGCTTCATTCAGCCAGTTTGGCCCAAAGGTGTGAATGAAGATGGCCGTTGCAGCGGAGTTAAGCGGCTTGAAGGGTGCGTCTGCCTGTGGGCGCGAGCCGGCAGTGCCCGTGGTTCCGTCGTTGTCCAGCTTTGTGAAGTAGGCAGTGGCTGCTATCTGGTCTTTTGAGGTTGCAAACCAGTCGCCGCGTGCGTTGAACTGGTTGCCACGGCTATGGCTGGGAACATAGAGCTGGGCATTCTCAACGTCGGGATTGCCCACCAGGCCGCCGCCCGTCTGGTTGTTGCAGGTAGGGCAGGTTGGATCTCCGGACGGAAAGACGCCTATCTGCGATGTTCCGCCGGGAGTGAGAGAACCGATATCGAGAGCGGGCCCGCTGCTGCCGGTGACGAGGTTGCAATTCACTCCGAGGGTTAGCCCGGCGCAGGAAGGCGTAAGGATATCGCGAATCCTGGGCACTACGCCGGGGTTGCCAAGAATGCCAGCCGTCACTCCGCCCGCGCGCTGCGCAACTACTGCCGCCCGATACTCCGGGGTTTCCACGTAGGAAGATACCTCAGTGTTATTGGCTGTGGTATATCCCTCGTAGGAAGCAAAGTAGAGAATCTTGCTTTTCCGAATGGGACCGCCGAGCGAGGCAGCATAGGTGCGCGCTTTGTTTTCCACGCGCGTGGGCAGGGCCATTGACGGTCCACCCCATCTGTCGAATGCATTCAGGCCGGGCTCGTCGTAAACACCAAAGAGCGAACCGTGCAACGCGTTGCTGCCGCTTTTGGTGACCACTTTGATCTGCGCTCCGGAGTTGTGGCCGTCCGATGCATCAAAGGATGTGGACACAACGCTCATCTGCCCAACGGCTTCCGTATTGGGTGTAACCACAGCGGCGCCCCCGTAGGTGAGCGAGTTGACGCTGACGCCGTCGATCATGAAGTTGTTGTCGGCCTGGCGCTGGCCATCCGCGGAAATCTGGATTTGATTCTCGGTTTGAAAGATACCGGAGTTGGAGCCTCCTGGTCCGGCACCATTGGGAAGAAGCAGGGCCTGCCCGGAGCCGCTGCGCGCGCCATCGCCGGTTATACCGGGAGCGGTACGCAATACCTCATACGGGTCGGCGCCGTACACCGGCAGTTCCTTAATCTCCTCGCCGTCGATGGAGGTGCCGACGCTTGCATCCGAAGTTTGCAGCAGAGCGATCTGATCTGCCTTGACTTCAACCGTTTCCGTGTTTCCGCCCGTTTGCAGGGTCACGTCAAGGCTGCGTGGCGCTTCGGCTTCGATGGTGACATCGGTGAGATTGGTGGTTTTGAAGCCGGAAGCAGCAACGGCAATGGAGTAGTGTCCCGGCGCTAACTCGCTGAAATGGTAGCCTCCCGTGCTATTTGAAGTGGAGGTCTGGATTTGCTGCGTGGCGCTGCTGGTAAGTGTTGCCACTGCGCCGGGGATGGCTGCACCTGTGGAGTCCAGCACCGTGCCGGAGAGGCTTGAGCCGAACTGTGCGTGAACGGTGGTGGCAAAGAGGATGAGGAGCGACAATGCCGCTATCCAGCACGGGATGAATTTCGGCAGAGTTCTGTGAGCTCTCTCGAAATAACTTGCGAAGTTTCTGGGATCGATTCGTTGCATGGGGCCTCCTGAAAAAGCGGTTGCGTTTGCATTGGATCGTTCGCTTTCCTGGAAGTGGGGTCTGGGTCACCCGCGCGTCGATGAGCGAGACATGCGCAACGTGAGACTGGCTACACTGGCGAGAAATCGCCCTTGACCTCTCCGTCTCGGCCTGGGGACCTATCGTGCAGGTACCGAATGGGAAGGGAGAAGCAAGTGCCGTTCTAGGGTCATACCCAACACAATCTGATGTATATAGGAGCCATACGGGATGCTTGCTGTATCAAATAGCTCACAGAATCGAGAACGGAGTAAGTGTTGCCGGGAAACGCCACATTGCCGGGTATCGGAGTGGTTCATCTAGTCGCAGCTGCTCCATAGGCACAGCCCAGGCCATAAAATCCTCTCGCGTCCCACAGGCAACACATCCACAGTCAGTCTCATCTGAACGGCTTGGAATGGAGGATGCACCGCAATCGCGAATTAGAAACTGCATCCAGAAAGGAGAGTTCAAGATGCCGCTTGTAACGGTCGTAATTACTCTACTCGTTGTGGGAGTGTTGATGTGGCTGATCAACAGCTATATACCCATGCAGGGAACCATCAAAGGCCTGTTGAATGCTGTCGTCGTAATCGCCCTGGTGATTTGGCTTGTAAATATATTCGGCCTAATGCATTACGTGACCCAATTCCGCGTCGGGCCCAATCCATAGACAAGCGCGAAGACCCGCGCAATGCGACTGTGCGTTGATTTTGATTGATTGGCAATTCCGAATACTGGTGCCGAAGAAGGGACTAGGCCCTGAAGCGGGCGAAAAAACACTGTCGGACAGCATAAAATCATGTTGTAGAGCTGTTTGCGAGTAATTCAGCAAAACCCTATCGCACCCTACCGAACCCTGTTTTACCCTATTTCTCCCGCTTTTACCGCGCTGTACCGCGCTGTGGATTGCAGACATTTCGGGTTACGACGGGCCAATCACGGGTGAGGAATGCGGGTGGAAGGAAAGTCACTTAAAATCCATTGGTTGAGTTGAGATCCTCAATGTGTGGAGGGTTCTCCCGCACGATTCGCCCTTGGATCCCTGTTTACCGGCTTATTGGACGGGATCATCCGGATGCGCACGGAAGCCTAGTGCATCTCCTTGTTGGTGCCGAGTCGAGTGATCGTCGTTCGCATTCCTTCGACTCGGTAATTCATTCGGCATTCGATTTCTCCCAAGCGAAACTTCAAGTGGTGTTCACCCGTGTGCAGCTTGCCTCGACTCAGAGCTACTGGGTCGTCAGAACTATGGAGTTCCATTAGCTTTTTCTCCAGCGAAAGTCGGTCTCGATGAGGCTTGTGGATCACCCAAGAAGCGGGCTGCCGACCGAAGGTCATCTTTGGAAAGTAGACGGCCCAATTTTTAAGTAAACGACTCGATTCACCTCGCTTGTATCGTTCGTTCTGCCTGCGCCTGTTTTACTCCACATAGAGCCGGAATACTGGCTTTGCAGGCTTTCATCGCTCACCGTTCGCTTCTCGCGCCGTTCGATGCCGCGCTCTCGCTCGGTGTGAGAAAGTGCCGGGAGCGCGGTTGTTCCGGACCCCGGCCAAAGTGCCGCATGGCAACTCCCGCGCGCCTCCTTTCCCGGACCGCCCGTGCCTCCTGGCCAGGTACGACTCTGTGCCCGGCTCGGTCCGCGTTGTTGCTCTCGTTGTGCGGCAGCACTGCCGCATGCGCTCCTCCGGTCTCATTTGCTGTCTGCCGCCGGGCTGGATGCGCGGATGTGCTGCTGCATCGTGTGACAAAGGCATCATGGCAGAGTTAGATTTCCGCGCGTCAAAAGGCAAGCTTGCACGCACGCGCCGCCGCCCGCTCGTGGTGCGAACGACCTATCGTGCGTTGTTTCTGAATTCGATCGCCGCCGCCGGCTTCTCCTCAGCCCGACTTCGCTCGCAGTCGCATGGGATCGGTCCGGTACTGGCCGTTGCTCCAAACCGTAAAGCGTCCGGCGCGGCTCTCAGCACCCATGCGTAGCAGCGGCCACAGCGCCGCGTCGATCCCCGCGCAATGCACCTTGCCCACTTAGCCGCCTATGTCCATCGTCTGGTCCGTGCGCGTTGTCTGGACGCAACCAATCCAGGATTGTAGTCAAATAACACACTTCTTTTACACGTTGGATACGCGTTTAAGAGCACTTGGAGAAGCCGAAATGCTCTGCCTTTCAATCGTTTCGAGCCAGAAACAATACATGTGTCCTGCAGCCATGACCTCCGGAACTCAATCCGAAAGCCGCGTCCAGTCGGCGCCAAACCCAGGGCACGCAGTGCTCCGTCCTCAAGCCGAGCTTGAACGCCAGGAGTTAGCATTGCATTACAAACTAGGCAGGTAGTCGCCCGGTAAAGTTCCGGCGAAACCACATTGCGCGCAAATGGCAAGAGATTACATGACGATTCTCTGGTATGAGAACCTGTGGCAGTGGTAAATCTAGTGGGGATTTGCGACCTCGGCTCGGTTAAGCCCAGAAAATGAATCCAGCGTAAGGCACTATCAGTGAAAAATCATTTTCTCCAGTCACGCTGTTTGAAATCACTCAGGAGCAGCTCGGCGAAGCGATGATCGCCACGAAATGAAGTTCTGAGATCTTCGTTTGTCGCACCACGCACCGGTTTGACGAGATAGTCCAGGTAGGGATCAAACTCGCCCTCGGGGTCGGGAATTTCTTTCCTTTCGATCACGAACGCAACCGCGGTGGAAACGCGCGTATACAGATTCTCGAGATCGACTTTGCCGGAAATACGAACGCGCGAATCGGGCGCGCCATCTTCGAAACAATATCCGGCGCTCTCCCGGTTGTCTCTATTCCACACGCGAACACACTCGAATTCAGGCCACCACTCGGCGCGATAACCTCTCAAGGCCTTGTGCTCCCGCAAGCAACGCTTCACGAGCAACGCGTGCCAGGGATAGGTGAAGACAGGGAAAGTGTTAGCTGCAGCCAACTCCGCTCCTTGCCAAACCGGAAACTGATCGACCGGCGGAGTTGGCGCCGGGAATTCGGAAATTGAAGGATCCCAGCGCAAAAACTTCTCTCCCACAACTTTGGTGAGAGCTTTGCGCAAAACCTCAGAGTGCTCGACGGCTTCTTGCAACTGCTTGTCCCATTCGAGCAGCCCGGCCCGCACCAATATCCAGTGCTCGAGGTCGTAACTCACAGTGGGCCACACCGTAGCCAGCGCACTCTGGACATACATCGCGTCAAGCCGCATGTGGGCCAGGCACAACGCTTGCTCCCTTTGAGGCTCTTGGCTATTACCGAGAAACTGCTGCGTGAGACGCAAAGGCACGTCGTAGCTGCCTTGGCAAACCGCATCTGCGTCGTATCCCAAAATCTCGCAAACCTCGGGCCAAAGCTCACGCTCGTAGATCGCTGCACCCCGTGTGTCGGTTGCAAGATGCAGCCTTCCCGCTGCCCGCAAAAGATCGTTTCCCGGGAGCCGATCCGGTTCATCTTCCCGAAAAGATTGCGCGGTGTCCTTGCAGGCCGCAATCCGCCGTGTCAGCGCGAGGTACGCTTCCAGTTCTTCTGCGCGCGAGCGAGTTGCAGGGGCGCCGGCCGGAAGGCTGGAATCTAATCTTCGGGTCATGCTCCTTCTCCTTGCACACCTGCATCGCCCCGGGCCGGGAACAGGCCATCCAGAAACAGGCGCCAGCCGGCCTGAGATCTATTGGACTGAAGTTGGGTCATCACTAATCCAATCTACGAAGCTCAGTTCGACGCACCGCCCACCTGGCCGCAGTATCCGTCGCTCGACTCGCGCCATGCATTTTATCCAGCTTGGGTGGCGGTTATTGGCGGCTCTCATATCGATAGGAAACGGGCCGAAGAAAGAATTGGTTCCAAGTGACACTAATGCGCAATCTGTGGTTCCACATTCGAACAAGCGCGCTTCCAGAATCTGTCCCGGAGAGACCTGGTGAGGGGCCGGTATCAGAGTAACGGCAACGTCGAGCGCCTCCGTCGCAACCGGCGCGGCAGGCGCGTTCGCTGCCGCTACAGCACCCGCAGGCATTCTTGGGCACGCTCCTATGGGCTTATCCAGTTTAGCTACTACCAAACCGTTACAATCCTCCTGTAAGCGAATCTGTGCCGGGTGGCCTGCACGGGCGTCAGGGCAATCGTCATACAGGTAGATCGAATGTGTGCGGTTTTTCCACGGGACATTTACAAACCAAACCCCTTCCAGCCCGGGGTGATCTACAAGAACCAGTGTGCCAATGCAAGTTTTGCCACCAAGAGTAGCAAGGAGATCCAGGACGGCTGGCGGATTGCCGGCAGGAACAGCATCCTTGAAGTCATCCAAATCAAAGCGCCAGCCTTTTATCTCCGCCTGGACGCGAAAACGCTCAAACATCTCCTGATGTTGACTGACAAAGCGAACATGCGAACTGGGAGAACGGCCAGGCTCACCGGGTACATTATCCAGACTCATAACCGCGCTCACAGTTCCGTCCCTTTCAGCCGCATAGAACTTACCCGGGCGCGGAGATCGACCGGCGAGGACCGAGTCGCAAGCAATGCTTTTGATATTCGCAGCTGTGAGCGGATTCCTGCCTGCTTCCAGGTGGAGCGCCCAGCGTACAAATCGCGATTTGGCCTCATGGTAATGCATCAATCGACGGGCGCAATTGGGCTCGGCCCTCTTCCTTTCCCTCAGGTTCTGGCTCTTAAGGTCATCTACAATTGACTGAAGAACAGACTCAAAACACTGGTGCGACAGCCCGCATCGCCTGGCCCAACATATCCGTTCCTCCGGCTCGCGGTCCAGCCAATCGCGCCAGAGATGCAAAAAGAGTTCGAAATCATCTTCGGCCATGCGTCTTAGCCAGCTATGGCGCTCCAGGGTGCCCTTGGCCCAGTAGAAGTCAGACGACCATTTTGCCGGTTCAGTCTCATCGGGCACAAAAATCGGATTGAGAAATAGCGACCGACCGAAGGGCTTGATCTCAACCGGCGCAAGGCTCTGCAAACGCCGGAATACCTCGAGTTCCCAGTAAAGTCCGTAACGGTCTGCGAGTCGCGCGTTTGACATACACTCCAGCTCCAGGTCGATCGATGCCATCAAAAGGCCGGCGCTTCTCGAATAGCCATCTCTTGAATGTTAGTGAGAGAACTGCTCAAAGCCGGATATTCCTTTTTGAGGCAGGCAAGTTCACCCGCTGACAAACGACCCTCGCGCAACAGGGTTAGTTCGCTATTGGAAAGCTCGAACAAGCCGGGAGCCCAGGTCGTTAGGCGTTTAGCCTGATCCCACAAGTTGCGTCCCACAAAAACCCTGGGCCTAGGGATGGTAATAACCGGTAATACCGTTACATCGTGGCGCCCTGCGGGACTACTCACAAATCCGAAAAACGCCCGATAGAATCCCATCACCACAGGGACCCATCCCGTCTGCACCAGCCTGATCGCTGAGTCAGGAGGCAACTCATTGAACATGGCTGTGGCGCGATCGTACGCTTCATTCTCGGCTCTATAGTCCGTCCAGCCGGGCTGATTGGGATTCACCTCATCGTTAAGCAGCAGGTGAAAGTCGATGCCCGGCTCCATTGCCGTGTGTCGGCCGGCCAAGAGGCCTACATAGAACTGACACGTCCTTCGCTGACCAGGGAAAGAATTGGGCCCGAGATGGGGCACGCACAGTTTCATTTCGGGTTTTCCATCGCCATAGGAGTAGCGTACGACACACGAGCCGGCAGACTGACGATACGCAAGCTTTCGAAGCGCATTTGTAATAAGGCCGTGAGAATAGCACAACTGCTGCTGGCCGAGGCCGTTATCCGCCCTTTTCAAGAGGTTGACCACATAGCCCATTGCCCACATTTGTGCGAATTGCTCTGCGCGCTCGTCCAATTTGACATAATCCGGCATTGTCCTGTGCCTCTTCCTGCGTCCTGTTCAGCGATACGACAACCGGTCAGGCTGCATATCTGCCCGAATCATGCCAAAGTTGCCGGTACATCACTCCAGGTCCAGACCTGGCGCGCCAACCAGCAGGACGGCTCTAAAATGCCGTACGCGCCTACCCCCGCATTCGCCGACCTGACTTGCAGTCCCAAGTTGTTCATGACAGCTGAGTTGATTTTATACATGCCGCCGCATCTAAAACAGCAAATATAGCTGTCGAATGGCGGCCGAAGTCATGCCAGTCTCCGTGCCCGTCCAGGCCGGTTGAGTTCCGGACGACGCGGCGCCCTATCAAGGCAGGTAATATTGACGGAGGAATGAGCGCAAGGGATGAGGAGCACACTGTAAGGCCGATCCTCGATGAATGCGGCGAGGTTGGCAGGATCAGCCGGTGCCGCTCGTTAGTGATCGCGGCCATGAGGCTCTCATACTGCGCTTTGGTGTAGGCGACCGGCAGAGGGTCTACTACTTTGGGGATTGCTTCTTTGATCTCGTCAATTTTGGCAGCAGAGAGCACCTTGGTCGAGCGCAGGAATGTGAGGACGCTGCCCGCGTAGTTCATAACAGTCCTTTCCGCGAGTCCGCGATTTCTCAATGCTCGACAGAAGTCCTGCATATCATCTTCGGTTACATCCTCCGCGAACCGGCGCTTGGTCACATCCATGAACTCCGTGATCAAGTGCGCATAACTTGAGATGGTCTCAGCATCCCGCTGCTTGTCCCGCTTCTTTTCGATGAATCGTTCTTTCCACTTCACGAGAGTTTTCCTCGTGGGGTCTTCCTCCCGTGGTGATCGACCGGCCTCCCTGTCGGATTCATCGGCGGCCAGATTGGCTTGCTTCCTCTTCTGTGCGTTGAGAGCTTCCTGGAGGTCTTCTCCTACCCGCGTGTACTGAGCCTTGCCTCCCATATACCACTTGAGGTTATAGGGTCCAAGGGCCACGCAGTCGGGCCCATATGTCTTGGGATCGGTCCAATCCTTGGTGAAGCCTCTGCCGGTCTTGACTGGTTCAACCCTGACCCGGTGCCAGTCTTTATCAACAGTCTTGACGTAACGCTGTAGCACAACCTTGAGGTTAGCCATTTTGTGAGGATTTTCCCTTTCGGGCCAACTATAAACCCGGATACCGCGCCGGAGCCGCGCTGTATTGATCCTATTGTTTGTAAGTGATTGATTCTAATGGGTAAAATATTCTTGGTGCCGAAGAAGGGACTCGAACCCCC
>CAYWMR010000041.1:0-19209 GCA_964458965.1 uncultured Occallatibacter sp. | reverse complement strand
GCAAGCTACTTTGCCGATCTGACGCTGGCGCTGCCGCGAGGGTTCACGTTCGAGCACACCGGGGAGTTGGTACGGGCCGCAACGGAGGCGGCGCACCGGGCACTGCCGGAAGCCGACGTGGTCATCCACACGGTGCCCCGCGAGGACAGGGCGGAGAGCGTGTTCGACCGTGTGAGGGCGGTGGCCGCGCGAAATAACGTAAGCGTGCATGAACTCAGCGTGCAGTCTTTGCATGGGCGGCTCCGGGTGGAACAGCATGTGGAGCTGGACGAAAGCATGACCCTGCTGGCGGCGCATAGTTTTGTTACTGCGATGGAAGCGGAGATTCTGCGCGAGGCGCCGGAGGTTGATTCGGTGCTGACGCACATTGAGAGCGAGCCGGCCACGATTGAGCTGCCTGAAGAGACGGTTGTGGAGGATCGCAAGATCGAGCGCGAACTGCGATCGGCGGCCAAGTTGTTCCCCGAGATTGTGGATGTGCACCAGATTGTGGTGGGCCGCACAGTGGATCACATTCATCTGAGCTGCCATTGCACGCTGCCGGACAACTTGACCATGCAGCGGGTGCACGAGGTGATCACCGGGCTTGAGGACCGTTTCAAGCTGGGGTGCCCAGAGGTGTACCGGGTGACGATTCATCCGGAGCCGATGACGGATAATTTGCGGTGAAAGCTGGGAACGAGCGGCGTCATACTTGCCCGTAGTTGCGAATGCCCTAAATTCAAGGCCTGGAGGTCAGAGCAATGCAGACGAGCGATTCGATGCAATACGACCCCATCTTGCACAAACACATTTTTACTCAGTCGAACGGATTACTCGCCTGGGCATTTATTATGGCGTGCTTCGCCGAGATCTCGCTGATCCTAACCTTCTTGCCGAAGCGAGGGTTGCATATTGGCGTTTACCCGGCCATCCTCGTCCAGCTTGGGTTCTTGATGCCTGCCATTACAGCTTTGGTTTTGCTGCACCGGATTCGAAAGAAGGTGAAGGAGGGTGTGGCCAGCCCGTCTTTCGCCGCCTGGGTCAGCGAACAAATTGCCACGCTGCTTATGATTGTGTACATGGCGTTCTTGACGTTCGTGAGTTTTTATTCCCCTTCGCTAACGTGAAAGAACTTTCTCTTTGAGTGCGCTTTGCACAATATAGGAAGAGCGGGTTAGCCCTTTTGCACGAGCGCGACGGTCGATCTCCGCGATCTGGCTTTTGCGTGCGGTGATGTTGATGCGCACCGTTCTTTCGGGTTCGCGGAGTTCGGTGAGGAAAGCTACAGCGCCCTTCATTGCTGGATCGCCACCCAGGTCGTCGAGGGTCGAGGGCTTGGGAATCGCCTCTCCATCTTCGCGCATACCGGCAACGTGAAACGAAAGGGCTTCAGTGGCTATGCGGCGCACTTCTTCTAAATTGGAACCGGCGGTGATACAACCGGGAAAATCTGGGAAGCTCACCCCATAGTCCGAAGTCTTCTCTTTGTGAAGGTAGGCGATGTATTCCATGATCCCTCCCAGCCTTATCAAAGATACACCCGTCGTATACTCATCAATAACTGGAACCAGCTGTCAAAGGAAGCACGATGATTGCACAAAGCGAATGGAAGGGCTCAACAATATTCGAGGGGATTGCGGAGAACGGCAATTCAGTCTTCTTCGACGCCGACCCGTCGCACTCTCAAGGACCAAGCCCGATGGAGGCTGTGCTGATGGCGCTGTGCGCATGTACCAGCGTGGACGTGGTGTCGATTCTGGAGAAGAAACGGCAGCCGCTGCTGGGGCTGCGGGTGAAGGCCGTGGCCACGCAGGCCGAAAAGCCGCCGCGGGTGTTTACGCATATCAAGCTGACCTATGCAGTGAGCGGGCAATTGAGCCGCAAGGCCGTGGAGGACGCTGTAGCGCTGTCGAAGAATAAATACTGCTCGGTTTCGAAGATGCTGGAGAAGGCGGCGGTGGTTGAGTACGAAATCGTGTTTGAAGGTGGCGAGCCCGAAGAATGACTAGCCGCGCGTTGAAGAATTTCGTGCAGGTAGCGTCGCTGGTGATGCTGCTGGTGGCGGTGGGGCTATTGGCGGCCATCACCACCATGCACTTCGCCATCCACGGGGCTGAGGTGCAAGTGCCGGCGCTGCGGGGGATGACGGTGGCCGACGCGCGCAGCGAGACCGCGGGCCTGGGGTTGAACCTAAACGTGGACAATCGCTACTATTCGGGCGAGGTGGCGGCGGGGCATATCCTTACCCAGTCGCCTGAGCCTGGGACTGTGGTGCGGCGGGAGTGGCGTGTGCGCGTCTCGGAGAGCCTGGGTCCGCAAAAGGTGGAGGTGCCGGATACGGTGGGCCGCGAGGAGCGGGTTGCGGCGCTGATGTTGCGACGCGTGGGGCTGGAAGTGGGAGTGACCGCGCGGCTGCCCTACGGCAACGCTGCGGAAGGCACGGTTTTGGCGCAGGATCCGCCGGCACACGCACAGGGAATTGAGCGGCCCAGCATCAACCTGCTGGTGGCCGCTCCGGCCGACGACACCATTGATGGCTATGTGATGCCGGACCTGGCGGGATTGCCCGTGGTGAGCGCACAAGCGCAGTTAACCAGGGTGGGCATCAAGTGTGCGCCTCCGACGTATATCGACGTGCCGGTTGGGCCGGTGGGTACCGGGGACGAGCCGGTGAGGCCGCCGGTGAAACCGGGTGCGGTGGTGGCGCAACAGCCAGTGGCCGGGTCGCGCGTGGACCAGACGACGATGGTGAAGCTGGTGGTGGCGAAGTGAGAAAGACAGGGATCAGGGAACAGGGAATAGGCCGCGGGAATCGCGGAGTCAGCCTGGCGATTGGGTGCATCTAAATAGATATTCATGACGCAAAAGTCACCAGAACAGGAGACCGGCGCAGCCGGGAGTAGGCGGCCGGATTTCTCGCACGCGTGGCGGGCGCTTCGGCACAGGAATTTTCGCCTCTTCTTTGGCGGGCAGAGCATATCGCTGATCGGCACCTGGATGACACGCATCGCCACGTCGTGGCTGGTGTACCGGCTGACTAAGTCGCCGCTATTGCTGGGCACGGTGGGGTTTGCGGGACAGATTCCCACATTTCTGCTGGCTCCTTTGGCGGGCGTAATTGTGGACCGCATGGACCGCCGCACGCTGCTGGTTTGGACGCAGAGCCTGGCGATGGTGCAATCGCTGGTGCTGGCGTGGCTCACTCTCACGCACCGCGTAACCATCTCGGAAATTCTCGCGCTCAGCGTGATGCAGGGGTTGATCAATGCATTCGACATGCCGGGCCGGCAAAGCTTCATGGTGAAGATGGTGGAGGACAAGGCCGATCTTTCAAACGCCATCGCCATCAACTCGTCGATGGTAAACGTGGCGCGGCTGATTGGCCCCTCGCTGGCGGGGATGCTGATTGCCGCTACCAACGAGGGTTGGTGCTTTCTGACCGATGGCGTAAGCTACATTGCGGTGATTGTGTCGCTGTTGATGATGCGGCTTACGGCAGCGGAAAAAGAGCGCGCGACAACCACCATGCTGGCGCAACTGCGGGAGGGCTGGAGCTATGTCACCTCTTCCGCGCCGATTCGCACCATACTCTCGCTGTTTGCGCTGCTGAGCCTGATGGGCTGGCCGTTCATGGTTCTGATGCCGATTTTTGCGGCGCAGGTTCTGCATGGCGGCCCGCATACACTTGGCTTTCTGATGGGCGCGGTGGGCGTGGGCTCGCTGGTGTCTGCGCTGGCGCTGGTGATGCGGCGGTCGGTACGCGGGCTGACGAAGATGATTCCCATTGCGGCGGCGGTTTTTGGTGTTGGGCTGATCTGTTTTGGACTGTCGAGTGTGCTTTGGCTTTCCATCCTGATGATGCTGGTGACGGGCTTCGGGATGATGCAGGGATTGACGGCCAGCAACACGATTCTGCAGACGCTGGTGGATGAGAAAATGCGCGGACGCGTGATGAGCTACTACACCATGGCGTTTGTGGGGATGGCTCCGTTCGGCAGCCTGCTGGCCGGCGCCATGGCGCACGCCATTGGAGCGCAACGCACAGTGATTGTGAGCGGCGTCGCTTGTATTGTGGGCTCACTCTGGTTCTGGACGCGGCTGAAAGGGATTCGCAAACAGATGCGGCCGATTTATGAGCGGCTGGGGATTGTGCCGGGGATTGCGGTGGAAGAGGGCGCGGAGAATTGACCGCGAATTGTATCTGTGACCGCGCAATTTCGGATGCTGGGAATTGTCGTTTCCCAGGTCTCAAAATCGAGACCTAGGGCACCCGCAATCGTACAGAGTAATAGGAGGCGGAAATAAATGGGATTGAGCGAAGACATTGAGCGCGTGGCGTTGCAGGAGCGGGAGCTGAAACTCACGCGTCTTGACGCTGGGGTTGCGTGGGAACTTGGCGTCCGCTTGAAGACAATGGCCGAAGAACGCGGGCTGAGCGTGGTGATCGATGTGCGGCGGTTCGGGCAGCCGCTGTTCTATGCCGCGCTCGAGGGAACAACGCCGGACAATGCCGAATGGGTGCGGCGCAAATGCAATGTGGTGGCGCGGTTCCATCGCAGTTCGTATGCGGTTGGATTAAAGCTGAAAGCGAACAACGACACGCTGACCGGACAACAGGGCTTGCCGCTGGGGGATTTTGCCACACATGGCGGGTCGTTTCCACTGACGGTGGAAGGTGCCGGGGTGGTGGGCAGCGTGACTGTCTCCGGCTTGCCTCAGCGTGCGGATCACGAGTTGGTGGTTGAGGCGCTTTGCGGGCTGGTGGGGCGCGATTATAGCGGGTTGCGGCTAGCAGCGGAATAGAGCCCGGCGAGGACAATTCGCGAATCGCAGCCGGATCAGGCGGTGCGTTCGACCATTGCGATGAAGAAGCCGTCGGTGTGGAATTGGCCCGGGAGCAGGCGGAGCGCGCCTTCCGGCGTGAGGCAGGATTGGAGACGCTCGGCGCCGCCGGGAATGAGGATGCCTTCTGCGAGTAGGGATTCGATGCGGCCCTCAAGCGAAACAGTACGCGTATTCGGGTTCCTTGCAAGTGCCAGGGCAACCACCTGTTCATTCTCCTCCGATTCCACGGAACACGTGGAGTAGATGACGTGGCCGCCGGGGTGGACGGCGCGCACAGCGGCGAGCAGTAGGTCAAGCTGGCGGTCGGCATGCCGGCTGAAGTCCTCGGGATTCAGGCGGTAGCGGATTTCGGGGTGGCGGCCCAGCGTGCCGGTTCCGCTGCAAGGGACATCGGCGAGGGCGACGTCGAAGCCGCCGTCTACGAGCACGTTTGCGTCGGTGAGGCGGCACTGGATTCGCGAGGTGAAAATTGCCATGCGCTTGCGCAATTCGTCCCAGCGCGTGGGGCTGATTTCGCATGCGAGGATTTTGGCTTTGGGGTTGCGCTCGGCCAGGACAAGAGTTTTGCCTCCGGGAGCGGCACAGCAATCGAGGAGCCAGTTTCCGCGGCCGGCAAGCTCTGCCACCAACTGTGAGCCCTCGTCCTGCAGCCAGGTGCGGCCTTCGCGAATTGCAGCGCTTGCGGTGATGTCGCCGGAGACGACTTTGCGCGCGGCGGTGAGCAGTTCTCCAGGTTCCAGACGGATGCCTGCGAGGGCGAGTTCGGCTTCGACGGCCGGGTTGGAGATGTGAAGGGTGAGTGTGGGTTGGCTTTGGTCGTGAAGGCAGAAGGCGCGGGCCGCATCCATGCCATAATGGTTGGCCCAGCGCTCGACGACCCATGCTGGATGCGCCTGCGCCAGCGCCAGCTCGGCCGGAGACTGATCTGGAAAGCTTGCGGGCGCCGCTTCGGAGAGTCTGCGAAGGACGGCGTTGACCATGCCGGAGGCGAATTGCTGGCCGGCCTGCTTGGCCAGTTCCACGCTTTCATCGATGGCGGCACGCGCTGGGATGCGGTCCATGTGCAGAATCTGAAATGCACCGAGGCGGAGCAAGATGAGAATTTCAGGATCGAGTTTGGCGTTGGGGTAAGTGAGCAGAGCCCGGATCTGGTGGTCGAGACGGATTTGCCAGCGGAGGACACCGAGGACGAGGGCAGTGACCAGATTTCGATCGAGGGGCGAGAGGGCGTTGACGGCTTTGTCGCGGAGCAGATCGTCAGCATGCGCGCGGTCGCGCTCGACTGCCATGAGAATTACGAAGGCCGCCTTGCGAGCTGGTGAAAGATTAGCCATTCGATGCCATCCTCAAGAATGCCGCCGCGTCTGGAATGGATTGTAACGGCAGTACAGCAACGATTATGCACTTTATTTGCAACGACATGGTGGGAAAAAGCAGGAACAGGCCCTCCTGACCGAATGCTAACCGAGACGCGCGCTGGGCGCGAATGCGGTGCCGTGAAGAAATTCGGCCGCTGCAAGACGCTTTTTGCCTTCGAGTTGCACCTCAAGCAATTCGAGCCAGGTGTTTCCGGCGCAAGCTACGAAAAGGCGATGGTCTTCAATGGAGATTTGGCCCGGGGCGGCAAGGACTGGCAGTGCCGGGTGTGGCTCAGTTGCGCTGGATTGCTGGGCGACATTCAGGCGATGGACGATCAGTTTTTTCCCGTCGAGGGCGGTAAAGGCGCCGGGCCAGGGCTGAAAGGCTCGCCAGCGATTGTAGAGTTCGTGAGCGGAGCGGGTGGCAAAGTCCATGCGGCCGTCTTCCCGATCGAGAAGCGGTGCAAAGGTTGCAGAAGAGTGGTTCTGCGGCTGGGGATGAATCGACCCATCGACCAGGCCGGCCAGAGTCTGGACGACGAGGGGGGCCCCGGCGTGAGCCATCTGCTCGAAGAGATCCACGGCTGTTTGGTTAGGGTCGATTGGAAAGGTCTGCTGAAGCAAAATGGGTCCGGTATCGAGGCCTTCTTCAAGAAGCATAGTGGTGTTTCCTGTGAATGCGTCCCCCATGGCAAGAGCCCACTGGATGGGCGCGGCGCCGCGGTATTTCGGAAGTAGAGACCCGTGCAGGTTGATGCAGCCGAGACGCGGCAGGGCCAGCATCCATGGGGGGATGATGCGGCCATAGGCTACGACGACGATGGCGTCGGGCGCATTGGACTCAAGCTGGGCGCGAAACTCGGGATTGGCGCGAATCTTCTCTGGCTGCGTGACCGGCGAGCCGGAAGCGAGGGCAACCTTTTTGACGGGAGGGGCGGTGAGCTGCTGGCTGCGGCCGACGGGGCGGTCGGGCTGCGAAACCACCAAAGCGATTTCGTGCCCGGCTGCAAGCAGGGCCTCGAGGGTGGGGACGGCGAAGCTGGGAGTGCCGCAGAAGACGAGTTTCACTGGACTCCTGAATTCGAGCGGTTGGGGCATGTTGCATCCCAGGTCTCAAAATCGAGACCTGGGGCACCCAGCTTCTTCGCACTTGGCGCCTTCGGCCGACTCAAGAGACTACCATTCGCCCGCGCGCAGCAGCTTGCGGATCTTGCGCAGGTTGAGATCGCGCTTGAGCGCACTCATGCGGAAGATGAACAACATGCCGTCGAGGTGATCAATCTCATGCTGCATGCAGCGCGATAGCAGGTCTTCTCCGTCCATCTCGAACCACTTGCCATGCTCGTCCTGAGCGCGGATGCGAACCCTGGCGGCGCGAACCACCTTTTCGCGGATATCGGGAAAGCTGAGACAGCCTTCTTCCTCGTAGACCTTGCCCTCCTGAAAAATGATTTCGGGATTGATGAGCACCAGTTTCTTTTCCGGATCCTTACCCATGCTCAGGTCGATCACAGTGACGCGTTTGGACACGCCCACCTGCGGCGCAGCCAGACCTATGCCTTGCGAGGCATACGTAGTCTCGAACATATCGGCGACCAGTTTGCGCAGTTCGGCGTCGAAGTCAGTGACGGGTTCGCCGGGCTGGGAGAGCACGGGTTCGGGATATTTTACGATCTTGAGAATCATTTCGCGTGGTTAAACAACCAATCTGCCTTTCACTTGGATACCTGCTATTTGATCCACTCTTTGCCAAAGATCATCGCCGCCAGAAAAACCGGGACGTTATTGGAGCCCTTCTCCATATTCCAATCCTTGAAAATCTTTTCGGCTTGCAGAACTTGAGCGAGCTCATCTCCCGGATTGTATCGTTTCAACACGTCGTAATCAGCGGTGTGCCGAGCCTCCTGCAGTTCTTTGAAGCCATTGGAAATCGAAGCGAGTTCCTGGGAAATCGGGTCGGGCAATACAAAACCCTTTGGTAGGCCTTTAGCTTCGTTCTTACCCTGCTGCGAAAAGGCCTTCGCCACATTGACCATTTGGCTGTGACCCAATGCTCGTTGCGTGCATTCCCTAAGTCCTGCTGGAAAGACCGGACTGACCTGTTCAGCCACTGCTGCGGAAAGCAAATGGAAGACCGCATAATACGCGGCGGATATCGCCCGCCTGATGTTGGCCTGCGAGGTAATTCGGGGATCGAGCGTGGCCAGGAACCGTGCGTGCTCCAGCAGTTCCTCAGCTAGCGACATCGAGAGCCCTCCGCGTTTGACCAGCCTGTACATACGTCCAGCGATCCAGGTCAAGCCCGAGCAAGACCTGCTGAACCTGATAGGTAAACTCGTTCAACGCGGTAATTCTCTCTTCAGAAGCCCGGCCGTTTTCATAGAGGTAATCCGGATCGACCAAGAAACGAACAAAGATGGACGGATTTCCTGCATGGTCGTCCCTAGCTTCAACCTCATAGTCAACGATGTAGTCGGGGTACACACGGCCGTCAGGATTGGTCTTGAGCCATTCGATTGCGTGGCGAACAGGCCATATCTCGCTATCATCTACATATTGCAAATTTGACCAAGGCACATCCTGAATCGGAGAGAAGAAATGAGAGTCGCTTCTGAGACGCTTCAAGTCCACCGTCCTCCCGCCCTCGGCGCCCTGATGCGAGAAATTCTCCGATCCCGCTGGAATCGTGATCGAATTGGGAGGATGAACGGCAATAATCTCAAACAACCCTCGGTCACCGTGAAGGCGAACCTCTAAGCCAACAACGGGATCGAGCTGATCAAGTTTCAAATCGGCCATAGAACCCTCCTTGCATATGCCATTCTACCGCCAAACCGAAAAGTGCTAATCCGAGCATGAACAGTCCGCCGCTAGAAACTCCGTATCTGTTCGATGTACCCATCGAAATTCCGTTTCATTTCCAGGACCGAGTCGCCGCCAAACTTCTGCTGTGCCAGGCCGGCAACGGTAAGCGCGACCATGGCCTCGGCTGCTACGCCGGCTGCGGGAACCACGCAAATATCGCTCCGCTCGTAGCTTGCGCTGGTTGCCTCGCGGGTGTCAAAGCGGACCGACTCGAGCGGCCTGCGGAGCGTGGAGATGGGCTTCAAATAACCACGCACAACGATGTCTTCACCGTTGGAGACGCCGCCCTCGATGCCGCCGGCGTTGTTCTGGGGGCGGGTGAAGCGGGTGGGGTTTTCGGTTGGCTGCGGCGCGTATTGAATGGGGTCGTGGACTCTGGAACCGAACCACTCGGCCGCTGTCACTCCGCGTCCGATTTCGACAGCCTTTACAGCTTGCAGGCTCATGACCGACCAGGCCAGCAGGCCGTCGAGACGCTCGTCCCAGTTGGCATAGGTACCCAAACCGGCAGGGGCGCCGTGAACCACGACCTCGAAGACGCCGCCAACCGTGTCGCCGGTGCGCGAGACCTCCTCGACCTCTTGTTTCATTCGGGCTTCAGTGGCTGAATCGACGCAACTGAGCATGATTTCGTCTTTGGCTACGACGGTTTTGATTTCGTTCCAGGTTGCCGCGCGATCGAGTTCGACCCGGCCGACGCGGATGACGTGGCTCGCGACCTCGATTCCCAAAGTGCGCAGCATGAGCTTGGCGAACGCGCCGGCGGCTACGCGCCCCGTGGACTCGCGGGCTGAGGCACGCTCAAGCACATAGCGGGCATCGGGGAAGTTGTATTTGAGGGCTCCAGCAAGGTCGGCGTGGCCTGGGCGCGGCGAGGCAACCGGCTGGTGCTTGGCGGGATCGCCGGCTTCGACGGGAAGCTTTTCCTCCCAGTTCTTCCAGTCGCGGTTCACGATCTCGATGGCGATGGGCGAACCGATCGTCTTGGCGTGACGAACGCCTGAGAGCACGTGCGCTTTGTCGGTTTCGATCTTCATGCGTCCGCCGCGCCCGTAGCCCTGCTGGCGGCGCCAAAGCTCGCGATTGACAAAGTCGAGATCGACAGGGACGCCGGCGGGGAGCCCGGAGATGAGGGCAATGAGAGCCTCGCCATGGGACTCGCCGGCGGTTGAGAAGCGGATCATATTCTTTTGATTGTAAAGGACGAGCGAGTCATCCACGAGTCATCCAGGAGCAATCAGGCTTCAAGACGGGCAATCTGCGAGTCGGCCTCAGCAACGCCAGCCTGCACATTGAGCTGTGCATAAAGGCTTTTCGCCTCAAGCCAGAGTTGCTTCGCCTCCTGCGTGTGGCCGGTGTCGCCTTTCAGAAGCGCGTATCCCCGGATAGCGTTTGCCAGGTCGAGAGGATAGGTTTGCTCGTGGCTGCGGTAGATTTGCAGGGATTCTTCGTAACGATTCGCCGCCAGAAGATACTTTTCCTGACCAAGGAGGATATCCGCTACATGGCGGACGGTGTGAGCAAGAACGAGAGGGCGGTCGAGGGTTCGGTACAGTGCGACGGCCTCCTCATAATGTTTGAGAGCAACGCCGTCCTGGTGCAGGTCTTTGGTTATCTGCCCCAGACCTGTGAGAGCCTGGGCCAACGAAGCATGGTCGCCGGATTCACGGCAGAGATCGACGGCCTCAGCGAAGCGGAGCCTGGCATCGTCGAGGCGATGTTCTCTTCGGGCCTGGTAGCCCTGGTTGATCAGTTTGTCTGGCGGGCTGCTCGTCATGGCGACAGAGTAGCACAAGTTGGATTCTGCGGAGGCAGCCGGCCTTAGGCGAGAAACCAATTCCATTGCTCTTCAGTGAGCGGAACGACCGAGAGACGACCGATGAGGACCAGCGGCGAATTTGCGAAGAGCGGTTCGGCTTTGATGTCCGCCAGCGTCCTGGGGTGCTTGAGGCGTTTACCGGCCTTGACACGGACAATGGGGACTTTAGGATCGGAGGGATCGACGCTGACCACGGCGCCGGTGCCGACTGCGGTGCGTTCGTCGCCGGTGTGGTAGAAGATCCACTTTGTGCCGGCCTTCATTTCGCGCAGGTGCTTGACGGCCGTGGGATTTGTAACGTCATCCCAGGTAGTTTGCTTGTCGCGAAGAAAGTCGTCGAAGGAGTAGACATCGGGCTCGGTTTTGAACAAGAAGAAGGCCATGCGGACTCCATGTTAAGCGAAAGGCGGCGGAGTTGGGAACTGGAAATGCGCGGCGAGCCACTCGGCATGCGAAACGACGGGGTGTGCAAGTTCTGAGGTGCTGCTAGCCATGGCGACCTCCTTGGATGGGGTAGATGCGGGGATGATGCTGCTGGGAGTTGCCGGATGCGGCTTCCTTTTCCAGCATAGCGGCAAGGGTGGTTTTGGGCGTCAATTCTTGTTTCTGGGAAGGAACCTTTGCAGTCCTGCTTTCGAGAATGTGGTAAGATTTCCTTGTTTCCTTGTTTCCTTGCGAGGGAGAATATGCTGGCCAAATTGACCGTTAAGAATCAACTCACGCTGCCGAAAGCCGTAGCCACACGGTTTCCGGGGGTCGAATACTTCGACGTGAGCACGGATGGATCGGCGATTACGCTGAAGCCGCTGCGGCAGAGCAAGGCAGATGAAGTGCGGCAGCACCTAGCCGATTTGGGGATCACTGAGCAGGACATCGCAGATGCTATTGCATGGGCGCGTGAAAGCAATTGACCGACCCAAGGCGGCTGAGAGTTGTCTTCGACACCAACGCCGTCATTTCGGCATTAGTCTTCACGACTGGGCGCCTGGCTTGGATGAGGGCTCACTGGCGTGAGCGCCGCTCAATCGCAATCGTGTCCCGTGAGACGGTGTTGGAGTTGCAACAGGTTCTCGGCTACCGCAAGCTCAAGCTAAGCCCCGAATCTCAATTCGAATTGCTGAGTGATTACCTGCCCTACTGTGAAACCATTGAAGTCGTGGGTGTTTGCCCGGTGCAGTGCCGAGATGCCAAAGACCAGCCGTTCCTCGATCTGGCGCAAAGCGGCAAGGCCGACCTGCTGGTGACGGGCGACGAAGATTTGCTGGAGCTGGCGGGGCAGACGGAGTTTCTGATTGAGGGTCCCGAAGCTTACAAGCAAAGATTTCCTGCGGACCGATAGGATCCCCCCAGACAAGGGTGCCTCAGAGAATCGCTGAAACGGCACGTATAAGGAGGGGGAGCGTGCCAAGAATGCTCACCACAATCACAGTGGTTCTGGCGCGCTTGAAGTCGCGGTCGTCCGCAATGAGTGCGCCGAATTTGATCCACCAGCGGATGGTCATGAATGGAACGGCGAACATGAGAAAGTAGTAGCCGCAAATCCCGAGCCATGTCATGAATGGTATGAACATTACACCCAAGAAGACGAGGATCGAAATTGCCATTGTTCTGAGAAAGCTGGCGTCGCTGCAGGCTTGATTCACTTTCGCCATTTTCACGGCGGCCACCTCTGCCGCGGCCGGATCGATGGCAGCGAAGCAGAAACGGCACTTGGTCGACGAGGCGTCGATCGTCTGCTTGCAGACCGGACACTCGAAGATGCCTGCATTGCTGCTTGTGGATGTGAGGCTAAGGCTACCCGCCATTTTTGTTTTCTCCCAGCCAACGCTTCGTATTCAGCAACTGCCGCTGGTCGAGCGCCCAAACCTTGCCGGTCAGCTCGTCGGGGCCTTTGCCTTCGCGGATCGACTTTTCGAACTCGCCCGTGACGGCCTGCATCTTGGCGTCCAGGTCGTCGAGGAAGTTGAGCACCAGCGCTTCGGGGATCATGGGCAGCTTGGGCGAGCCGAACTCCAGCTTGCCGTGATGACTGAGAATCATGTGCAGGACGAGGGTCTTGAGTCTCGGCGGGAAGTTGGGCAGGCTGTCGATGGCGCGCTCGGCCAGGGCCGTTCCAATTTGGATATGGCCCAGCAAAACGCCCTCGATGGTGTACTCGAAGCCGATCTCCCAGCTGAGTTCGCGGATTTTGCCGATGTCGTGGAGGATGACGCCGGTGAGCAGCAGGTCGCGATCGAGCATTGGGTAGTGCGGCGCGACGCGGTCGGCCAGGGTGCAGAGGCTGACCACATGCTCCAGCAAGCCGCCGAGCCAGGCGTGGTGGAGCTGCTTGGCGGCGGGAGCTTCGCGAAAGGCCTGCGCCAGCACCGGATCGTCGAGCAGGGCCGCCAGCAGGCGCTTCAGGTCGGGGTTGGTCAGGCTCTGAGCGAAGCCCTGTAGCTGGCTCCAAAGAACGGCCACGTCAAAGGTGGTAGAGGGCAACAGGTCGGTCTTGTCCACCTCGTGGGGTTGGGCAACGCGAAGCTGGTCGACCTTCATCTGCAGCCGGTCGTCGAAGCGGGAGGCGCTGCCACGGGCCTTGACAATGTCTCCGCGGTCGAAGTCTTTGGCTATTCGCGGGTCGCCGGGCTCCCAGATGCGGCCTTCGAGCTGGCCGGTCTTGTCGCCCAGGATCAGATTCAAATAGGGTTTGTTGGTCTTGGTGCTGCGCTGCTGTTTGGACAGGACGAGGAAGTAGCCGTCGAAGAGCTTGCCTTCGTCAAACTTAGCCAGGTCGGCGATGTATATGTCTTTCATTCTGGGGAGAAGATTAACTTGTGCCGCCTGCTCTTGCAAAAAACAGCCCGAGTCTGGAAGTGAATTCCAAGGCTCGGACGGTTGGTGGGCACGCTGCCTTTACTGCTGCGGCGTTGGCGCAGGAGCCGGAGTCTGCGGCGTTGGAGCCGAGGGTGTGGCGCTGGAATCTGTTGCCGGCGCTGCGGAGTTTTTGCTCTTGTCGGCCAGGCGGGTCTTATCGGCAGAAGTGGTAGCGGACTTCTTTTTCTTTTTGGCGGACGTATCAGCCTTGGGGCCAAGTGCCTCGGCCTGAACCTGGCGGTCGGCAACCTCTGCGGCGTCGGGTGCTGGGGGAGCTGCTTTGTCAGTGACCGAACCCTTGGCAGCGGCCGGCTTGGGCTGTTTGGCGCGAGCGCTGAAGCGGGTCTTCTGCTCCTGCCTGGCGGTTGGCTCCAGCGGATTCGCCGGCTCCTGCGCGGCGCTCGCGGTCTCCGGCTGGACTGCGCCCGCGTCCTCGGTTTTGGCTTGCGGCGCACTGGGAAGCGTCTTTGTGGGTGCCTTGCCGAAACGAATCTTTTCCTTCTTACCGGGCTTCTCGGTGCCCTTCGTCTCCAGGCTGGCGTTCTTCTTTGTTGCCGGCGGAGCGGCAGCATCGCCCGCGGCCGCGGCCTGAGGCGACTTTTGCCGGAAAGACCGTGTCGACTCGCGGAAGCGGGTGCGCTCGACCTTCTTCTTTTTCTTAGGGGCAGGGGGGGTGTAAGAGCTGAAGGTAATGGACGGATTCCGCTCGCTGGGGCTTGCCGCGCTGTCTTCATAGCCTGACTTGATGAAGATGTATGCCTGACCACGCATGGTGGTCAGATACTCGCGAATCGCAGGCGCCATTCGGCTCATGTAGTAGTTCTGTTCCACTTCTTCCTGAACGTCTTTGAGGGCCGGCACACCGCCCGGGACATGCTGCACCACCTTGAGAATGACATACCCCTGCTTGGTGCGAATGGGTTCGGTGTAATCGCCGGTTTTGAGAGCGAAGGCTTTAGTCTCGAAGACAGGATTGAGCTTGCCGCGAAGATATTCACCCAGATCGCCACCCTCGGCGGCGGTAGAACCGTCGCTGAAGTTCTTGGCCAATTGGGTAAAGTCGCCGCCTGCGTGGAGTTTGGCCTCGATATCGTCGGCCTTGGCCTTGGCAGCCGCGTCAGCAGCCGCATCTGCGGGATCGCTGCCTCCGGAAATCAGAATCTCGCTCAGATGCACACTCTCAGGCTGCACATACTCCTGTTTGTGCTCGTCAAAGTAGCGCTGAACCTCGCCCGGGGTGATTTGAATTTTGCGGCCCACCTCTTCCTGCATCACCCGCCGAGTGACGATCTGATTGCGAATACTGGCCTTAAAGTCCTCAAACGAAACGCCTTGTTCCTTGGCGGCCTTTTCAAGGTCATCGATGGTCTCAAGGTTATATTGCTTGCGGATCTCGTTCAGTCTCTGGACCAGCTCCGTCTCGCCGGTAATCTCCAGTTCCTTGCCCTTTGAGAGCCACAACTGCTGGTCGATCAGGTCGCGGAGCAGGTCCTTGTGCCCCTCGGAGATTTGTTGCATGGTGGCGCCGTGCTGGCGCGCATCGTCGTCTAACTGCTTCATGGCGCGGTCGTAGTCGGACCGGGAAATGATCTGGTCGTTGACGCGGGCAACGATGTCCTCGACGACAACCCCGCCGTAGGCGCTCTCGGGCGCGGCTGCATGGGTTTGCGCCAGAGTGGAACTTGCGAGCAGCACCGTAGAGAAGACGAACGCCGCGGGAGTGCGAAGAAGATTCAGGGTCATAGGCTAAAGCGCGCCGGGGAAGCAAAGTTTTCCCACTGAGGCATAGACGCTATTGTAAATGGCTGGGAAGCGGCAGGGCGGTTTTGGGAGTCCGACGCTGGTGAATCCCGCGTGAAAAGGCCGCTTTTTGCGTTCGCAGCGTCGAAATATGGCCATTTTTTTCCCTGAAAGTGCCTAAAATCCGGGTGTAAGTTTACTGATTAGTACATAGTTATATATCCTAAGTTACTCAATACATGTGACTTGGATACGAAGACAAAGCCGAAGCCTCTTCATTTTCATGGGGGGAGGGGGTACCTGGTGGTGCGGACCGGTCACATGCCTGACATTTTGAGCCACGACATCCCATGCAACGATTGTGCTCCGTTGCGCACAATTCCTCTGCAAGCGGCACTGGAGTTGTTTTGCGAGTCATGTGGCTGGAGGCGGCGGGACGATTCGACTGCCGCTGCCGGTGCGATGGATTGGGACTGTAAGCGTTTACATCGGGGCAAAATGCGTGATACTCCGCAATTGCGAGGCCGGAAACGCAGGCAAATGGTCAATAATAGTGGAATATTAGCGCTGTTTATGCGCGAAATAAGCGCAACAACAAGCGTTCTCGATGCGTTCTTGACGCGCAAAACTGCTGTGTGAACCCTTGTTGGGTGGGGAATCTGCTAGCACTGATATCACTCGATTGCTGGTCCTCGACTAGCCGAATGCGGGCTGCCTCCGGGATCAGGCCCGTGGAGAATCGGGGGAGATGTACTTCTTCACAACAATCTCAGATGCTCGGCGGCGGGGACTTTTGTAGCCGGACCGCGGCCTGGGGCTGGGGGAATTTGTATCATGTCCCCCTATTTCCTGTATTTCCTGGGGAATTTGTATCATGTCCCCCTATTTGCTGTGTCGATGAAAAGAGCCAGATTCAGGCACTGGACCGAACCGCTCCCATCCTGCCCCTGCGGCCGGGTTTGCCGGAACGCCAGACGCATGACTACAAGCGGCACGGGACCACGACCTTGTTTGCCGCCTTCAATATCCTCAATGGCAAGGTCATCGGCAGTTGCCTGCCGCGCCATCGCGGCAAGGAGTTCGTCCGATTCCTGAATCAACTGGAGAAGGAGGTGCCGCCGGAACTGGATATCCATCTCATTCTCGACAACTACAGCACCCACAAGAGCGAGGCCGTGCAGTGTTGGCTCAAGCCCCGAAAGCGCCGCCGCTTCCACTTCCACTTCACGCCCACCAGCAGCTCATGGCTCAATCAGGTGGAACGCTGGTTCGGGCTCATCACCGACAAGATGATCCGGCGCGGCACCTTCCACTCCGTGGAGGAACTGGAACGCGCCATCTATGAATGGCTTGCGACCTGGAACGACACACCCAAGGCGTTCGTCTGGAAGGCTACCGCCGAAGTCATCCTCGACAAAGTTCGCCGATGTAAAGAATTAGCTGGGACGGTACACTAGCTTCACAAAGAAAGGGAAACCAAATGACCAGCGCGGAAATTGAGAAGGCTCTCCATTCACTTGAACAGCAGCATGAAGCCGATAGGCAGAGTCTCGATTCAAAGATTGCGGGTGTGAGACCGGGATTAGAGACGGAAGCTGCGAAGTGGATTAACCGTGAAGTGGAGAGCCTGGTCGTGGATGCCCCGGACGTGGTGACTTCACTTGGCATCGAGCGGTTACGAGAGTTCAAGAATCGGGTCAAGGCCCTAAATGCCTCTTTGCCCGCAGTGGTAGCCAATGAAACATCGAAGCGTGAAGAGTGGCCGCATCATGCAGCACCACTCGGCCAAGTCAGCTCAAACCTTGTTGAGTCCTACTTCCCAGCCGTTTTTAGAAGGATTGTCAGCCACCTAGGTGCCATTCTCGACGAGTATAAATTATTGACGGAGCCTTACAGTCAATCCTCCTCGTGGTCGAAAGCGGGAAACATATTCAGGTATCGGATACATATAGCATTCAGCTCAGAAGCGATTCCAGCAATTCTTGAGTACGATCAACACTATAAGCATTTTCAAACTGTCGAGTTGGAAATCTCCAAACTCAAAAAATCACTGGCCGAAGCACGGGCCAAAGAGCTTTGGGAATCTGCATAGGCTTCCGTGATTCCACCACCGCGATGCCGGTAGGCCGGTGCTCTATCCTTGCTAGATCAAAAGCAGGAACAGAATATGACGCTTAGGCTCTACTTCATCCCGATGCACCCAAATCCCTATTCGGACGATGAACCGGATACGGAGCCGGTCGAATTTGCCGATCACGTAGGGGCAGTCATTCCCCTAGTCGGAGACTTGTACTGGTTTCCTATGCTCCCGGACCGGCCAGTTCGCATCGTGGAGCGAGGCTTTTCTTACCGCGGCACAGTCATAAATGTAAGCCTCAAATGGGAATGGGCTTATTCATGACCAACCGCAGTTATCTTTTCCGCCCCGCATATTTTCCAGAGCGATATGTCACCGGCTTTTGGTGAGACTCTGGAGCTTCAGCTCGCGTCACTCCTGTACCAGTCCCAGTTGTATTAGCTGCTCCTCGCCAACAACAACGTATGTGGCGGCACCGGATTCACGACCGCCGAGGGGACATTTGCTGCCCGACAGCAGCAGATGACGAATAGACGCTAACTGTTGCGAAGGCAAGCCAAGTACATGTTCGAGCGTGTTTATGAACTGCTCTACATCATGAAAACTTCCAACCCAGCGGCTGCTGCCACCGGATACTTCTTGTCCAATAACCTGCACTTTCAGCAAGCGCAGTATCCCGGATTCACTGATGCAGGTAGGCTCGAATGAGAGCGTGTACTGTCTCTTCAGTACTGAAACGCTAGAAGTTGTTTGCAGGTCCGACAAGATGCCCGCAGCAACGCTATTGGTTCCTGTTCCGTAATTCACAATTTTTTCGACCATGACAAGCTCCTTTTCACCCTTACTTTATGCTAATGTCTACCTAGATGCAACGACACAGTAAGGGTCTAGACGCCATGATGTGTGATTTTGAGTTTCGTTGTCTAGTGGGCGTGAACTCGGTGAAGTGTTACCGGGAAGTGCAAGCGGGAGGCAACGCAAGGACGGTGCTCACGGGCAAATGGAACAAGAAACTTGAGTGGCTATCCCCAAAGCAGCCTGGTTGGCTCGCCGCGGATTTTGCGAATGCAACGGATGTGCTCAGTTTTACAAAGGCCTATGGCCCACTCGACAACCTATTGCCAGACTTTACCGGAAAACTTGCCCCCAACAGTCCACAAATTGAAGACCACCTTCGGATGCATGCTTGCCTTCCACCATTCGAGTTCATCGAGACAGAGTGGAGTGACCGGCAAAAACAATTTAGGCAGATATGGGAAATCCTGCCGGAACACTTGCCATTCGGTTCAAGCAATATGTTTCCGGGCATTGTCGGAATTGAGGACTTGGTTGTCACGCGCAATGGCTTTCGGTTGCCAGTTAGGGGCGAGTTCAGCCTTGTGGCGGATCGTCTGATTTTCCGTGCCGCCACGCTTTGGGAGTTGCTTTTGCTGGACCTATGCAGCGTTGGACGTAAGAAGTTGCGGAAATGTGGATGTCCGGAGTGTAAGAGGCCCCACTTTGTGGGAAGATCTAACGCAAAATTCTGTGAAGACAAAGGCTGCAAGAAATGGGGTAGGAACCAAACGAAGTTGAAGTGGTGGAATGCGAACCGCACCTGAACCCGGGGCTCCGTGAGCGGTCTGAAGACCTTGAGCCAAACCTGCAATACGAACTCGACCAGTACG
>CAYWMR010000040.1:0-19223 GCA_964458965.1 uncultured Occallatibacter sp. | reverse complement strand
CGCTCGACCAGATCGTCCAGCACTCCTTCGGAACCATCGACAACCTCTACAAGCAAAGCCGCGAAGTCACCGGCCTGGCAACCGATTTCACCGAGCTCGATCGCATGACCAGCGGCCTGCAAAAAGGTGAGCTGATCATCATTGCCGCCCGCCCCTCCATGGGCAAAACCGCGCTGGCCATCAACATCGCCCAGAACGCCGCCGTCAACCACAACGCCACGGTGGCCGTCTTCAGCCTGGAAATGAGCAAGGAGTCGCTGCTGCACCGCATGCTCGCCTCCCAGGCCTGGGTCGACCAACGCAAGCTCCAAACCGGCTTTCTGGGCCGTGAAGATCACGACAAATTACAGAACGCATTGGGCCAACTGGTCGAGTCGCGCATGTTCATCGACGATACCGCCGGGATTTCCCTGGCCGAGATGCGCGCCAAGGCCCGCCGCCTAAGGCAGAATGCCGGCGGCCTCGACCTCATCGTGGTGGACTATCTGCAACTGATGTCGGCCACGCTACCCTCGTCCGGACGCAAGAACTACGAAAACCGCACACAGGAGGTTTCGGCCATCTCCCGCGGGCTCAAGGCGCTGTCAAAAGAACTGAACGTTCCGGTCCTCGCGCTCTCGCAGCTCTCCCGCGCCAGCGAGCGCCGAGGCGAAGACAAACGCCCGCTGCTCAGTGATTTGCGTGAGTCGGGCTCCATTGAGCAGGATGCCGACGTAGTCGCCTTCATCCACCGCGAGTCCTATTACAACCGCGACGAAGAGCAATCCGACGCCGACCGCGCCAAATCGGAGATCATCCTGGCCAAGCAGCGCAACGGCCCCACCGGAACCGTCCAACTGAACTTCATCTCGCGTTTCACCCGCTTCGACAACCCCGACTCGGGACACGGGGTTTAGCGAGAAATAGGCATAGAGTTAAGCCTGCGGCTTTCTTGAACAACATGATTTGCCGCATGAGGAGACTGTTCCATGAAAACGGAACTGGTGCGAAGCCTTACGGCGAAATTTGAAGAACATTCGCGGCACGCGGGAGATGGCGTCGAGTTTTGGCTGGCGAGAGATTTGCAGAACTTGCTGGGGTATACGAAATGGGACAACTTTCTCAAGGTGGTCTTCAAGGCAAAAACGGCTTGCCAAGTCTCCGGCCACCCAGCCGAAGACCATTTTGCCGGCATCGGGAAAATGGTTGACCTGGGGTCGGGCAGCAAGCGCGAAGTGGACGACATGATGCTCACCCGTTATGCGTGCTATCTGGTGGCACAGAACGGCGATCCGAGAAAGCAGGAGATTGCTTTCGCGCAAACCTATTTTGCCGTCCAGACCCGGCGTGCAGAATTGATCGAGCAGCGCCTTCTTGAAGCGGAGCGCTTGTCGGCGCGGAAAAAGCTCACGACTACAGAAAAAGAGTTGTCGAAAGTAATCTTCGAGCAAACGGGCGGCAATCAGAACTTCGCATTGATTCGGAGCAAGGGCGATCAGGCGTTGTTCAACAGATCGACGCAAGCAATGAAAGAAAAATGGAGCGTACCCGAGGGCCGCCCGCTGGCCGACTTTGCACCGACTATCATTCTGAAGGCGAAGGATTTCGCCGCCGAGATCACCATTTTCAACACCCGGCAGCATCAGATGCAAACTGAAGGCGCTATCTCCAATGAGCACATCACAAATAACCAGGCCGTTCGAAACACATTGATCGAACGTGGAATTCAACCGGAAGCCCTTTCCCCTGAAGAGGATGTGAAAAAGGTCGAGCGCCGTCTATCTTCCGAAAACAAGAAGTCCCTGAATGCGCCAGAAGCGCTGAAGACCCCATGAGCCGAATCCTGGTTGCGATTCCAACTACAACCGCGACGAGGAGCAGTCCGACGCCGACCGCGCCAAATCGGAGATCATCCTGGCCAAGCAGCGCAACGGTCCCACCGGCACCGTCCAACTGAACTTCATCTCGCGTTTCACCCGCTTCGACAACCCCGACTCCGGACACGGGGTTTGATCCCAGAACCGTTAGCAGTCAGGCGTAAACCGTCCACTGTTCACTGTGCACTGTCCACTGCCTCCCTCACGGCTCGTTCAAAATCAGCGCAACCCGCCCAGCCAGCAGATCCCCCGGCGTCTCCTCCGGTCCCAATTCGATCAGGTTCACCGGAAACGCGATGTTGAGCGGCCGCAATACCATTCGATTGGAGAGAAAATCCACATATCTTAAGGTCAAATGCGCGCCGTGCCGCACCGCGTAAAGGTTGGGTCGGTCCGGCCGATAAGCCATCAGCGAATTGTAGTGCCGATCGATGAGCGCGATGGCGTCGGGAAGCAGCAAAGGCTCCATCGGCAGGGCGTCCGCCGATGGTATCCGCACCGCGACAAATCGCTGCCACGTGCGGCGTGGGTTCGCAACGCGGGCTCGGATCGATGCAAGCGCGCCGACGGGCAAATTGAGGACGGATTGGACCGCTGACGGGCGGATATACGGCTCAAACAGCGCAGCTGAGTGAGACACCACGGGAATCACGCTGCTCTCCCCTTCGAATTGCATCCCTTCGCCCTTATAGGTTGCTGGCAAAAGATCGCCTGCCGCCATGTGCTGGGCTGCGAGTATTCGATCCAGCGCATCCAGTGAAAGCTGCCGGCGGCTGTGCAGAAAATTGGAGAGATGCGACTGGCCAAAGCCTGTCTGCCGCGCAAGGAGAGAAACGCTGACCGTTCCCCGCTGTATCCTGCGGAGCAGTTCCAGCCGGAGGCGCTCGTGCATTTGAGTAAAATTCATTCTGTGGAAAATCCGCCACCAGCATTGGAGACACTCAGCCTCTGTTTTCTTACAGAAAACCTGATAAGCGGAATCTGCTACATTTTCAGCGCTTGCTCTCAGATTGGAAAGGGCTAAAGGCGAAAATGCTGTGACAGCGTTGACTCAAGAGAAACATATTTCTAGATTTAGTTCATAGCTCTTGTACTGGTTTGTGGGAATCCTGTGGGAAAAATGTGCAATACCTCAGTGCCGGGCGGGCCTAAATCCTGCACTTCAAAGCAGCCTGCCGGCAGTGGCCGAATGCGTGCTGCAAAATCCGGCTTTTCCACCCACACCCCAATGCGCTGTACACCGGCGTTTTGGACTTGTCAGTCGAGAGAATTCCATGATCTGCGCGCCATGAACAAGACAAAAAACGAGGGAGCACAGGTGGCAATCCTCCATCGGGGCATAAGAATCCCGATTTGCCCTGCCTGGTTCTCTTCGCCCCGCGGAAAAAGAATGAGCAAACATCGCCGTCGGGAGAGGACAAGAACACGGAGATCCAATCATGGAATTGCGCGTGCAATTGAAAATTTGCGAAGGGTGCGGCTGTCTTTGGTACCGCGCCCAGACCATTGGGAGCGTCTATTGCTCGAGATGTGAAGTAAAACTCAAAGACTTTCCAACTCCTGAAAGCCGCAAGCGACCGGGGCGTCCAGGCCGGAAACCGCACACTCATGTCTGGGCATTTGCTGAATCGACTGGAGGCACGCGATGAGCGCAGCTCTCCAGTTACCGATGCGTTGGGAGATATGCAACTCACAAGCACCAACGCAGCCGAACCGCGGGACTTGTGGACAAAAACCCAAGCCACATCTCGCGCAAAAACCGCCTATGGCCGCTCCCGTGGTCAGCCTGGGCTTCTATAGGAAACACACTGAGAAGATGCTGCGGCGTTATCTTTACGCCTCAATGCAGGTGGGCAGATCTCCGGCAATCCTCGGCGATCCTGTTGCTCGCGGCTGGTGTTCCAGCCGGCCCATCCGCACCTTCGAAGACGCGGTCATCTTCGTTCTCGATGTGGAAACGTGCCTGAACCAGCTCGGATCGCTGGACCGCCAGATGCTGAGCCGCATCGTTTTACAGGAGTACACCCAGGCTGAAGCAGCAACGTTGCTGGGAATGAGCGTTCGAACCATCTGTTACAGATTCCCCCAGGCCCTCGACCGGTTGACAGAAAAGCTGCTGGCCACTGGGCTGCTTGTACTACCGCACTAATACCATTGATACCAATGAGACAGCAGACAGTCAGGCGAAGGGGAGCAAGAGCAAACCGCTCCCCCTTCGTTGACCGCGCCACCACACATTCCCTGCAGAGCGTTCGAAAACCATGCTTTGTGTCAGGCACGAGTTTACAGATTGCGGAATAACTCATTTCAGGCAGGCTTTGTATCAGGGCACGACTTTAGTCGTGCCGCAAACCGCCAGAATAACGTGGGGTTTTAACCCCTGCTCAATGACCCGTCCAGGCGCCGCCATTTTTCAAATGCTCTCTAAAACTTCCGCGACCACTCCCGCGGCCAGCGCTCCACAATCACCTTCTTGTCGGTGAAGAACTCAACGGCGTCGCGTCCCTGTGCGTGCATCACGCCGAAGAAGCTGCCCTTCCAGCCGGAAAACGGAAAGTAGGCCATTGGTGCGGGCACACCAATGTTGATTCCCACGTTGCCCGTCGAAACAGAATTCCGAAACTTGCGGGCCGCCGCTCCTGAGGCCGTAAAGATAGAGCTTGCGTTGCCATATTCGGAACGCTCAATAATCTGAATGGCTTCTTCCACCGAGCCGGCGTGCACCACCGACAGCACCGGGCCAAAAATCTCCGTCTCCATCAGCGAACTAGCGGCGGGCACACCGTCCAGCACCGTCGGCCCCACAAACGATCCGGCATCCAGGCCTGCCGCGCCCCGGCCGTCCACAGTCACCTGCGCCCCATCGCCCGCTCCGGCTCCTATCAACGAGACCACCCGGTCGCGGCTGGCCCTCGAAATCACCGGTCCCATCTGCGTGGCTGGGTCAAGCCCGTTGCCCACCTTCAGCGAAGACGCGGCTGCGGAAATAGACTCGCGAAACCAGCTTTGAGCCTCGCCGATGGCCACCGTTACGCTCACCGCCAGGCAGCGCTGCCCCGCGCAACCAAACGCCGAGTCGGCAATGATTTTTGTCGTCGTCTCCTGGTCGGCGTCGGGCAGCACCACCACGTGGTTCTTGGCTCCGCCCTGGCACTGCACGCGCTTGCCGCTCGCCGAGCCGCGCGTATAAACGTACTTTGCCACCGGCGTCGATCCCACAAAGCTGATCGCCCGCACCAGCGGATGGTCCAGCAGCGCATCGACGGCCGGCTTGCCGCCCTGAACCAGGTTCACCACGCCCGCCGGCAGGCCTGTCTGCTGAATCAACTCCACCAGCCGCGACACCGCAAATGGCACCCGGTCGCTCGGTTTCAGCACAAAGGTGTTTCCGGTGGCAATGGCGTAGGGCAAAAACCACATGGGAACCATCACCGGAAAATTGAATGGCGTAATGGCCGCCACAACCCCCAGCGGCTGGCGCACCATAATCTCGTCGATTCCCGGCGCAACATCCTCCAGCGAATAGCCCTGCATAAGCACCGGAATGCCGCATGAAACCTCGACATTCTCAACGGCCCGCCGCAGCTCCCCCTTCGACTCGCCAAGGGTCTTTCCGTTCTCCAAAGTGATCAGGCTGGCCAGTTCGTCCAGATGCTCTTCCAGCAGATTCTTCAGCTTGAATAGATACTGCACGCGGTCCGATGCAGGCGTCGCCCGCCAGCTGGGAAAGGCTGCGTGAGCGGCTTGAACGGCCGCGTCCACCTCGGCAGCCGAGCCGGCTGGGGCCTGACCCAGCGGTTCGCCGGTTGCCGGGTTGGTCAGCTCAAGGCCCGGCTCGCTGGTGGGATACAGCCAGTCCCGGCCAATCAGGTTGCGCACATCGTGTGTAGTCAGCGTGGTCATGGGAATTTCAATGTACCGCAAAGAGCGCACGAAAGGCAGCAGAAATCGAAGGCTACGGACTTCAGCGTGAATGCTGCGGGCTTCAGTGTGAAGGGTACGGGCTTTACACGCTGCGGAGAAACTCGTTTCGGACAGGCTTTGTATCAGGGCACGACTTCAGTCGTGCCGATGAAGCCAATGACATGAATTGGGCTTTAGCCCCTGCGGCCATGCTCGTCCAATACGACCCACTACCATCCTCTCCATGGGATTTGTGAACGCAGGATTCCTTCAATCCGGAAACCTCACTAACAGACTGCAAATTATTCTCTTGCGCCCGGCGAACAACTGTGAGATAACTACGTCATGCGTAGTACGCGATACGTAGTAGAGGCCGAAAGCAGCCCGGAAAACGGACACTATTCCGACCCGCCCCTCCTTGTGCTAGCCAGCCTGGCCAGCGGGCCAAAGCATGGACACGCCATGATTGAAGACATTGCCGGCATGTGCGGCACCCGCCTTGGCCCGGGCACGCTCTATGGCGCCATTGCCCGGCTTGAGCAGCAGGGCCTCATCGAGCCGCTGCCGCCGGAAGATCGCCGCCAGCCCTATCGCATCACCGAGGCCGGCCTCCGCACCCTGGGCGCCAAACTGACCACGCTCCACCAGTTCGCTAGCGTCGGCCTGAAAAGGCTGGAGGCCCTATGAATCCTCGCGCCGCCCGGCTGCTCACGTCCCTCTATCCGCGTCGCTGGAAAGATCGCTACGGCGCGGAGTTCGAAGCGTTTCTTCTTGCCGGCCCGTATGGCCTTCGCGCGTTTACCAATGTTGCCTTCTCCGCGTTTTGCGAACATCTTTTCCCATTTCGAGGTTTCAAAATGAATCGGCTCGCCCGTTCGTTTGGCGCTATCCTGTGTGCTTACCTGGTCGTAATCGCGGCTGGCATCAACTTCTACTTAACCATCGACGACTCGTCTCTGGCCGCTGCCATGCGCGCCAACCCGGGACTTTCCACCGCATGGAACGTGGTGGCGTTGGGCTCGGTTGCCGCGTTGCTGGGAGCAATTGCGATCCTGGTCCCGCTGGCCATTGGCGCGTTCCGGTTCGCCCTTCGCGAAAAGCGCCGCGATGTTCTCCTTCGCCTGCTGGCGCCGCCGTTGGCCGTGGCAATGCTGGCTGCATGGGTGATCGGCGCGTTCGTCTTCCTCGGCAGGCATTGGGCTCCGCTGCCGTGGGCAGTTCTTGGGGATTTTGCCGCGCCGGCCGATTGGCCCTCGCTTCAAGTGAGATGGTTGTTCGCAGGGTTGACCTCGGCGCTGGCTGCTGCACTCCTGGCCGTCAGCTCCATCGGCATGTATCAGGCGATTCAGCGCACGCGCTTCGACCCGTTGCGCTTCACGCTTTTTCATCGAACACTCACCATACATCCGCTGCGTTTTGCCCGCATCCCTGGCGTGGTCGTAACCGCGGCAATGGCCGTCATGACCCTTGGAGTTCTCGTCTGGGGACTGGCCGCGAACATGAACGCGACCTCCGCATTCCGCGCGTATTCCGGTCCTATGCACACCACAGCCATTGCGTCATGGATGGGCAGCATATGCGTGTTTGCGGCAGCCAGCGCGATTGCGCTTCGCAGTGTTCCTTCGCTGCTAAAGCCGGCGGGCGAGTAAGCACGATGCCAGAGGCGAACGCAATCGAGACACGGGAACTGACTCGCACCTTTGGCGCAGTCGCCGCGGTAAGCAACCTTGAACTTCGCGTACCCAAAGGGAGTATCTATGGCTTCCTCGGTCCGAACGGAGCGGGAAAAACCACCACCATTCGCTTGATCCTCGGCCTGCTCCGCCCGACGTCTGGATCGATCCTTCTGGATGGTGAACTCTTTCTGCCGGAACGCCGTGAGCTTCTGCGGGGAATTGGCTCACTGGTCGAAATGCCTTTTCTCTATCCCCACCTTACCGGGCGCGAAAACGTCGAGGTCAATCGCCGCATTCTGGGTGTTCCCGCGGCTTGGGCCGAAGAAGCGCTTGCGTTGGTTGAATTGACGGCGGATGCGCACCGGCCCGTGCGCACATATTCGCTGGGGATGCGCCAGCGGCTCGGATTGGCGCTGGCCTGGCTTGGCAGACCCAGCCTGCTCATTCTAGACGAGCCCACTAACGGTCTCGATCCCGCAGGCACTCGCGATCTTCGCTCTCTCCTGCGCCGCCTGGTTGCGGAGCGCGGAGTCACCGTTTTGCTCTCCAGCCATCTCCTTGGCGAGGTGGAGCAGATCGCCGATCATGTCGGGATCATTTACCGGGGCCAGCTCCTCTATCAGCAGAGCTTGTCCGATTTGCGGCGGCAAACATCCCCGTTGCGCGTATGTGTAGATAAGCCCGCGGATGCAACCAATTGGCTGCGAGCGAATCGGTGGAGCGCGCTTGAGAATCCCGATCGGACATTGTCCGTCGAGGTCGATTCGGAGCTGGACATTGCGCGCGTCAACCAAGGCCTCGTTGGTCAGGGCATCCAGGTGTTTGAATTGCACCGCCCGCCGAAGACTCTGGAAGAGATATTTCTCCGCTTCACCTCAGGTCCGGAGGCAATGGCCCAATGAATGAATTCCTTCGCATCGCATCCGCTGAGCTGCTGAAACTGAGGAGGACGCTGGCCCTTCGCCTGGCAGTTATAGCGCCCTTGACCATCGTCCTGCTGCAGTTTGGCGTCTATCTTGCGCGCGGAGAACAGATGTCGCCGCGTGGGGCCAATCCGCTTACCGGGTACGCTCAAAGCATTCTCACGCTCTGGACAATTGTGCTTTTCCCTTTCTATGCCGCGCTGTTGGCCGCGCTGTTGGCCGACATCGAGAATCGAGGCGGAAATTGGGAGCGCTTGTTAAGCCTCCCCGTCAATCGCCGGTCGATCTACGCGGCCAAGTGGGTGAGCGGCGGATTGTTGCTGCTGATAAGTAGCGCGGTGCTCACTCTTGGTGTCGGCGCAAGCGCAGCCATGCTACGATTCACGCGGCCCGATTGGCAGTCTGCCGCAATCCCCATGAGCAAGATGCTGATTGGTTCGGCGATGAGCTTGTGCGCCATACTTCTGCTGTTTTCCATTCAGATGTGGATCAGCCTGCGATGGAAAAGCTTCATGATAGGCCTCGGAATCTCGATTATTGGGATTGTGATCAACATTATTCTGCTTCCGCGAGGAATGTTTTTCGCGGTCAACCTGTATCCCTGGGCCATGCCCGCGGTTGAGATCGCTCCAACGAGTCCCTTTCGTCTTCTCAGCCTTGCCTGGGGAATCGTGGGAGGCATCGGCGTGGGCATCCTTGCATGCTCTTCAATGGCGAGGCGGGAACAACAGTAGCGTTTTCATTCTCGGATGGATTGCATTGACGTAGTTTGCGAAGGTTGGACAAGAAGAAGGCTGGGGGTACTATGAACCGGATTGCCGCACGAATGCTGACACAGATGTATCCGCGCCCCTGGAGAGATCGCTATGGCTCGGAGTTCGAGGCGCATCTTGAAGATGGCGCCAGCGGCATGCGCGGGGCCGTCAACGTAATCTGGTCGGCATTCTGTGAACGCATTTACCCAACAATAGGAGGAAACATGGAGCAACCTGCATATTCGTTCGGCGGTGTGATCAAGCGTCCCAGCGCCTTTATTCCATTGGTAATGTCGCTCACCGCGCTGGCGCTGGTGCTGGGCCGTGTGGCTTTGGTCGGCACAGGTCCGGAAGTCGTAATCAACGGCAGGCCGGACGAAGGGGCAGTTGCCCACATCTGGCAACTGCTCATGGCGGGACAGTTGCCGGTGCTGCTGTTCTTCGCCGTCACGTGGCTGCGCAGGGCTCCCCGGCAGACTCTGGGCGTGCTTGCCTTGCAAGCTGGCGCGGTGCTGGCGGCAATGGCGCCCGTGTTCTATTTCAATCTATAACAGGAAGAACGGTCTCGCAGATCTCAGGTGAGCCGCCTACTCCCCAGCCCCCGGTATGTACTTATACTCGATCTTCGCCGGCTCCTTGGGCTTGTCGCCGGTCAGATCGTGCGTGTGCCACACCACGCTCTCGCTGGCCACTTCCGGATGGCTGCGCAAAAACTGCAGCGCGTACATGCCCGCGGTGGGGTCGTCTTTCTGGTCAGCGAATTTTGCCGACTCGATGGCCGCTTTCGCCTTGTCGCCAAGACGCCGGTAAAGAATGGCCAGCTGATAGTGCGCAGCCAGATCGTCGGGATCGACCGCCTGCAGCCGCTCATAGGCGCTCTTTGCGGCGGCATAATCGTGCTGCTGGAAGTAGCTGAAGCCCAGCTCACGCAGTCCGTCGCGCGACCGTGGATACTTGGCCAGCATGGCTTCAAGATCGGCAATCGCCTCTTTGGTTTGCCCTGCATTGCGCTCGACCAGTGCGCGATAGTACAAAGCGCGTGGGTCGCCGGGCAGCAGCGTCAGAGCCTTGGCGATATTACCCTTCGCGTCGTCGTACTTCTCCCATGAGATCTCGACAATCCCCATGTTGGTGAAGGCGTCCGCGTAGTCGGGCCGCAGCGCTGCAACGCGCTCAAAGGCGTGCACCGATGCCTGATACTGCTGCGCGTCCAGCAGCGTAATCCCGTAGTTGTTCCACCTCATCCACTCCTTGTTTTCCGTTGGATCGGCCGGCGCCGGCGCATTGTCGCCGATCTTTAACGTCTTGGTCTCAGACGCCATATCGATCACCGGCATCGGATACGGCTTCGGTTCCTTCTGTCCCGTCTCCGTGATTGCATAGTCGATAAAGTGCTGGTTGAAGCGCCGATAGCGAACGGTGGCAGTCAGCGAAATCTGCCCGGTAATGTCCTTCGGTAGCCGGAAGCGATACCGCACCAGCTGCGACCGCCCAGACTGGATAGTGTTGTTGTAGGCCAGCACGCGGTTGTGCCAGATTTCGTGAAGACTGTTCAGTTCGCCCTTGACGTTGATCAGCCGATTGGTAAACGAGTGCGCCGATGGGTCAAGGTTGCCGTCAGGCCCAATGAACCCGCTCTCCGCCAGCGCTTTCCCGGCTCCGTCCTTGACGGTGAAATCGACCCAGGCCTCGTAAAAGTCGCGCTGCTCGGGGATAAACGAGTGGCCGATGCCCTTGTTCTGGATAACCACGTCGGCCACCAGCGTTTCCCCGGGCACCAGCGAGAAGCTTGTCAGTCCCAGCGGGGCAACCAGCACCTGGTCGCTTGCCGTAGCCGCGGCGCTTTCCTTCTCCAGCGCGAAAATGTCCACGTTGAAGACGCCCTTGCCGTCGTAGGAATTCTTCAGGAAAGCCTCAAGCTTTTGCGCCTGCTCGTCGAATTTGTAGTACTGCGGGATGAGCGTATTGCCGCCCAGCCAGCGGTGCGAAACCAGCTTGCCGTCCTTGGCGCCGGGTTCCACTGCGCCGGTGGGCAGCGGCTCGCGGAACATATGGCATGTCTGGCAGGTTGAAACCGAGTCCTTGCGATAGAAAGGCAGCGGCGACTGCTTGGTAAAGCTGGCCGCCTGCCACTCGTCGTAAAGCGAGATGGCCCGCAGCCACTTGTAGTCGTCCAGCGTGCGCGGTATGGCCGCCTTGTGGCACGCGGCGCAGAACTCGCTAGTGTGGTAAACGTCACGCATCACGGCCTTGGAATGACGGTCGAGATGCGCCAGAACCTCGGCGTCGGAAACCGGCCGTGTAATCGGCGCGCCATTTTCATCCACCAGCACGGCCGCCACGCCCATCACGTAGCTGCCGGTTCCCGTGGCGTCGGTGGAGACAATCGAGTGGCACGTGGAGCACGTTACCCCTTCCTGCTCGAAGGGCCGCTTCTTCGGCATTCCCTGCGACAGGTCGCCGCTTAGCAGCGCAACGGGGTTGTGGCAGCCCTCGCAGTGGCGACTGTACTGCACGCCCTTTTCATCGATCAGCGCGTTCACGTTCTTCAGATACCAGGGCGCGCGGAAGCTGTTGGAGTGGACCGATTGACGCCACTGGCGGTACGCCTCCTGGTGGCAGTGCCCGCAGTACTCGGCGCTGTAAAAGCTCTTCGGGCTTACAAACTGGCCAGTGGAAGACATGGCGTTCGAGGGCAGAAATGGCGAGTCTTTTCCGAAGGCGTAGTTGTAGTGCGAGGCAACGGAGTCGTGAAAGGGCGTGGTGGGGCCGGTAACCTTGATTGCAGCGGTATAGGCCGCGCCTGCATTGGGAGCGTCGGGCGAGTTCGTGGTTGAGGTGGACGTGACGGCGGGAGTTGCCGCCGCTGTTGCCGGGTCGGATGCGGCGCGGACGGTCCAATTCGCGGTCAGGCACAACGCGGCCAGGAAGGCGGTCAGCAGCCAGCGGCGCAACACAGTTTTGAACATTGTTCAGTGATCTCCCAGGGAAGAACTCGCGCCCCCACAGGCAAGACACCGAAACGGCCGAGGGAACACAAGAACGGTAACAGGGAAGACCGATGCGCTGTCCTCAATCGAAAGATGGAGAGGCCGTCAGGCGCGTCGCCGTTTCGCGCTCAGGTCCCGAAGCATGGCATCGCGCAAAATTGCGTTAAGCCGCGACTGATAGCCGCGAGCACTCTGCTTCCGAGCCCACGCCAGAACATCGGCGTCGATGCGCAGCGTCACCTGCTTCTTGAGTGGACGATAGAGATGCTCGGGCAGGGCACTGCTCCAGTCTGCCTCGCTCGTGGCAGGAATATCTGAATAGTCAATGGCGCTGTCGGGCATCTGCGCCACTCGGCGAAGTTCGTCCAGGTCGGTTTCCGTCAACGCCAGTTCAGCCGGATTGATGAATTCGGTTCTGTTCATAAACTCCTCGCTCCGTGCGGTCCGCCTTTCGAGCGGAGATGATGCGAATCACTTCCTCGGTTTCCTCGACAGAATAGGCATGGGCAACCACCAAAATCGCCGTTCCTTCCACCATTCCGATAGCCTGCCAACGGGGTTCGTCTTCCACCACGCGATCCTGCCGAATGAAAACGCAAGGGTCGTCAAAGACCTTTGCCGCGGCCTTGAACCGGATGCCGTGCTTGCGGAAGTTGGTCTCGGCATTCTCGGGGTCCCACCGGAAGCGGGTCATGCAAATCGATTATAGCTCCAAACTTGTAGTTATGTGAATGTAGTTCTTCCCTGCTCACACGCGAAAGCCTTGGACCGCCCCTGCCCGCGTGATTCTAGAACCCCCGCAAGCAGGAGAACCGCGTTGTGCCTGACTGTCAAATTCGCAGCGGACGGTTCACAGCGTGGTATGAATGGCGAAAAAATGGCCCCGGACTGTGTGAGCAAGCGCACATCTCCTTAGCCAAACGAGGGCGCAAACTGGTACGGTTGTTCTGAAGGATTCATTTTCAAAGATGGCCTCAAGTCCTTATTTTTCTCTGGCAGTCCTCTTCTTTGCCGCGTTGGCCTTTGGTTTAACCCCTTTGGGGTTGGCGTGGGTCTGGGGAAAGGTGTTTTCCCCGGCCAAGCCGAATGCCGTTAAGAACGCGATCTACGAGTGCGGCCTGGAATCGAAGGGCGATGCCTGGTTGCAGTTCCGCTCCGCCTACTACCTCTACGCCATCATTTTTCTCATCTTCGATGTGGAGGCGGTATTCCTGCTTCCATTCGCAGTGGCGTTCAGCGGTTTGGGCGTTGCAGCCTGCGTGGCCATGCTGGTGTTTGTACTGATGCTGATTGAGGGCCTCGCCTGGGCGTGGGCCAAGGGCGTACTCACGTGGGCGTGAAAACAGCAGTTGTCAGTTGTAAGTTGTCAGTTCTAAGCGTCCCAGTCTCGTGACAAGGTAAGCTGGGGGCGGCGCCAAGAAGAATTGACTTACAACTTACAACTGAAAACTTACAACTGTTAACTGGGGCGGAGCTTGCAATGGCTGTAGAACCGGACCTGAAAATCGAACTCGGCAAGCAGGGCATCTTCGTTACCACCATCGAAGAGCTCTACAACTGGGGCCGGCGCAGCTCCATCTTTCCCATGCAGTTCGGCCTCGCCTGTTGCGCAATCGAGATGATTGCCACCACCATGGCGCGTTACGACCTGGCGCGGTTCGGGGCTGAAATCTTTCGCCCGTCGCCGCGTCAGGCGGATCTGATGATCATCTCCGGGACCGTAACCAAGAAAATGGCGCCGCAGGTGGTGCGGCTTTACAACCAGATGGCCGAGCCCAAATACGTCATCGCCATGGGCGCATGCGCCATCTCCGGAGGGCCGTTCAAGCAGGGCTACAACGTCCTCAAGGGCATCGACCGCTACATCCCGGTGGACGTCCATATTCCGGGCTGTCCGCCACGCCCCGAGGCGCTGCTGCATGCCTTTATGACCTTGCAGAAGAAGATTGACGGCCAGCATTTAACCGGCGAAGGCCGTCCCCGCCACCTGGATGCGGCGGCGCAGGGAGAGTTTCCGGTGCCGGTACAGGGCGAGCACGATCTGGAACCAACAAAGAATCCAGGAGTATGGACCGTGCCCGTGGTGATTCGGTGACGAAAGACAGGGAATAGGGACTAGGGAATAGGGACTAAGGGGCGAGCACACAGTCGTAGGTCGAAGATTTCGGACGGAGCACTGGCGTAACGGAGGGAGCAAGGGGCGTAACGGAGGGAGCAGGGGCGTAACGGAGGGAGCACTGGCGTAACGGAGGGAGCAGGGGCGTAACGGAGGGAGCAGGGGGTTTTAACCCCCTGAAACAGTCCCAAATCGGCAAGGCCTTTAGGCCCGGGCCTTTGACCGAGCTTAGAGTTAAACGGGCAATTGGGTGCTGAAAGCTGATAGCTGGAAGCTAAAGACTGGAAGCTAAAGACTGGAAGCTGCATGAAGACGGTAGAACAAATCAAATCGGCAATCGAGGCGGCCGTCCCCGGCGCGGTGGTGGAGCTTGTCCCCAACCCGAGCGTCTCCGCCCAGCACTCGCTGCGGATTTCCCCCGTCCACGCCCTCGAAGTGGCGAAGTTCCTCCGCGATGACACAGAACTGGCCCTCGATTTTCTCTCCAACGCGACCGGCGTAGATTGGCCCGACAAAGAAATTTCCGAGAAGGTGAAGGTTACCCGCACGGTGACAAAGACCGTGGAAGGCGTGGAGCAAACCGCCGAAGAAACCGTGGAAGAGACCCGCAAGCGCGTGGTGCCCGGCTGCCTTGAAGCGGTCTACCACCTGTTTTCGGTCGCTCAGAAGCACGGGCCGGTCATCCTCCGCATGCGCACGGTGAACCGCACCGATCTGGTGTTTCTGCCGTCGCTGACGCCCATTTGGCGATCGGCCGAGTTTCAGGAACGCGAGATCTTCGACCTATTCGGAATCGTGTTTACCGGCCACCCAGACCTGCGGCGCTTGCTCATGTGGGACGCGTTCAAGGACCACCCGATGCGGCGCGATTACGTCGAGCCGGACGACTTCGACTACGAGCCCACGGCCCACGATCAAGTGCTGGCGCGGGCACTGGCGCACCAAAACAGGGAATAGGGAATAGGGATTAGGGAATAAGGTCTTGATGGCGGTAGTGGATAACAAATCGGAGAGAGCCGCAGGCTGGAATCGCCCGCCGGTGATTGAGCCGGATGGCGAAGGAGAGCTGCTGGAAGTGGCCATGGGGCCGCATCATCCCTCCACCCACGGGGTCTTCCGCATGGATGTAGCGCTCGACGGGGAGCGGGTAATCCGCCTCAAGCCCGTCTTCGGCTACCTGCATCGCAACCACGAGAAGCTTGCCGAGGGAATGAGCTACCTGGGGTCCATGCCCTTCACCGATCGGCTGGACTACATCTGTCCGTTGACCAACAACTGGGCCTATGCGCTGGCTGTAGAAAAACTTACCGGCCAGGAGGTTCCCGAACGGGCGGAGTACCTGCGCGTGATCCTCGGCGAGCTCACCCGCGTGGTCAATCACGCCTCAGCCATCGGCTTTCTGATTCAGGAGATGGGCGCCAGCGGAACCCCGCTGATGTATGCGTTCAAGGAGCGCGAAAAGGTGCTGGACCTGTTCGAAGCGCTCACCGGCGCGCGCATGATGGTCAACTACATGCGCTTTGGCGGCTGCCGTGTTGACGCCACGCCGGCCTGGCTCGATGCGGCGCGCAAAGTGGTCGCCGGCCTGCCCGGGTTTGTGGATGAGTACGAGAATCTGCTCACAACCAATGAGATCGTCATGGCTCGCACCCAGGGTGTGGGAATTCTGCGTCCCGACCTGGCGATAAACGCCGGCGTAACTGGGCCCATGCTGCGTGCTTCGGGCGTAAATTACGACATTCGCAAAGTGGATGGATACGGAATCTACAACCGTTTCAAATTCCGCGTCCCGCTGGGCGAGCATTGGGATGTCTACGATCGGTTCATGATCCGGCTGCTCGAACTGCGTGAGTCGCTCGGAATTCTCGAACAAGCGCTGAAGGATATTCCGTCAGGTCCCGTAATGGATCCGAAAGCGAAGATTCGCGGCTTCCGCCCCAAGCCGGGCGAGGCGTATGGGCGCATTGAAGCGCCCAAGGGCGAGTTGGGTTTCTATCTCATCAGTGATGGGAGCTCGAATCCCTATCGCTACCGCATCAGGCCGCCCAGCCTGATCAACCTGACAATTCTCGAAGATATGTGCCTGGGCCAGAACGTGGCCGATGTAGTGCTGATTTTTGGAAGCGTGGATATTGTGCTGGGAGAAGTGGATAGATAGTTGTCAGTCTTAAGTTGTAAGTTGTCAGTTGATTTGTTCAGGGTGTAGCCGGCTAACTGACTACTTACAACTGAAAACTTACAACTGACAACTGCGAGGAGGCTTTACTTGCTAGGCGAAGGAATACTAAAAGGTCTTGCGGAGACGGCGCGAAACTTTGCGGGCAGTTTTGTGTCCGCGAACCGGCTCACGACCGTCCAGTATCCTGAGCAGCGCATCGCGCCAATCGAGGCTACGCGGGACTTTCCCTTCCTCGTCTACGACGGTGCGGATTGGGAGGCGGGCCTACGTTGCGTGGCTTGCCAGATATGCGAGAAAGAGTGTCCGCCCCAGTGCATTTACATCGTCAAGAGCACCGATAAAAAGCCGGATTATGTGGGCAAGCAACAGTTTTATCCGGCGCGCTTCGATATCGATATCTCCGTTTGCATGAGCTGCCAGATTTGTGTAGAGGTTTGCCCGTTTGAAGCTATAAAAATGGATACCGAGTTTGAGCTGAGCACGACCGATCGTTTCGGTGGGTTGCTGCACGATCGCCAGGAGCTTGCCAAGTCGAACGAGCACTACCACAAGATTCATCCCACTGAAGCCGCGGAAGTGGACGCGCGGCTTGCGGAAGAAAAGGCTAAGACTGAAGCCAAGGCAAAGGCCGCCGCCGCTGCAGCCGCTGCCAAAGCGGCTGCGCCTGCTCCCGCAAAAGCTGCTCCACCGGCTGGCGATTCCGCAGCCAAGCCGGCCGCAGGGGAGACCAAGGCATGATCGCAAACGCGGACCAGATCTTCGTCCTGCTTCAGCACTGGCTGGTGAGTTTCCTGCCCGCGGCTTTGCGGCCGGTCGCAGCCGTGCTGTTGGGTGTCGTCGGCATCGTCGCGGTGTTTCCCACTTTGTTCGCGCTGGCGGTTTGGATGGAGCGCAAGGGACTGGCCCGGATGCAAAATCGCCGTGGACCGAACCGCGTAGGTCCGTTCGGATTGCTGCAGCCCATAGCCGACGCCATCAAGTCGCTCACCAAGGAAGACATTGTGCCGCTGAGCGCCGACGCCGCGGTGCACTTCATGGCTCCTGTGGTGCTCGTTGTGGTCGTGTTCATGGGCCTCGCCGTGCTCCCAATCGGACGCAACATGACCCTGGTCAGCATGGATTCCGGCCTGCTGTTCTTCTTCGCCATGGGCGCGTCCACTGAGCTTTCCGTGTTCATGGCCGGCTGGTCGAGCCGCAACAAGTATTCGCTCCTTGGCGCCATGCGCGGCGTTGCCCAAATGATCAGCTACGAGGTGCCGCTGCTCATGTCCAGCGTCGCCGTGGTCATGATTACCGGGTCGCTGTCGCTCGACAAGATCGTAGCTGCGCAGAATCAATACACGTGGGGCCTGCCGCACTGGTACATCTTCACGCCCTGGGGATTGGCGGCCTTTGTGATGTATGCCATTGCCGGCACTGCCGAGACCAACCGCTCCCCATTCGACTTGCCGGAAGGCGAGTCGGAGCTGGTTGCCGGTTACTTTACTGAGTACTCGGGGTTCAAATTCGCGCTCTTCTTTCTGGGCGAGTATGTGGGCATGTTATCCATCTCCGGCCTGGGCACCACGCTGTTCCTCGGCGGCTGGTCGGCGCCTTTCTCAATCCTCGGCTTTGTCCCGTCGTGGATCTGGTTTTTTTCGAAAGTAATGCTTTCCATCTGCGTGTTCATCTGGATTCGTGGAACCCTGCCGCGAATGAGGCAAGATCAATTGATGAACTTTGCATGGAAGTTTGTTCTCCCTCTTACGCTGCTTAATCTGCTGGTGGCCGCGCTATGGCGCATCCTGGGCGATGGGTGGCAGCGTTGGGTAATTTGTTCGGCCATCCTGCTGCTTGCTTATGGATTGATGGCCAGGATAGGAATGTACCGCGAGCATATTGGTCCGAGGAAATACCGCTATGCCGAATAAGTTATCCGAGTTTTTCAGTACGTTGGAGGAGATGGACCCGATGCACGCGATAGAAAGGAGCAGCAGCCGATGAGCTTTGTCTTTTATGTGCTTGCGGCGCTGTCTGTGGCCGGCGCGCTTGCGGCTGTGCTGCTCAAGAACACGGTGCATTGCGCGTTGGCCCTCACGGTGGCCTTTGCCGGCCTCGCGCTCTTGTTTCTTCAACTCGACGCGCAGTTCGCCGGCTTCGCGCAGATTCTGGTTTACATCGGCGCGGTGGCCATCCTCGTTGTGTTTGCAATCCTGCTCACGCGTGGCTCTGAAACGCCAAAGGACGGAGTCTATAGCCGCAACTGGCCAGTGGGTCTGATCATCGCCGCGTGTGTGTTTGCGGTCTTGGGTTGGGCCGTGCTCCATAGCATGTCAGCCATCCCGCAATCCACTTCAGCCGTACCCGTAGTTACCGTCCTCGACATAGGCAATGCCCTCATGGGCCGCTACGTCCTGCCCCTCGAAATCGTTGCGCTCCTGCTGACGGCCGCGCTCATCGGCGCGGTCATTGTGGCCATGCACGAGAAAGAGAGGCCCAAATGACTCCGCTGGCAGGTTATCTTCTCGTGGCCGCGCTGTTGTTTTCCATCGGTCTCGCCGGCGCGCTCACCCGGCGCAACGCAATCCTCGTGCTCATCGGGATTGAGCTGATGCTGAATGCGGCCAACCTCAATCTGATCGCCTTCTGGCGCTACGGCCCGCATCCCGAAGCGCTGACAGGAATGATGTTTGCCATCTTCTCAATTGCCGTAGCAGCGGCTGAAGCTGCGGTGGGGCTGGGCTTGGTGATTCAGATTCATCGCCACGCGCATACAACGGATCTCGACGCCATGAACAGGATGAAGGGGTGAAGAATTGATGCAAGAAGCAATTTCATTCACTCCG
>CAYWMR010000039.1:0-19407 GCA_964458965.1 uncultured Occallatibacter sp. | reverse complement strand
GGTAGTCGAGCTGCGCGGTGTCGTTCCAGGGAAAGCTGGTGCCGTCGTTGCCGTGGTAGATGTAACGGATCTCGCCGGTGGCCGTGTCGCGACGCCGGAACACAACCGCGGCGTCGGTCTGCTCAAAGTAGTGGTCTTCAATCTTGATTTCGACGCGGGAATCGTGGGAGAGATCGGGACCGTTGAAACTGTACACGGGATAGGGCGAGTCCTGGCGAGAGATGAACCACTCCGGATGCTCAATCACCCAGGGCGAGTCGATACCCATGTGGTTGGGCACCATGTCGCTGGCCAGGCGCACGCCGTGTCTGTAGGCGCGGTCTCGGAGGTTGATGTAAGCTGCTTCGCCGCCCAGGTCCTCGGCAATGGCATAGTCAAAGAGCGAATAGGCCGAGGCCACTGCGTCGCGGTTGCCGCATAGCACCTTGATGGTCTTCGAGGCTCGGCTTCGCTCCCACACTCCGATGAGCCAAAGCGAATTGAGGCCGCGGCGCGCCAGCGTTGCCAGTTCTTCGTCGGGAATCTCGTCCAGGCGAGCGATTCTGCGGCCATACTGCTTGCTCAACTGAGCCAGCCACACGTAGCTGCTTTTGGCGATGAGCACCGTGGTGGGCATCCACGCCGTGTCGGCGCTGAACTTTTCGTACTCATGGGCGGGGTCGCCAAAGACGGGCACATCGGCATGGCTCACCACGGAAGGCCATTGCTGCGTGCCGGTTTCGCGGCGGCGCCTGGCCGCGGCCTCAGCGGCGGCATGGGCTTCGGCGGCGTGCGGATTAAACTGCATCCAGATGGCCAGTTCTTCTTCGCGCAGAACTTCACCGGCCATGCCCAGCAGACGCTCCATGCTGTCGCCGAGGAGCGGCTTCCAAAGGCGGCGAATAAGCGCCAACTGGTCGCTGAGCGAGCCGGGAGAACTGACGGCCGGGACCCGAAGCAGCTCCAGCAGGTTCAGCGCCTTCGCGCCCGGAAGCGGAATCAGGGGGCGAGTGGCAAAGTAGTCCGGCAACTGCTGCGTTACCTGGCGGTAGACGGTCTTCTCGGCCAGGGTCTTATCCTCGAAAAGCTCCTCAAACGGCCGGAAAGCCTCATTGTTGTTGGCAGTCCAAAGCAGCAGCAGCTCTTCCAGCGCGGCCTCGCGGTGGGGCGTGCCATCGGTTGAGCCAGCCAACCATTGCCGGGGCGTTTCTTTGCCCTGCATCACGCTCGTACCGGGAAAATGCTCTACAAACGTGAGCAGTAAAGTTTCAAGCGCATCGCCGCCCACCTGGCCAGCAAACCAATTCAGGGCGGAGGTCATCACCTCGGGATCGAACTGTTCGCGATAACGCGCCATAAGCACATGGCTGGCCTCGTCGATGAGGCCCATGGCGTAAAGCTGGGCGGCGTGAACCGCCCGCTCAGGATGCTTTTCAACGTCGCGCACCAGGTTCATGCGGTGCGCGAACTCTCGGGCGCCGGCTAGATTGGCGAATACGGCATTGCCCGAGAAGGAAAAGAGAGACTCCACGAACTTGTACCTTAAACGTGCATCTCGCGAAATGTGGAATTCCATCATAAGAAACCGCGCTTCCAATTCTAACTGCCGCTCTGGGGGAACCGTCCAATGCCGATTGACATTCAGGCGGAGGTTTTTTCCCCCTCGATGGCAACGCGGGTCCTGATGGGATTCGGTAAATGGTCAAGGCTGGGATTCGGCCAAGAGCAAAGGTACACCAATTGGGGTAGAGGATGCTGGGGCCTGCGATATTTACCTGGGAACGGTGCCGGCGAAGCCGAGCGGCCGATGCGCGGGCTGCTTCCGCTATCGCCCGGCGGGGCTCCCGAACCAGATTCCAACAATCCTCGAACCACCCAACTTCGTATCCGTCATGGGCGGCAATCCAAGGCGCGAAACTTTGGTTGGGAGACGACCGAGGGCAGAGTCCAGATCCAGCTTTGGGGATCCTTCCATGCCGGGTCGTAGACATACGCGACGAGATATTGCATGCCGTACTGGCTGCAAACGGCGCGGGCCTGCTCGCCGGAGGCATCGTTGTAAAGCGACTGAACAGCCGCGTCGATCTGAGGACAACCCTTTGGGTCACCTCCCAGCTCGAAGCCGCACCAGAGTTTATCGCTCGACGTGACAACCTGATGGCGAACCCCGAGGAAATCCGGGCTCGTCCACCATGGCATGGTGGAAGCAGGATTGAACTGGATGATGGCGTCTTGCGGGATCGCGCATCCAGCGCTGTGTATCCCTGGTGCGCGAGGTACGCGTTGCTCGAATCGCGACGCCATGGCGCGAGAGGTTGCCCCGGAGCGCGTTCACGACTGCCAATGGTTGCGCTTTCGATAAATTCCGCCGGTTAATCTGCGGAAAGTAGAGGCCCTTCGCTAACAGTGCCGAGGTCGCTGTTCCTTCTGCGAGCGAGTTGCTCAAATCCGGCGATTTGCGCGAGGGTCGCCTGGTTCATATCGGAGCCCTGTTGCCAGTCGCGATACCAATTGAAGGTCCACTCCAAACTGGCTTCGATCCCGAGACGCGTTTGCCAGCCAAGTTGCGCTCGGGCTTTGCTGCTGTCCAGTGTCAGAGAGTGGTGCTCGTGGGCGCCGGGAACGGAATCTTGTATCCAGGCGGCTCCCTGTCCCCACATTTCCGCAAGCCTTGTAGCGATGCGCTCAACCGGCCACGCATCCCCGTGATCCGGGCCGAAGTTGAACGAGGAACAGAATTTCTGAGGCGCTTCGAGAAGTTTCTCCGCCAGGATCATGTATCCACTGAGGGATTCGAGGACGTGCTGCCATGGCCGGACTGCCTTTGGATGCCTGATCGGCACGGGCTGGCCAGCCTGGAACCCACGGACCAGATCCGGAATCAGGCGGTCCTCCGACCAGTCTCCGCCGCCAATCACATTTCCGGCACGCGCAGTAGCAAGTGCGACACGGTGCTCGTCCAGGCGGATCACAGGAAAGAAGGAACTGCGATAGGCCGAGCATACGATCTCAGCGCAGGCTTTGCTCGAAGAGTATGGGTCAAATCCCCCCAGTGCGTCAGTTTCGCGATAAGGCCATACCCAATCCTGATTCTGGTAACACTTATCGGAGGTGACGCACACCACTGCGCGCACACTCGAAGTCTTTCGAACCGCCTCCAGCACATGAGCAGTGCCCAAGACGTTCGTCGAATATGTGCCCAGCGGATCAGCATACGAGCGCCGCAGGATGGGTTGCGCGGCAAGATGAAAAACCACCTCCGGGCGAAACTCCGCCATGGAGGCTTCCAGCTTGGCATAGTCCCGAATATCGCCGCGCCTGTCATCGAGAGCGGTGGCCACGGATGCGGCGGTGAACAGATTGGGTTCAGTGGACGGGTCGAGCGCATATCCTCGAATCTGCGCTCCCCGGCGGGCAAGCCAGAGTGCGAGCCAGCCGCCCTTGAAGCCCGTGTGACCGGTCAAGAAAACCCGTCGCCCCCGCCATGGGTCTACCAGGTCTTCCAAGGCGCCCTCCCGGAGGTCCATAACTCTTCAAGCCTTTGCTTATCTCGCAGCGTATCCATGGGCTGCCAGAAACCACGATGAAAAAAGGCCTGTACTTGATTCCGCGCCGACAGCTTCTGCATGGGCTCTTGCTCAAACATCGAGCTTTCGTCTGGAATCTCGCTGATGACCTCCCGCGAAAGGACAAAAAAACCGCCATTGATCCATCCGCCCTCGCCCTCGGGCTTTTCCCGGAATGAGCTGATGTTTGTTCCAACGAAGCTCAGGCCCCCGAAGCGCGCCGTGGGCTGCACGGCCGTTACCGTCACCAATTTACCGTGACTCCTGTGAAAATCGATCGATGCGGAGATATTCAAATCGCTGACTCCGTCTCCATAAGTCATGCAGAAGTCGCGCTCTCCCTCTAAATACGCTGCAACCTTTCGCAGCCGTCCTCCCGTGCCGGCGTTGTCTCCTGTGTCCACAAGGGTGATATGCCAAGGCTCCGCAACGCTCTGATGCACCTCCATGTGGTTTGCCCGCAGGTCGAAGGTTACATCGGACATGTGCAGAAAATAATTAGCGAAGTACTCTTTGATCAGATAGCCCTTGTAGCCGCAGCAGATGATGAAGTCGTTGATGCCGTGCTGGGAATAGATCTTGAGGATGTGCCATAGAATCGGCCGGCCGCCGATCTCAACCATAGGCTTGGGACGCGTGCTGGTTTCCTCACTCAGCCGTGTTCCCTGCCCGCCTGCCAGAATAACTGCTTTCATTCCAGCCTCATAGCATCCTTTGGGTTAACGTTCGATGCGGCAAATCAACCGCAGGATCCGTTTGTAGATCGTGTTCGCTTGCCAATAGCGTACACCACCGGATTCTCATTGTGTATGCTTAGGTTACTAATTGTCGATGACGAATAAGGCAGCTCATCTTCGGCGGCAAATCCTCGATCTTGCGACCGAATACTTTACTGAGGCCTTTCCAGCGGCCGAGTTCAAACCCGGCCAATCGCCTGTGCCGGTGTCGGGTAAAGTGATAGACGGCGGCGATCTGAGTTCTGTGGTTGATGCGGCGCTGGACTGCTGGTTTACGACGGGCCGCTTCGCCGAGGAGTTTGAGCGAAAACTTGCGCGCTTTGTTGGAGTCCGCTGCGCGTCGCTGGTCAACTCTGGATCATCCGCCAACCTCCTCGCCATCAGCGCACTCACCTCGCCAAAGCTCGGTGATCGCCGGCTCAAGCCTGGCGACGAAGTGATTACCGTTGCCGCCGGTTTTCCGACGACCGTCAATCCCATCATTCAGAATCGCCTGGTACCGGTATTCGTGGATGTTACAGTGCCGGCTTACGAGATCGATGTGGGCCAGCTCGAATCTGCGCGCAGCGAAAAGACCAAAGCTGTCATGATCGCACACACGTTGGGGAACGTCTTTGACCTCGACGCAGTGACGGACTTTGTGAAGAACCATAACCTGTGGATGATTGAGGATTGCTGCGATGCGCTGGGATCCACGTGGAAGGGACGCCAAGTAGGCACTTTTGGCGATATCGCAACGGTTAGCTTTTATCCCGCGCACCACATCACGATGGGTGAAGGCGGCGCGGTGCTCACCCAGCGGCCCGACCTGCAGATTTTAATCGAGTCGTTCCGCGACTGGGGTCGTGACTGCTGGTGCGAACCCGGTAAAGACAATACCTGTGGCAAGCGGTTCGATTGGCAGCTAGGCAGACTGCCTTGCGGGTACGATCACAAATACACCTACTCGCACATCGGATACAACCTGAAGGCCACCGACATGCAGGCGGCGCTCGGGCTCTCGCAGATTGAAAAACTGCCCATGTTTATCGAACGCCGCAAGCAAAACTTCCGCTACTTGTCGGCCGCACTTAAACCGATGGAAGATTGCCTGATTCTGCCCGAGGCTACGCCGGGCTCCGATCCCGCGTGGTTCGGCTTCCCGATCGGAGTGCGCGAAGATGCACCGTTTATGCGTGAAGACCTGATCCGCGCTCTTGAAGCGAAGAAGATCGCCACGAGACTGCTGTTCGGCGGCAACCTTCTTCGGCAACCAGCTTACGAAGGCTGTGATGTTCGTGCCGCCGGTACTCTGCCGAATACCGATTTCGTGATGAACAACGTGTTCTGGATCGGCGTGTATCCCGGACTGACCAAACCGATGCTCGATTTTGTCGTGGAGACGATCACGAGTTTTGCATCGGACCCAAGCCGGCACGGGCTCGCAAAGCGTGTTTCGGTTGGGTAACAGGCCTGGTTCAGCGATACCATGCAGCCGTACGCCGGATCGCTTCTCTCAGTCCGATGGACTGACGCAACCCCAGGCAATCATCCACCTTGCTGACGTCAGGAACATATTGCAAACGCGGTTCTCCGTCGATCGGAGCCTTGGCAACTTCCACCTTCAGCGAGGGGTCGAGTTCCTCAACCACGACCTGAGCCAGATCGCGAATACTGATCTCCTCTCCAGACCCGACATTGAACACATGAGGATTCGCTCCTGGCAGGGATTCACGCAATAGCATCGTCCATAGCCAGATCGCGAGATCCGCCCCGTAGAGATAGGAGCGCATCGGCGTGCCGTCGCCCCGGACCGCAATGTTCCTGCACGCCAGAGCGTCTGCAATAAAGTTGCCGATAGCAAAATGCTGGTTAAGCGGCAGGTGCGGACCAACAAAGGCAAAGCATCGCGCAATGATGAATTCAATCTCGGAATTCCGCGTATACAAAGAGCACATCTGTTCGGATACCCGCTTCCCCTCTGCATAGGCTGCATTCGAATCGAGCCACTCCGGCCCTCCAAGGTAATCCTCGGGGATATGGCTCAGGTTCTGCGGTTGTCGCCCGTAGACCGCACCGGAACTTGTCAGGAGAAATCTCTTTGCACCACGCGCCTCGGCAAACGCGAGCATGCGCTTCGTGCCATCAAGCAAGGTGCTCAGCAATTCAAGCGGCCGACTGGCCGCAGCCGAGGACGTGGGCGCCGCGGCGTGAATGATGTATTCGAACTCCTCCGGAGGAAAGGCAAAATCGCGAACATCTCCCTGGAGCATCCGGATGCAGGGCTCGCTGGCGAGGTGCGGCATTCTCCGGGCGAATGCTCCTGGGTCGCGGCTGAGAACCGTGGCCGCAATCCCCGTGTCAAGCTTTCGATTGCAATAAGCCAGGCTCTCCAGCAGCCAGGCTCCAAAAAAACCTGTCCCCCCCGAAATAAATACGCGCCGGCCGCGCGCCTGCTCCCACAGCGGCAGCGTATGCCCCAGGACATGATCCAGGTCTTCTGTTGGCAGTGGCTTCACGCAATCAGCATAACCCGTGCACGGCGTGGTGCGGAACACGCAGGCGACGAAATATACGAGGTTCCACCTTCGTGTGAGTGTGGTATCTTAGGAAACCATGTTGAAATGAAGTTCCGGCTGGGAAACCGCGCAGCCGCGACTGCCATTCCCGGAGATCTGTGGGGCCCGCATCGCCCGCCTTCGTTTGTTGCGTTAGCGGCCGCTGCCGGGCAGCAGCACTAGGAGCGAATCATCCATGAGTAAGATCCAGGTCGGCAACAGGTGGGTCGGCGACGATCAGCCCTGTTTCATCGTTGCGGAGATTGGCATCAACCATAACGGTGAAGTCGACATTGCGAAAAAGTTGATCCGGGTCGCGGTCGCGTGCGGCTGCGACGCTGTGAAGTTCCAAAAGCGCACGCCGGAGCTTTGCGTTCCTCAGTCTCAACGCTCTCTAATGCGCGAGACTCCATGGGGCTACATCTCCTACATGGAATATCGAGAGAAGGTAGAGTTTGGGCGGCCGCAATATGATGAGATCGACCGATTTTGCTCTCAAGAGGGCGTAGTCTGGTTCGCTTCATGCTGGGACAATCCGTCAATCGATTTCCTTGAGGAGTTCAATCCTCCATGCTACAAGATTGCTTCGGCCAGCCTTACGAACGACGACTTGCTACGACACACCCGCGCCACGGGCAGGCCGATCATTTTATCCACTGGCATGAGTTCACTAGACGATATTGATCATGCCGTCGAAGTCCTGGGCCTGGACAACCTCATCCTGTTGCAGAGTGTCAGCACCTATCCAGCGAGATATGATGAGTTGAACCTCCGTGCCATTGCGACGCTCCGGCAGCGCTACCAAATCCCTGTTGGATATTCTGGACACGAAACCGGGATTGCTTCCACTGTGGCCGCAGTCGCGCTGGGTGCATGCTGCGTGGAGCGGCACATCACACTCGATCGGGCAATGTGGGGCTCGGACCACGCTGCATCTTTGGAACCGACTGGCCTAACGCGCGTCTGCAGAGATATTCGTTTAATTGAAACAAGCATGGGCACCGGCGATAAGAAAGTTCTCGATCGGGAATTACCGATCATCGCAAGGCTGCGCGGTCAAAACTGACATGTTTGAAAAGATAAAAGCGATTGCTACGGATGTCGATGGTGTCCTGACGGACGGAATGTTTTGGTGGGGAACCAATGGCGAGGAATTCAAGCGCTTTTCGTTCGCGGATGTAACCGGAATTGCTCTGGCGCGCAAGGCGGGCCTAAAATTGGCTCTCATCTCCGGCGAATCGAGCGAGTCAGGAATGGCCTTGGTGCAGCGGTTCGCGGACAAACTGCAGATCACAGACGTCTACAAGGGCTGCCACGACAAAGCCGCAGCGGTGACTGAATTTGCAGCGCACCATAATCTTCAGCTTTCGGAAATCTGTTTCATCGGAGATGATGTACCGGATCTGCCCGCGATGGAAATCGTTGGGGTTCCGGTTGCGCCTGCTAACGCTCAAGCGGTCGCGAGAGAGAAAGCCGCATGGATTGCTTCCCGCGATGGCGGCAGCGGCGTTCTGCGTGAAGTTATCGATTTGATCCTGCGGCAGCAGGGAAGGTCCTGATCAGAATGCCTTCGAACATTAAGCTCTCCGATTACGTGATGCAGTTCATCGCCGAGAGGGGCGTGAAGCATGTCTTCATGCTTGCCGGCGGCGGAGCCATGCACCTCAATGACTCCCTGGGGCGTTGCGCCGGACTCCGCTATATCTGCAACCTCCATGAACAGGCCGTTGCCATTGCTGCGGAAGCTCACGCCCGAGTGACAAATCGGCTCAGTGCAGCTTTGGTGACTACTGGGCCCGGAGCGACAAACACCGTGACCGGCGTTGCCGCAGCCTGGCTGGACTCTACCCCGGTGATATTCATCTCCGGACAAGTCAAGCGAAGCGACCTGAAACGCGATTCTGGCGTCCGCATTATGGGCGTGCAGGAAATCGATATCGTCTCAATTGTCCGCTCGATCACCAAATATGCGGTAACCATCGAAGACCCGCTCACCATTCGCTATCATCTGGAAAAAGCTGCTCATCTGGCGCTGAGTGGTCGTCGTGGACCGGTCTGGATCGACATCCCACTTGATATACAGGCAACGCAGATTGACCCCGGCACTTTGACCGGTTTCTCGCCTGCCGCCGAACAAAGCGGAACGATTACTGCAGCTCACCTCAGTCGCGAAGTGAGCCAGCTTGTCGATATGCTCAACCGTGCCAAACGCCCTGTCCTGCTGGCTGGAAACGGGATCCGAGCGGCCGGCGCGGAGGAAAGATTCCTTGAAATCGTCCAAGCCTTGGGCATACCTGTCTTGACTACCTGGCTGGGTCTCGACTTAATCCCCGATGCACATCCATTTAGCTTCGGCCGCCCCGGATCGTTGGCGCCTCGGGGCGCGAACTTCGCACTGCAAAACAGCGACCTGCTCCTGGTCGTAGGCTCACGCTTAGATATGGCGATGACTGCGTATGCGCACGATCGCCTGGCGCGTGGCGCCGTGAAGATCATGGTCGACATCGATCCCGCGGAAATTCGCAAGATGAAGACCCCCATTCATCTTCCCATCGTCGCGGATGCGAAGGACTTTCTCGATGCATTGAATGCCAAGTCTAGCGCGATTCGTTCTCAAAGCTGGCAGCCTTGGATCTCGAGGTGTCGAGAATGGAAGGCAGTTTATCCGCTAGTTCTTCCGGAGCATCGCGACATGCCTGATCCGATGAGCATGTACTACTTCTCCGAGGCTCTCAGCGATGAACTAGCTCCCGGCGATGTGATTGTGCCGGGCAGCTCCGGCTTCGCCATCGAGATTTTCCTGCTCTGTCTCAAGATCAAGGAGGGCCAGCGATGCTTTCACAATCGCGGCACAGGCTCGATGGGTTTTGCGTTGCCGGCTGCAATTGGCGCAGCGGTCGCATCCGGACGCCGTACGATCTGCGTCGACGGCGATGGAGGCTTTCAGATGAACATTCAGGAACTGGCGACCGTCGAACGTCTGGGCCTGCCGATCAAATGCTTCGTAGCAAACAACGACGGGTACGCTTCTATCCGCGCTTCGCAAAATGGGTATTTCAAGCAATTAGTCGGCGCGGATCGCACCAGCGGAATGACTCTCCCTGACCTTGGGAAGGTTGCCAGGGCATACGGGCTGCCGTTTGTGCAGATTGCAGAAAAAACCGACCTTGGTCAGCAGATTCGTGCGGTGTTAGAGATGGCCGGGCCGGTCGTTTGCGAAGTAATGGTCGCGTCCAATGAGGAGCGGATTCCGCGAGCCGCGTCCTACATCAGGCCTGACGGGTCGATGGCCTCCAAACCTCTGGAGGATCTGTTCCCGTTCCTTCCGCGCGAGGAATTCCTGGCCAACATGATTGTGAAGCCGCTGCCGGAGTAGGGCATTCCTGGACGATTCAATGCAAGAAGGAGATCCGAACACAGATGATCGAGGCTTCTCAATGCGTGATTTGCGAGGGCGTGATCGTTCAGCTCAAACGCGCCCTGGTCGCTCCTTTCCTGGCCACCCGGATATGGAACAGGACGCCCTTTTGTGTGAACCTCGTCAAGTGCGGAGCCTGCGGATTCATGTTCTACAATCCGCGTCTCGACGACGACGAGCTTCGTCGTCTCTATAGTAACTACCGCACTCCGGAATATCAGCAGATGCGCCACGCCTCCGAACCCTGGTACACCCCCAAATTCAATACAGACCTGGCCTCGCCTTCCTCTTACGAAATCCGCCGCGCAAAGGTCGAACCAATTCTCCGGGAACATGTCGGCCCGCGAAAAATCAATCGCATTCTTGATTATGGCGGCGACCGGGGCGACCTGGTAGCCGGCCTGTTTAGTGGCGCGGAAGCATTTGTATACGACATCTCGGGAATACCGGCCGCAGCCGGTGTTACGTCAACGAACGATCCGGCCGGATGCAAGGCCGACCTGATTATCAACAGCAACGTTCTGGAGCATGTTGGATTTCCGCGACTCCTGGTGAGCGATATCCTTAAGGCTGCTCCCAAAGGCGGTCTGGTGTTTCTCGAGGTGCCATGCGAGCTGGTATTCGGGATGGCAAGAGTCTCAAGACGGCTCGCGCAAATTGGAGTCATGGCCCTCGCGCATCCGACCCTGGCACGATCCATCATCCGTCCCGCCAGCCTGTACATGATGCATGAGCACATCAACTACTTCACCGAGCGATCGTTGACTTCGCTCATGCGCTCGTGCGGCGGCTCCGTGATTGCCTCTGGGAGCTATTCTTCGACGGGCAGGGCGGGCAAAGCAGAGATGGGGTGGTGCATGGGGTCAAAAAAGTAAACAAGCGAGCATGTCGCATGGGAAACATGGTATTAGAAAAGTGCAGGAATTCGACACGGCCCCGAGTCCCGATCGGAGACCGCCACCGCAGGGGTAAATCCGAACGAAGTCATCCTGGATTATTTGCAATTCAATGCGAATCGTGTAATTGCTTCGTCTCCACTCATGCAGGTGGCAATTCGGAGGGCAATTTCGCGTCTCCTTCGATGTGTTCCCGTCTGAACGAAAAATTCTTATGGCCCAGGAAACTGAATACCACCGTCCCTATCGTTAAGAGAGCGCCAGCGATGTAGGGGGCCCGGTCCGGCCTATGCAGAACGTGGCGCAGAATTGGAACCAGAATGGGCAGGCCCACCAGACCGATGAGCGCGCTGCTCCCGTACACTCCAAAGCAGCGTATCCATTCAATCAAGTAGTTCCCTCTGGTTCGAAAAACGAACCATTTGTATCCTAGAAACGCCACGCTGATGGCGATCACATTCGCCAGGACTGCCGCGTACATGTAGTTATAAGGACCCAGCCCCTTGAATAACCAGGTGAGCAATGCAAAAACTCCAAAGCCGAAAACAGTATTGAATCCGCCAACTAAGATGTAGCGCACAAATTGCCCAACCGACTTGTACGCATGCGGTTTCACTGAGATTGATATCCTTCAGAACGAGATCTGTCAAAACTAGATCTGTCAAAAATTGATGCGTTCTCTCTCGGTAACCAAAGGGCGATTCAGCACAAACGTGTGAATGGAGCCCACATATTCGCCGATGATACCCAGCGCGATCAACTGTACCGAGCCAAGAAAAAACAAGCCCAAAACAACGGGAGCGACACCGACAGAAAAACTGCCCCAGAAGACAAGCTTGTACGCCAGGTAAATCACTCCGAGCAAAAAGCTGATTGCGGCGGAGACGAAGCCGCACCCAATCACCAGGCGCAAGGGCACTTTGGAAAGATTGGTAATGCCCAGCATGGCGAAGTCATAAAGAGAATAGAAGTTGTTCTTTGTGAGGCCGCGCTCGCGGCGATTTTGATTGTAGAAAACCTTGGCGCACGGTAGTCCAAGCTCCGCAATCATCCCGCGAAAGTACGGGTAGGGGTCTGGGAAGTTGTTGCGGATCTGCTCCACCACCGAACGATCATAGAGACCGAAACCTGTAAAGTGCTCCAGAATTTCTACATTAGTGAGGCGCGCGACCAGGCGATAGTAGGCTGTGCGCAGGCGATACATCAGTCCGTTCTCATCGCTTGAGTCCTTGATGGCGGCGACGATGGGGAAGCCTTTTTCCCATTCGCGAATCATTTCCACGAAGAGTTCGGGCGGATCCTGGAGATCGGCGGCTATCGATCCAACCGCATCTCCCTCCGCCTGCAGAAACGCATTCATGCCCGAACGGTCGGGGCCAAAGTTGCGTGCATTGACGATCGCTTTGACGCTGGGATCTTCGGCAGCCATCTGGCGCAGTATGGCAACTGTGCCATCCTTAGATGCATTGTCGGCAAACAGATGCTCGAACCGATATTCGGGAAGTTGTTCCGCCATCGCCATCACACGCCGATGAACTTCCCGCACATTGAGTTCTTCGTTGTAGCACGGAGTGATGATCGTGATCAACTTCTTGGCCATTTCACTCCTCTAATGCCAGTCCACTCCACTCATCATAGAACGCTCAGGAGACTGATGGAACACCTGAGCAGCAACTCGGCAATCCCATCGATGACAGGTTCTGGCATGGGCCAACTCAGCCCGAGGTCGGCTCTGGATATGAGCCATTTAAGCCCAAACCTCGCACTTCAAAGCCTGTACCCTCCAGACTCTGAGCCGCACCCCGTCTAATCTTCTTATATGCCGATTTGCGCTCCGAATTGCCCCAAAATAACGAGCAGGTATCAACCTGGTCTCCCCGAGCATCTGCAACAGGACGCGATGCTTCAACGTGCCTCTTCGGCCACAAATATCGCAATGCCTTTTGGGACCTCCTCGCTTCAGACTGGAACGACCAGTCACTTAGGAGGTACTCCTGGCTGCTGAGCGGTTTGAAGGAAGCAAGCCGGTTATGAACTGCGCCTACGCCTGCCGTTACAAATAGTTGTCGCGCGGCATGCGTACCAGGTCAGGCAGCTTCGGCCAGGCGTGGCGTCCCATGTCAATCCTTACAACTTCGCACTCGGAAGTACATCCCTCAGCGGCTAATTCCGCATTCATTTTTGAGCATTTACGGCATGACTAAAGTCGCGCCCTTTCAAAACGCCATCGCCAACTCTCATCCGGGACAGGACACTAGTATTTCGGCGGTCGATAGACGCCGAGCTTGATTGACTCGATCAAGGCGGCTCGAGCACTCGGGTTGGACCTCTCCCGGTCGTCGTCGCCCTTCCATAGCGAAATGACCGGGCCTTTGGTTGAGCCTGGCGGGTTGGGATGCTCGAATTCAACCATCCCCTCGACGACCCGCTCGTCCCAATTCTTCATCTGGATGTAGCCTGTAGCGTCCATGAGAATGCAAAAGAAGACAGACGCAGCCACCGCGCCAAGATACATTCCGTTGTCCAGAAGGGATACGCGGCTGTGCTGCAGAAACTCCTCAACGATTGCGAACCAGGCAAAAATAAGAAATAGAGCGGAATAGATCGTGTACCTGGAGGACACGCTTTGGATCAGCCCCATGTCGGATCGGATGCCGGCTACGCCGATCGCCGTCAGCAACAGAAACAGAACACAGCAGGAGACAGCCGGGCTCCTGCGTATATACCCTCGGCGCGCCATCCAGAAAAAGAAGATACAGAGTAAGGTTCCGAGAACAAAGCTCACAACATGGAATGCAGGTCCCGCCGCGCTGCCGATAAAGCTGATCGCGTAAAGAGGGCGCATGTGCAGGAGCGCCGAAATTACCGAATGATCCTGCGAGGACTTCGACGACATCACATTGTAATGATAGGAATACACAACTACGCATCCGGCAGAAGTTGCCAGCCAAAGTGCGATTCTGGCGTAACGGCGACCAGGGACCAGAACCAGCAAACCAATGGGAAGCAATAGAAATCCGTTGGTTGATGCGGCGACCGCGAGGACATGGAAAGCCAGGGCGCCCCAGAATGCCCTTCGCGTCTTGCCAAACAGAAGGTAGATTGCCGCAAATGCGAAGAGAAGGCTGGGAAGGTGCTGAAGTCCCACCCCTCCCCAATTCAACAACTCCTGGTACTCGAATTGGAACAGCAGCCACGTGACCGGAATAAAGAGAGCCAATCGCAAGCCCAAGTCCTTGCGGGTGGGCAGAAACATCTTCCACAGCAGAAGCGCGATCAATAGAACGAAGGCATTGCTGACGGCGCTCAACACCTTGAAATCGATATGCCCCATGAGAGCAACTTGCAGCCAGACAACGGCCTCGGCGAATACGAGTTTATATTCGTTGACTTGCGACTCGAACAGGAACGATAGCTTGGCAGCGGATCCGCTAAGCCCTTCCAGATGAATCACCCACTCGATCCCGCCATAGTCGTCGCAAAAGGGAATGTCCAGGGCAGTGCGAAAGAGAACGATGTAGAAAGGGACGGCTGGAAACACCACAAAGAGTGCGGCGACCGCTAAACCGATTCGCGATCGAGGCCGCACCTCAGGCTGTGGTATTGTTTGCTGCGCAACCAAGTTCATCCGTTCCCCTGGCGTGTCTCTTTACTTTTACTCCGCGTGCTTGACTAATGTCATGCTCCAGCCATCCGGGTTCAATGGAATGGTAACAGCCGTCCCGGGCGGTGCTGCCTCAAAGCGGGCTGCATAATCGTTGAATTGCATATCCTTAAACGCCGGTTGGCGGAAATCGCGGACGATTCCGATACAAAAAAAGAACAAGAGGTAACCTGCAATGATTCTAAGCAACAACACGCGGCTGGCGAAACAGAATACAACACACCAGGCGAAGGTCAGCGTGGGGAAAAACCAGTAGTGAATGCCGCCCGCGCTGGCCATCAGTTCCCATAGCGGAACTCCCGGACGCGCGTGAATGGCTGGAGAAATGAGCGAAGCCACAAGGATCATGCAGGAAAACAGGACAAACAGTCTCATCTCCAGGATTGAGTTCGCGATGGACGCAGCGACGATGGCAGTTCCGCCAATGGCGACAAAATAAATGAAGACAGAGAGCCGGGGGCCTGGATGGAAGGCAAGTGAGTTGCTCCCGATCAAGGTCCCAAGATAGACCTGGCCGGCAAGGACGTGAGCAAACGACTCAAGGCTGGCGCCCAGATAGTAATGCAGCCGTATGCCTGGGGACAAAATAAGCAGCCCCCACGTTTGAACAAGGCTGCACGCGGCGAGCACTCCCACATACAGCCAACGTCCGCGCTCGCTATGCTTCCATGCAAGGAAAATCGCGAACGGCAGCAGAAAGATGCAGTAGGGCCCCGAAAGGCCGGCAAGCAGGAGAAAGGCAATGTTGATCAGCCAGCCTCGCATGCTTCCCGGTATTGATGCGACCAGGAGCAAGAAGGCGCTTAAGGCCAGCAAACATTGTGAATTGGTAATGATTGCGCCAAGTTCCCAGCAATTGGGCAGCGCAAGATAAATGCCCGCCAGGAGTGCGCGGTATCGGAGGGAACCCCAAACTGAGGACCGTGAAGCTAGTAAAAGAGTAGCCGGGAGCGCTTGCACCGCTATCGCGACGAGATTGAGAACCAACGGAGCGTGGGACAAGGGAACGAGCAGCACAAGACAAGCTGCCAGTCTCGGGACAGCGTGAAAGTACCCGCCATAGGGACGGAAGAGAGCAATCCACGGACCGAGGTTATAGGCGTCCCCATAAAAAACCCGCCCGTCTTCGGCCCAGAATTGCGGGCGAAGTATCGCGTCCGGCCGGCGCGCGGCAATTACGGCAAAGGCACACAGGAAAGCTGCGCCGTGCTGCCATGAGCGTAACTCGCCCGTTTGCTCCTGCAGCTTTGCTGTCGCAATCATTCAATATCTCAGGAGTTTTGAGCGCTCTCGGAATAATACCGCTGAGTTACTTTTCTCCCAGTGGCGTCGAAGCCAGGGGAATGGATAACACCCCACTTATGCGCGACGAAACGGACCGTGGTGGCCAGCACTCCCAGCCCATACTTCACGCTGCGCCTGAAGTTTATGGACGAGGCTTCCTCAAAATATTTGGTCGGGCACGATATCTCTCCGATGTTGAAGCCGAACATGACTGCCTGAGCGATCATCTGGTTGTCGAAGACAAAGTCGTCGGAGTTTTCGAGCAATGGGAGTGTTTCCAGCAATTCGCGCGAGAAGGCGCGGAATCCGGTGTGGTATTCCGATAGCTTCACACCCAGAAACACGTTCTGAAATGCGGTAAGGAAACGATTGAAAATATATTTATAGAGCGGCATCCCGCCCTTGAGCGCGCCAGTTCCCAGAATTCGCGAACCGAGAACCATGTCATAGACTCCGCTGGCAACCATGCCTGCCATGGCCGGTACCAGCGATGGCGTGTACTGGTAATCGGGGTGAACCATCACTACTATGTCCGCGCCGGCCGCCAGCGCTTCCCGGTAGCAGGTTTGCTGGTTGCGGCCATATCCGTAGTTGGCGTCGTGAACGAAAGTCTGGACACCGAGCTTCCTGGACAGAGCCGCGGTCTGGTCCTTGCTGGAGTCATCCACAAGTATCTTGATGTCCACAACCTCGGACAATTCCCGCACGGTCATCTCCAGGGTCTTTTCCGCGTTGTACGCCGGCATCACGACCGCAATGCGTTTTCCGTTGATCATGGTTTCAGCTCCTGCAACACTCGTTCAATCAAACCAGTTGTTGACTTAGTGCGATATCGAGGATCGCTGTTCAGGCTCCGTGTAAGACGAAACAGTTACCGAAGGCGAGTCCGGCTCTACCAGCCAAACCTTCCGGTCAGGATAGTAGTCAATCAACTCCTTATTATCCTTCTCATCCATTTCTCTTGCCCATACGACTTTGGAGGCATCGATATCCGCCTTATTATAGACCCATTCGTTAAATGGATTGTGCCAGGAATTATAGCGGACGATGGCGAGTTGGTTTCCCGGGAGATTCTCGAGCCGGGATTCAACCAGCAGCCGTTCGGTGCCGAAATAATCGGGGCCGTACCAACTGAAGTTCCAGCCGGACGCAGGCCACTCGGAAATGGGGATATGAAGCGGCGAGGCTAACAACCGCAAGCCGGCCACCACCACGCAAACCATTACGGTCAGCCGCACAAGCATCCTGCCAACGGGTTGCTTACCGGGCTTCCAAACTCTTATGTGGCGCATGGCCTGCAAGCCAACGGCATAAAGGACAGCGGTGAATGGCGCCAGGTAGTGAGGAAGAAGGAATATCTCGATTGCCATGCCGGCCATCAGGACAACCATACAGATAACGAGGAACCGAATTCGGCGGTCACTGAGGACTCGTGGCAGCATGAAGGCGATAGGGAGAAATGCGATTCCGCCGAAGAACAGCATTGCTCTGAGGATCTTCTTCAGCGTTTCACCAATGGCGCCAGGCACAGTGCGGAAGGAGTCGAGGCCCTTCAGTTCTCCAACATAATAAAAGCTCCTCATCGCCTGATGCCGGTAATGTGGTTCTGGCCGCGGTTTCTGCCACACGTAGTAAGGCGCCATGGCATAAGTGGCCCGGTTCACTGTGTAAGGCAGAGTCAGGGGGTTGCCAAACGCGCGGTAATCGTAGTATCCGAGCCAAGCCGCAGTTGCAACAACAACCAATATGGGAGCTGCGGCGAGGCGATACAGCCGTTGCGCGGGTGGCCTGTTATTTCCAGCCATGAGCCACCTGGCAAGAGCCACGGTAACCGGCAGGCAAAGCAGAACACACTCGTAGGGCCGAGTTATCCCAAGGATCGCAATCCCAGCACCCATCGGCAAGGAGTAAGCAAGCCGCGGCGTCTTGAAGAAGCGAGGCAATGCGCCTAGAATAAGCGCTCCGCCAAATGCTCCTATCGACCCAGCGGCATGATACGTATTGATCCAGTAACTGAACAGGCCCAGATGGATAACTGCGAACATGCCGCCAAGCAACGCCCAGGAGGCGGGCAGCCAGGCTTGCAGCATCCAGCAGATAGAGGCGCACATGAGCGCGCTCATCACCAGCAGGCCGTACCATGTGTGTCCCAGCAGTACTTTGCTGGCAGCGAGTAACAGTCCCTGCGCAGGAAAGTACATCGACATATAAGTGGGCTGCATGCAGATGTGGATAGTCTCAAAATGGGTCCACATGGCGGGCGTCGGGTTGGTCAGGCGTCCGTGCGCAAATGTGTCTGCCGCAAGCAGGAAGCTGAAATCATCCGGGACAAACGGGAGAGGTATTGGACAGGCGGGAAGAATGGCAAGACGCAGGAAAAATGCGGTAAGGCCAACGCTGATTACCGCCAAGCCCTTCCTTTGCGCAAACCGCCCGAAGACTCGCTCGATGCGTGAAAACCAGGCGGCGCCAATCCGAGGACCGGCAAATGCCAATCCAAAGGCAATCAGCGTCAGGCCGCCTTCAATCAACTCGAGACTAGGCCGGTTATTGGGATCCGTGACCAACAGCATATCGTTCTTATTCTATGCCGCCGGGATGCGAGAAACCTTATGAATAAAATGTCGTGGAAGTCGTTGCCACCACGGAAATGGCGTGTTTCTTTAGTCGATGGTAGCGGCGCCGGGCTCGAGAATACTGGTCCCAAAAAGCAAGGGAGAGCACGTGTGGGCAGATCATTTGCCCGACGTATCCCTCCCGCTTTAGAACGAATCTGATAAACTGCGGTCCCACGCCCCCCGGCATTCAGAAAACCTAAGTGATGGTTGAAGCTAGCGCGGCGCTGGTATCGGTGAATGCAACCCCAATGCCTCCTGCCAACGTCTTCACGGTGGCAGTGGCGCCAAACGCAATGTGAGCGACGAGCAAGGAATACTCGACGAGATCCTGGCCAGCGTCCGAGGTCAGCAAGCACTACAAATTGAATACAAGCTTTGCCAATTTATGCGCCATCTTAACTACGTTGTTCGTGAGTTAAACTGTCTTCAATAATCCTGGCCTGGGAGAGGGCGTTCACTCGCAAAGGCGATGTGTGCACCTCTCCCGGCAGGGATCGATGGAACTGGGATAGGTTAGCCTGACGATGCTTTGACAGGGACTAGGTGATGTTGGAGGCAAGAGCGCTGCTGACATTGCTGAATGCGGTGTTGATTCCGCCTGCGAGAGCCTTCATGCCGGCTGTGGCGCCGAATGCGATCAGGGCGACGACCAAAGCATACTCGACCAGATCCTGACCTTCCTCGCGGTTCATCAGATCCTGGAACTTC
>CAYWMR010000038.1:0-19525 GCA_964458965.1 uncultured Occallatibacter sp. | reverse complement strand
CCGTGGTCCGCTCGAGTGAGCTTTCCTCGGCCATCCAGCGCGTGGCCCAGTTTGCCGACGAACGCTCAGGCGCCATCCGCATGCGCCTCGAAGGCAATGAATTGAAGGTCAGCTCGAGTTCAACCGAATCGGGTGAGAGCGAAGACACCATCGATACTCCATATTCCGGCGACCCCATCGTGGTCGGCTTCAACTCCGGCTACATTCTGGACTTCCTGAAGGCCCTGAACAATGAGGGCGAAGTGCGCCTCGAGTTCAAAGACTCGCAGTCCGCCGGCCAAATGCGCCCTGAGGATCCAGACGCGGAATACCGCTATCGCTACGTCCTGATGCCCATGCGCATCTGAGCCATTCGGCCACTTTCAATACTGCGGAAAAACTCCACTTTGGCCACGATCTGTGTCAGGGCACGACTTTAGTCGTCCCGCAAACGCCACAAAACAAAGGCTGGGCTTTAGCCCCTGCGGCATGCATCTCCAACAATTCAACCAAACCCAGCGCCATTTTCCACAACCTCTTATTCACCCCTTTTCACCCTCCGCCGCACATCCTCAAATCGGGAGAGGATGCCCATTTTTGGTATACAGCCAACCTATTCTCCACAATTCCATATTTAATGGAGTTCTGCTTTATGCGCATCGCACCATCAAACCTTTATTTATCAATAAGATAAAGATTATTTTTCCACATCGCCGAGATTGGAACGCGTCATGCAATGTTCACAACACTGGGCCTTTCCTTATCTCGCGGTAGGATCAGCGTCCGGCATGAAAGACCTGTAGGGTCAAAACCTGACCCAATCTCTTGTTTTAACGTTCTTCTGACTTCTTGCATCTCATTATGCGAATCGGTCCCCACCGTGACGCTGAGGCACAATAAGCGGATCGGAGTTCCTAAAAAGGAGCTTCCGGCCCCCAAAATCCTATTTGGAGGAACCACATGCGATTTACCCGTCTGTTCAGCGTCACTCCTTCGAAGATGCCTTCTCAGCCCCTCTGGCGCAACATCGCTCTCTTGTCCGCCATCTTCGCCATGGCCCTTTGCGCCTTCGCGGCTGACGTCAGCGGGAGAATCAAGGGCACGGTCACCGATCCGGCCGGCGCGGTTCTGAACCACGCCACCATCGTCGCCACAAACAAGGATACCGGCGTGAATTACACCACCGTCTCCCTGTCGAATGGCGATTACCTCTTCCAGCAGCTTCCGGTTGGCACCTATTCCATCACGGTTACGGTCCCGGGATTCAAATCCTTCACAGCCTCCGGAATCGTGCTCACCATCGACTCTGAATATGTCGAGTCGGTCAAGATGGAGGTAGGCAACACCACTGAGGTTGTCTCGGTCACTGCCGATGCCGTTCAGGTGAATACCACCGACATGCAGTTGAATAACGTTGTCAATTCCGATCAGATTGTGGAATTGCCGCTCATCAACCGCACCTTTACCGGACTTGAGTTGACACTGCCAGGCGTACAGGCCTCGAGTGACCGCTTCAGTTCAAACTACTCGGTCAGCGGCGGTCAGACGCAGCAGTCGGAATACCTCATCAACGGGGCCGACACCAACGACATCTCTCTCAACACGCTTGTTCTCGCTCCCAACCTCGATGCCATTGACCAGTTCAACCTCATCGACGGACCGCTGAACGCGGAGTACGACCGCAACTCTGGCGGCATCGTCAGCGCTACCATCAAGTCGGGTACCAACAAGTTTCACGGAGACGGCTTCGAGTTCTATCGCGACACATTCCTTAACACGCTGAGTTACTTCCAGAAGAACGTCACTACGGGTGAAGGCGTAGTGAGCCCATACCACCAACATATCTTTGGTGGCACCGTCGGCGGTCCCATTTTCAAAGATAAGCTGTTCTTTTTTGGCGCCTACCAGGGCACACGGCAAAGGGTTCCGCAAGCGGGCGGCAGCGCAAGCGTGTTTACCTCCGCAAACCTCAACGGCAACTTCTCAGCCGAAGATAATGGACCTGGCTTGGATTCTGCTCCAGGGCCTACGGACACATGGGGCAACTATTCGGCCAATGCTATCCCGGCCACAATACAAATTACCGGCTGCACCACCGAAGGCGAAACCTGGTCGCAGTGCGCCTACGCCCTCAATGGAGTATTCAACCCGGCAAACTTCAGCTCGATCGCTACCGCCCTGGACTCGAAATATCTTCCCGGGCCGAACAACGGAACGTACGGCTATACATTCAACCCTGTCACAACCACCACCGCCAATCAGTACATTGGACGCATCGACTACGCGCTCAACCCTGCCAATCAAATCACCGCGCTTTACATCATTCACAAGCAGACCGTCGCTGACACATTGCCGTTTACCGGCGCCTCGCTTCCGGGCTTCGGCGACCAGGATGTCGAGACCATCACCCAGTACACTGGCGATTGGGTTCACCAGTTCAACTCATCGACTGTGAACGATTTTGCGGGCCACTACACCCGGTTCAACTACCAGGCTGTCATCCCGCAGAATGTCGTCGCCCCATCCAGCCTGGGCTTCAACATCAACCCCCAGGATGCAGCCGCAGCCAGCGTTCCCACAATTTCGGTCAGCGGCAACGATACCAGCTTTACTCTTGGATTCAGCACCAACGGACCTCAGCCCCGTATCGATCAGGTGGCGCAGTTGGATGACAACCTCTCGAAGGTCTTCGGTCGTCATACGCTGAAGATCGGATACGATGGTCGCCGCTTCAATGTGTCGAACCCGTTCTATGCCAACAACAGCGGTTCTTTCAGTTTCGCGAACACCGGCGCTTTCTCAACCGGCGACGGCGCACTCGACTACCTCCTGGGAGTTCCGGCCACATACGCCCAGGGCAGCGGCGCTTCCATTCAGGCCGACGCGTTCCTGAATTATTTCTTTGCGCAGGACAGTTGGAAGCTGACCGATACCTTCAGCCTCAACTATGGCTTGGGCTACTCCATTGACACGCCGCTGCACAATAACCAATACGGTGGCGAAGGGATTGTCTGCGTCATCCAGGGCGAGCAGTCCGCGGTCTTTTCAAATGCACCCGTCGGACTGGTGTACCCCACAGATCCCGGATGCTCCAACAGCGGCCAGGCGACCACGCGCTACAGCGAGTTTGGGCCGCGCGTAGGCTTCGCCTACGCTCCGGATTGGGGCCGCATATCAGGCAGCCCCGGCAAATTCTCGATTCGCGGCGGCTTCGGTATTTACTATGACCGCTCCGAGGAAGAGTCTGCATTGCAGACGCTCGAAACTTTCCCGTTTGGCACTGTCACGAGCGGCGCCGGATTCATCGGTACTGCGGCCTTCGCGGATCCCTTTACAGACATCAACGGAGGGGGCTCGGTGCCCAATCCATTCCCCTACACCTTCCCCAAGAAGGGCGACAACATCAACTTCGCAGCAGCGGAACCAATCTACAACCTCAGCACCTTTGGCCCCGATTTCCGAGCACCCTATGCTGAGAACTTCCAACTCAGCATCGAGCGCGAGCTACCAGCGCGGGTAGTGGCCCGCGTCAGCTACGTAGGTTCGCTGGGTCGGCATAACCAGTCGACAACCGATGCCAACCCCATCACTCCGGCCGGCCATGCCGCCTGCGTCGCCGACCCAAATTGCGCCACTTCCGGCTATCTGGAGAGCTATTTCTACCCGCAATACACGCTCCTGAACAATCCGAATATCCTGGATATTGGCCAGGTGGATTCCGGTGCCTCCTCAAGCTACCATTCCCTGCAGGCAAACGTGGAAAAGGGAATGACCCACGGCCTCACCTTCCAACTCAGCTACACCTACGCACATGCGCTCGACACCGGCTCGAGCTTTGAGAATGCCGGCTTCGGCGAGAGCAGCGCTCGTGGTTATAACCAGTTCGCCCCGCTGTTGAACTACGGCGATTCAGCTTACGATGTTCGTCAGCGCATCGTCTTTTCGCCCATCTATATCACCCCCACGCTCCACTCGGCGGGGGCATGGTACTCACCGCTAAACCTGGCGGTCTCTGGCTGGGAGATTAGCGGCATCGTGACCGCGGCCACCGGCTTCCCGTTCGATGTCTCCTACGCGGGCGGCAGCTCCAATTCCGATTGGTGCCCCTTCTACACCAACTTCTATGCCTGCCCCGATGCTCCAAACCAGGTCGCCCCGATTGTCAAGACCGATCCTCGAGTGCGCAGCGTTGCTCACGGCACCAGCGATGCCTATGTTTCCAAAGCCAGCTTTGCGAACGAACCCATCGGCATGTTTGGGGATGCGCATCGGAATCCGGGTCACGGCCCTGGAATCAACAACACCAACATGATCCTGGCCAAAAACTTCAACCTCTCCTCCGATTCGCGAATTCGCCTGCAATTCCGAATGGAAAGCGATAACGTCTTCAACCATACGCAGTTCACCAACCCGGGCACCACCTGGAACGACGGCGTTCTCGGGAATGCCAACAGCTCCTTCGGTCGTATCTCGGGTACCGCAGCGGCACGTCAAACTCAGCTCGCGGCAAAGTTATACTTCTAACGCCAACCCGCTTAAGCACGACAGCAGAGGCGCCCCAGCGGCGCCTCTGCTGTTTTCAAATCAACCTGCCTGCCCCGCCAAGCACAACAAAAGAGCCCCGCCGAGGCAACTCCCGGGCGGGGCTCTATGTTTCACTAATTCACTCGTTCACTGCTCCACTCACTGCTTCACCGTCATAAAGTCCAGCGCCCGAATCAGGTACGACTTCAGATCCCGTCGATGAACGATGGCGTCAAGGAAGCCTCGCTCAAGGAGAAACTCGGATCGCTGAAAGCCCTCCGGAAGCTTTTGCCGAATCGTCTGCTCGATGACCCGCGGCCCGGCAAAACCAATCATCGCCCCTGGTTCCGCAATGTTCAGGTCTCCCAGCATGGCAAAGCTGGCAGTGACGCCGCCGGTCGTAGGGTCTGTAAGTACGCAAATATAGGGCACATGCGCGTCGTCCAACTGGGCCAGCGCGGTAGATACCTTAGCCATCTGCATCAGGCTGACCACACCCTCCTGCATCCGCGCTCCGCCGCTAACTGCAACAACAATATAAGGCTTGCGGCTAACTCGTGCGCGGTCAATGGCACGGGCGATGGTCTCGCCGACCACCGCTCCCATTGATCCGCCGGCGAAGGCGTATTCCATTGCGCTCAGAACCACCGGGTGCGTCCCAAGCAGGCCGGTTGCGCTGAGAATGGCATCGTCGAGACCGGTGGCCTCCTGCGCCTGGCGCAGCCGCTGCTTATAGGGCTTCACATCGGTGAAATTCAACGGATCTGTAGAACGCAGCCCACCATCCACAAGCTCATAGCCTGGCTCAAGCAGTAGTTCAATGCGCTTCCGTGCTCCGATCTTGAAATGATGCTGGCACTTGGGGCATACGTTCAGGTTGGCTTCGAGCTCCGGCTTATAAAGAACCGCACGGCAACCGAGGCATTTTGTCCAGAGGCCTTCTGTGCGAACATTTCTCCCTCCCGGCTCTGGACCGTTGTCGGGGCCGGAACCGGATTCGTAATCGCCATTCTCACGCTTGAACCAGGTCATTCAAACTCTTTCTCAACGCAAAAAATTGTCTGTTTTGGCCAACCCAATTGGAGGATTCTCTCCCCCAGCTTTCAAGCCCCATCCATATTCTATTCCGCGCTGCACCAAATCGCCCATCCGTTCAGTGCCCCATGTGATAAGGGTGGCCAGAGAGAATTGTAAATGCCCGGTACAGCTGTTCGGCCATCACCAGCCGCGCCAACGCATGCGCCAAGGTCATCGGTCCCAGCGAAAGCTCCAGCTTTGCCTTCTCTCGAGCCGCCGCAGTCCATCCGTCGGCCGGGCCGATTGCAAACACGATGTGCTGAGCTCCCTCGTCGCGCCGCGCCCCCAGCCATGTCGCGAAAACCTCAGACGTCATCTGGCGCCCACGGCTATCCAGCATCACCGGGATAACAGGAGTGCGGCCCTCAAGTTTGCTCAGCCACTGAAGCATGGCCTCCTCGGTCTGGAATCCTTCCGTTTGACAGCGCGCAAAGGCCGAGCAGCGGTCCAGATACATCAGCACGGCGTCGTTGAATGGATCTTTGGATTTGGATGAGGAACCCGGCCGCGAGCCGATATAAGCAAGTGTCAGATGCATGCAAGGAAGAATATCCCAAACGCCTGAAAGCCAGGCAATCACCGACTTCGCGATATTCCCCAAAAATGAGAGACTGTGCCCATTTTTGGAATAAGATGGATAATTTATCCACAATTTCATATTAAGTCCATTTGAGCCGTGCAGTACAAGCGCCGACAAATTGTTTATTTTCAATAACAACCAAATAATCTCGTCGATCAAGGCAGATTGGCACTATTCATGCAACATTCACTTCGATAGTTCGTCCCTGGAAGCAACTGGGAGAGCGTTAAATACTCAGCGGCCCACAGGAATGAACATGAATTTCATCTCTGCATCTTAACGTCGACATTTTACTTGCACCTCTTTCGCGGATCGGGTCCAACACCCTCCGAGACGTCGAAGAACAATACGCAGACCGGGATGTTTCATTTCAGAGACGCACCGGTCACAACTTATCACTTGGAGGAGTTTCAATGCGATTTTTCCGGTTCCAGAATGCCGCACTTGCGCTGAGCTTACTGGCGGTGGCCGGGTTTGTGGCGAATTCCACAGTTCCGGTTGCCTATGCCCAAACCAACACCACTGGCGCCATTGTCGGAGTCGTAGCCGATTCCGCAGGCGCAAATGTCCCGGGCGCGACTGTCAGCGTTACCAGCTTGGCAACCGGGGCAACCCGAACCGTTGCAACAAATGCCGCGGGCGAGTATCGCGTGTCGCAGCTTGAGCCGGGACGCTACACCATCTCCGTCCAGGCCACCGGATTCGAAAAATCCAAACAGACCATCGATGTGGGCCCAGGTTCTGTCCTTGCGGCTAATATCAACTTGACCGTCGGTAAAGCCAGCGAGACCGTCGAGGTCTCCGCCAGCGAGGTGCCCCTGCTGCATGTGGATGACGCCCAGCTCTCCACCACCTTTACCGAGGAGCAGGTAAAGGATCTCCCGAATCCTGGAAACGACCTGACCTTCATTGCTCAAACAGCTCCCGGCACCGTGATGAATACCCAGGGCGGATACGGGAACTTCTCTTCGTTCGGCCTTCCCGGCACGGCCAACACCTTCACCGTGAATGGCGGCTACTACAACGATCCATTTCTCAACGTGAACAACTCCGGCGCCACCAACTTGACCCTCGGCAACAACGACGTTGCTTCCGTCACCGTCACCTCCAACGCCTACAATGCATCGTTTGGCGGACTGGGCGGCGCGCAGGTATCTGAAGTATCGCGCTCGGGCGGAAACAAGTTTCATGGCAACGCCGCCTACTGGTGGAACGGCCGCTATATGAATGCCAACGATTACTTCGACAAACAGGCCGGCAACCCGCGCCCCTTTGACAATGTGAATCAATACGCGGCGTCCTTCGGCGGCCCTATCAAGCGCGACAGGACCTTCTTTTTCGCCAACTATGAGGGCCTGCGTGTCGTGCTGCCCACCCGCAGCACCGTCTACGCCCCCGATGCCAGTTATCAGGCAAACACTCTGGCCAACCTGACCGCAAACGGCTTGGCCTCTGAGAGTTCCACCTACCAGGGTATCTTCAACCTCTACAACAGCAATCCAGGGTTTGCCCACGCAACCGTGGACCCTAATTTCACCGACGCAAACACCGGCGGCTACGGCCTCGTCAGTTTCAACGCGGGCGCCGCCAACTTTACCCATGAGTACCTGATCAACGGCCGCATCGATCATACGTTCAGCGACAAGGACCATCTCTTTGCCCACGTCACTGCCGACCAGGGTTTGCAGGCCACATTCACCAGCGTGCTCAACCCCCTATACGATGCGGCCAGCCCTCAGCCCGCCTATGAAGGCCAGCTCGGCGAGCAGCATATTTTCACTCCCGCCATCTCCAACCAGTTCCTCTTCTCCGCCATTCACTACGTCGCTGTTTTCAGCAACACAAATGAGGCAGCCTCGGAGAAAATCGCTCCGTTCAGCCTCATCTTCGCGGACGAAGATACGGGCAACAACGGCCCCGGCGCTTGGCCAGGCGGCTACAACATCATCTGGCCCCAGGGCCGCGATGTCACCGGCTACCAGTTCCAGGACGATTTAAGCTGGACCAAGGGCAAGAACACAATGAGTGTTGGCTGGGTGATGCGCCGCAACGACATCACCGATTTCAGTCCCGGGGAGTTCACCAGCTCACCAGAAGCGGTGGATACCAACGGCAGCTTCCAGCAGGGTTACGTGGACTTGTGGTTTGAACAGTTCCCCACCCGTCTCACCCAGCCGGTTGCGCTCTACGCCATGGGCTGGTACGCGCAGGACCAGTGGAAGGTTCTGCCCAATCTGACCCTTACCGTCGGCCTGCGCATGGAGCACAACTCCGACCCCGTCTGCCGGACCAACTGCTTCGCGCGCTTGAGCACCGACTTCGCTGCCGCCAACACCAGCACTTCCACCCCATACAATAAGCTGATCGCGTCCGGCCAGACGCAGGCAATCGCGAGCCTTCAGGCAATCGGATATGAACCTCGTGTGGGATTTGCCTTCCTCCCGTTCGGCACCGATAGCAAGACCACGGTTCGCGGCGGTTTCGGCATGTTCGCCGACGCTTTTCCCGGTCAAATAGCCGACGACTTCCTCAACAACGCCCCCACCAACGTTCCGTTTACCGTCTACGGACCAGCCTTTGGCGGCACCAACATTGCGCTCGTTCCCAGCACTCCGGGCAGCGCTTATTCCGTGGTGTCGGCTTCCAACAAGGCCTTCCAGAGCGGCTATTCGAATGGCGCCAGCAATGCAACTCTCTCTGCTGTTCCCGGCTTCTCCTCGCCCAACATGCAGACCGCAACTCAGCACATCAGCAATCCGACCTATGAAGAGTGGAGCCTCGCCGTCGAGCACCAGGTTAGCAAAAGAGACACTTTCTCCCTGATGTACGTCGGCAACCGCAGCTATCATGAGCCGGAGCTGAACAACGGCGTAAACGCCGCGAACACAGGCGGCGCGGCCGGCTTCCCCGAGCTGCCTACAAGCACTCCGAACCCGAACTTTGCCTCGGTAACCCAGATTTCCAGCGGCGCCTCGGGTAACTTCAACGGCGTGGTTCTCTCAGAACAGCACCGGTCCCGCAGCCTGACAGTTACCTTCAACTATCAGTACAGCCACGCGCTCGACGAGATCTCCAATGGCGGATTCGACGGATTTAGCGGCAATAGCGTCTACCCCGACGATCCTTTGGATCTTACCAAGAACTATGGCAACGCCGATTACGACACCCGCCACTACGTGAGCGGCAGCTATATCTATTCGCTGCCGCACTACGGAGGCCCGAAGGTGCTGGTCGATAACTGGGAGTTCTCGGGAACAGTCTTCCACAGCACCGGGTTGCCCTTCTCGGTACTCGATACAGGAACTGCCACCGCACTTAGCGGCTACGGCGGCCCGCTCTATGCACGGCAGACCGCGTCCGTCAGCGGCCATACCCACTGCGGCGGCGCCGCGGCGGCAAATCTAAACAACCCCACCCCGTGCGCTTTTGCAGCGGACTTCGGGCCCGCGACCGACTTCGGCCAGTCCCGCCGCAACCAGCTTTATGGCCCCAACTACACCGATAGCGATCTCGCCGTTACCAAGGGCTTCCTGATGCCAGGTTGGGAGTCGGGCAAGCTCAGGATTGGCGCACAGTTCTTTAACCTCTTCAACCACCCGAACTTCGGACAGCCAACCAACAGCGTCTCTGGCACGCCCGGACTTATCGAAAACACGGTCAACCCTCCCACCTCAATCCTTGGATCGTTCCTGGGTGGCAATGCGTCTCCGCGTCTCATCCAGGCGACTTTGAAGTTTGACTTCTAGCTGGAGGCCAACCGGATTACAAAAGGGGCGGCTCCGCTAATCGGCGCCGCCCTTTTTCTTTTGGTCCCCCACCGGCTTCGCCGACCTGCGAAAGATGAAGCTGTGCCCCATTTGGGCGCCGGGGTACCCTCAGGGTCGGGGCAGGATGTTTTTGTCCGATGAGTGGGAGCCCGCAAAACTCCATGGCGTCCTGTTTTGTTGAACTTGCATTTTTGTTTTCTCCTGGAGCGAGCCCTGCTCGATCACCGGAAAGTCAAGGCTCCTGCGGCGGCCGGGCGCTAAGCATTGCGAGTCGGGCGCCCAGGGGTATATTCTCTTCCGGCCGGGAAGGCAAAATTGAGGCTCCGGTTCAGAAAGAAGCCGATTGCACTGCAATCCCAGACATCGAACGAACTAAGATTTCCGCCCACTGCGTGGGAGAAGGACATTCGAAGTGTTTGCGAAAAGAAGCGCTAACCATACTTTGCTCTACTCAACCATGGTCCTGCTGGCAAGCCTGACGGCAGCATCGGCGGCACCTGGTTGGGGGCAGGCGCCAGGCCAACTGCCACAACTCCCGGGTAAAGGCCAGGCAGGGCCCCTCACGGAAGGGCAACACTCTTTCGCCGATCAGGCATTCGTAGTGACCGTTTTGCAAAGGGATGCTACCGAAGTACAACTTGGGCAGTTGGCTCAGCAAAAATCGCAAAGCGACGACGTCAAGCAGCTTGCACAGAAAATCCTGGAAACGCGGACCAAGCTCGACCTTCAGTTCAAGGCCCTCGCAAAAGTACTCGCCGTCAGCGAGCCCAAAGGACCAACCAAGAAAGACATGCAACTTCTGGCCAGGCTCGAGGGGCTGTCGGGCACGCAATTCGACGAAGAATACGTCAGGGTGCTCGTGAAAAACCACCGCCAGGATGTTAAGGATTTCCAGGTCGTGGCACAGTCGGCTGAAAATCCGAGCCTGCAGCAGGCGCTGCAGATGAATACGCCAATTCTTTTGCAGGATCTGACAGTGATCGAACGGTTTGCGCAAGCTCACAACATAACGATCGACGCAAAAAAGTAAGGGCAGGATGCATGCAATGCTAGCACTTTCCTCGCTTTGTAACGGTCTGAACGCGCAATTGTGTACGCGAAAGCGCAAAAAGAACGCCCTTATTCGCTCTTAGACGGCCTTATTGCATCTGGTTTTGCACGATTCATCACGCGTTTGCCTGAACAGATTGGCACATGCTACGGTGTTGTTTTGCCATCGCGAAGTACGCATTTAACCATACCCGCGGCGACGCTCCAGGTGCTTGGCTTCGGTCCTGAACGAGCCGAATATTACGCCGGCCATTCGCCCCTGAGGGACTCTCAACTGTCGAATGTTGGCACCCTTGCAGAGTTTTTAGTCCCCCACCGGCTTCGCCCACCCGCAAATGACGAAGCTGTGCCCCATTTGGGCGCCGGGGTACCCTCAGGGTCGGGGCAGGACGTTTTTGTCCGATGAGTGGGAGCCCGCAGCACACCATGGCGTTCTGTTTTGTTGAACCTGCATTCTTGTTTCTTTTCAGCCCCCTACCTGCTTCGCCGGCCCGCTGCGGTTGAAACGAGATGACGCGGATCGCTCTTGCGGAGGGAGCAGGGGCCTTCAGGCCCCTGAAAAGGTGAGCGGCGAATTCTGGCCTTTAGGCCCGGGCCCGGTCGCCGGTTCTTTGTTTTGTTGAACCTGCATTCTTGTTTCTCTTCAGACAGGTTCTCGGAGCGGACTCATGACCGCTCGCTCAAGGCTGGGTGTGAATCGAGCGTGCCGCGCTCAGCGTGCTTTGGGCTTGGCCTTCTTGGCTGCGGTCTTGGCCGCTGTTTTCTTGGAAACGGCCGGCTTTTTCTTGGCCTGCGCGGCCTTTACCGCGGATTTAACGGGAACGGTCTTGCTGCGTACGGCTCGAGTTTTGGCCGCCAAAGCCGCCTTTAACTCCGCGTCGAACTCCGCCGGCGTGATGGGCCGGGCCGACTTGCGCAGCCGTTCAATGTCGTAAAACGCCCGGCGCTCGGCAAGAAATACATGCACCACAAAGTCCACATAGTCCAGCAGGATCCAATCCCCCTGGCGGCGGCCCTCCACGGAGTTGGGCATTACGCCAAACTCCTTCTTCAGCCGATACTCAATCTCATCGGAGATGGCGATCGCCTGCCGGTCATTGGTGGCGGATGTAACAAGGAAGAAGTCCGATAGCGCCGCATCGATCTGGTCGAGCTCCAGAATGCGGGTATCTACGCCTTTCTTTTCTTCACAGACTTGTGCTGCGGCCTGAACGAGAATACGGGTTTGCTGCGCTGTGGTCGATGTCATTCGGTGGCAAAATTCTCCAAATCCAATCGTAGACCCTGCTTCAGCCATGGAGCAAGTCCCAGCCGTGCAAACCGCTATCGATATAAGCCATGCGCGCGGATGTAATGAATGACCGGCTCGGGCAATAAATCGTCTTCCGCCGACATGCCGCCCAAAGCCGCGCGGTCCAGCCTGCGAATCTGTTCGCGAACCTGGGAGGCGCTGATCTCCACATGAAGCCCCGGCAGCAGGTAAAACGGTGCGCGAAGGCCGGCCAGATTCTGAAGCACATATTGCCGCACCTCGACTCCGGAGTCGGGCCAATCGAGTTTGGGCTGGGATTTCATGCTCAAGCCCTCCGGGAGCACACCCCTTAAAGCGGCAATCCGTCTTCCTGGCCGCTGCGCCGGACGCGAAGCAACAATCAAGTCTGCAACAAAAGGAATCTCCGCGGCTCGATGCCAGCGGCGCAACCCGAAAAACGCGTCGGCGCCCATCAGGCAAAACAGCGCTCCGTCCTGCGGAAGATCGGCGCGCAAAGCCTCAAGTGTCTCCAGAGTGTAGTTGGGTGCGCCCGAAGGTTTGGGCGCATCGGCGAGCGAAACAGCAAACTCCGGCTCGCCAGCAATAGCAAGCCTCGTCATCGCCAGCCGGTCTTCAAAGCTGGCTGTCGACCCATGCGGCTTCAACGGCTGCGCGCCAACCGGAGCGAAAAGAACGCAATCCAGCCCCAGCGCCGTGCGCGCAGCTCGGGCAACCGCCAAATGCCCCTTGTGAGGTGGGTCAAAACTACCCCCGAAAAATGCCACGCGCCTGCTCATGGACTTCATGGTACCGCGCGTATCCTGTTCTGTTAGCATCTGAAACACGACGATGCGATACCTGATTGCCTTGATGGCCCTGGCTGGCGTAGTGGTTTCAACACTGGCGCTGCGCATTCACTACTCCACCGAAACAGAACCCTGCTCCATCAATGCGAAATGGGACTGCGGCATCGTAAACCACAGCCCGTTTGCCGAAATTGCGCACATTCCTGTGGCGGCCATCGGCATCGCAGGCTATCTTTCGTTGGCGGGGCTGGCGCTGGCGCGGCATCGAGTGCTGCTGACGGCCGCATCTGTCCTGGGATTGGCCTTCGCGCTCTATCTTTCGCATATTGAAAGAGACGTTCTTGAGGTGTGGTGCCTTTATTGCGTCATCTCGCAGGGAATCATTGCGCTGTTGACGTTGCTCAGTCTGGGCTGGGTGGCTGCCTGGAACGTGAAGAGGCGGCGTACACGAAGGCTCGCGTAGATCTCCTGCATTATCGTTCCGGCCGTAACCCCTCCCGAATCGCAAAACTCGGCTTCAGCACACCTGCGCTGCTAAACTTGAGTTGCAACCATGCTCAAAGAGAAATATGCACGCTGGATGTACAGCTGGGAGACGCGGCTCACCATGCGCGACGAGAACCGCATCGTTCGCCCGCTGGAATGGGGATTCGAGTGGATTGAGCCGTTCCTTGAAGCCAATGGCTTCGCGGCCGCGATACCCAAGCCGGAAGAGGTGCGCGACCCGGTTGCCGCGGAAGCAGCCATGGTCCGCATCAACCAGCTCCTTATCCGCCACAGCGATACTTTCTTCGGCTACCGGCGGCCCACAGATTTTCACCTGGAAGAGCGCCACCCGCAGCTGTTCCCAACCAATGTGCGCCCCGAGACGCTCGCCCAGGACGCCGCGATCCGCAGGCAAGCCGAGGAGGGGAAGACGCAGCCGGCCCAGTTTCTGCGCTTTACCTCGCCAGAGCGGACCCCCTACCCCGAAAACGACCAGGTGAATGCCCGCTGGTACCCTGCCCCGGCCCACAAAGACCCGTCCCGTCCCAAGCAGGCGATTGTGGTGCTGCCGCAGTGGAATTCCGACGGCTTCAGCCACAACTCCCTGTGTACGCTCTTCAACCGCATGGGCGTTTCAGCGCTTCGGCTTTCCATGCCGTATCACGACATTCGCCGGCCAGCGGAACTGGAGCGGTCAGACTACTCTGTCAGCGCCAACATTGGCCGCACACTCTCCGCCTGCCGCCAGGCAGTGGTGGACATCCGCTGCTGCCTGGACTGGCTTGAGGAGCAGGGCTACGAGCATTTTGGCGTCCTTGGAACCAGCCTCGGTTCCTGCTACGCCTTCCTGGCCAGTACGCACGACCCGCGCATCCGCGTTAACGCCTTCAACCACGCCTCAACAGCTTTCGGAGACGTAACCTGGGCTGGGCAAAGTACGCGCCACGTCAAGCAGGCTCTGGAAGAGGCTGGACTGACCCAGGACCGCGTACGGGGATTGTGGGCAGCCGCGAGTCCGTGCTATTACTACCCCAAATTCGCTGGCTTCCAAGCTGGCGGATCTAAGAAAAAAGTCCTCATGGTCTATGCCAACTACGACCTGACTTTTCCCAAAGAGTATTCGCTGCAGGTGGTCGAGGCCTTCCGCCGCCACGGCCTCGACTTCGAGTCGCGTGTGCTGCCGTGCGGCCACTACACCACTGGCGAAACCCCCTACAAGTTCATCGACGGCTGGTACCTCGGCTGGTTTGTGTACCGGGCGTTCAAGGCATTGCGCGAGGAGAAAGCCGCCGGATTGAACACTGCAACGGTCCACTCTCAGGCTCAGGAAGAGGAAGCAGTCTCCCGCTAGCGCACAGCGTTCAGGTCAAGTCGCAGGAGCTTGGCGGGGTCGAGATAGGCTCCCTGCCAGCGGACCGCCCAGTGCAGATGTGGACCCGTCACGCGTCCTGTGGCTCCGCTCAGGCCAAGCCGCTCGCCCGTGGCGACCCGCTGGCCCTCTTGCACGTCGATGCGGCTCAGGTGCATGGAAATGGTGAACAGGCCCAGCCCGTGGTCAATAACCACGCAGTTGCCTTCGTAATAAAGTGGCCGGGCCAGCACCACAACTCCGCTGTTTCCAGCCCGGACCGGTGTTCCAGATGAGGCGCGGAAATCCATCCCCTTATGGACGCTGGCCAGTTTCCCGTTGAAGTTGCGGCGTACACCAAAGCTGTCTGTGGCGGCTGCGGTCACGGGCGCGCGAAAATCCCCCGACCAAAGCGGCTCGGCTGCGCTCGCCGCAAACACCTTCGCCTTAAGCTGGACCTCCGCCTCAATCCGCTTAAGAGCTTCCGGAGTGGGCTCAACAAATCCGGGCGCTACGCTCAGCGATTCGGTTCGGTATCGGGCGGGATGAATCTCCACTGTGCGGCTCAAGTCCAGCAAGCCGCTACGGTCCGACGTTACAGTAATTCGCAGATTCGACGGCGCGGCCGGCGCCTCCACATCCACACCGGCAAGCGCAAACCAGGTGTGCCCGTCGCGGCCTGAAACGAACTGCAAGGTACGTCCCAGCCACTCCCCGTCGACCTTTGCCGATGCAGGAGCCAAGACGCGAATCAGCTCCGGGGAGCCGGATTCGACCATCGCGGGAATGAGCGTGACCGAAGAAGATTGCGAATGGGCGCAGGCCGGTGCAAAGGCAATGAAGCAGAGCCAGAAAACGCACCCCAAGCCGAACACATGGGATTTGAATCCTTGAGGCCGCAAATGGACTAAGAATACGCGCAAGAGAATCATCGCGGGTGCGCGGCCAGCCACTTTGCTACCCGCTCCTCGACATCGGCCAATTCGTCGGCAGTAATATGAGTGCCGATCATCTGCCGGTTCGCTGCGTATTTCTCCTGGTTAGGCCCCTTCACCTGCGCGGCAAGGTCCAGCCAGTAGTAGGCCTCAACGTAGCTTTGCTGGACACCTTGGCCGAGAGAATAAAGCACACCGAGAGTGGCCTGTGCTCCCACATCCCCCTGCTCGGCTGCTTTGCGATACCAGCCTGCCGCCTGCACCATGTCGCGGACAAAGTGCTTGCCTCCTCCGTCGCGGTACAAAGCCGCCAGGTGAAGCTGGCCCGCTATCGACCCCTGCTCGGCCGCCTTGCGATACCAATCCGCCGCCTGATTGTAGTCCTGCCCCACCCCTTTGCCGGATGCGTAGCTCTCCCCAACAAGAACCTGAGACGCCGCATCGCCGGCGTTAGCCTTGGCCAGCAGGACCGGATCGATGGCGCCGGCTGTTTGCAAGGCCCCCGTCTGGCCATCTGCGGGCCGCACGAAAGCCGGGATCAACGCGAATTCAAGAATCAAAGCCAGGATGAGTCGCTTCCTTCGCATTTTATTAGGCCTCATTCGGTGAACCCTAACCGTGGGTAACTCCAGTTTACGCGGATACAACGTCGCCGGTTGCTCCCGGGATCAGAAGTCCACGTCGTATCTCTCTTTCTATCCCAGACTGTAAATCTCCGATAGATTCTGCCTATCGGCAGAGCCTTGAAAGGGGCTAGAATTCTCCTATGACCGATCGCATGTCTTTATCCCTCGCCCAGGCCGACCCCGAAGTGGCCGCCGCTCTTGACCAGGAAACCCTCCGCCAGCACGAGGGACTGGAGATGATAGCCAGCGAGAACTTTGTCTCCGAGGCTGTACTCGAGGCCGCAGGCTCGATATTCACGAATAAATACGCTGAGGGCTATCCTGGGCGGCGCTATTACGGCGGCTGCGAATACGCCGACGTGGTGGAGAACCTTGCTCGCGACCGCGCCAGGCAAATCTTCGGCGGCGAGCATGTCAACGTGCAGCCGCACTCCGGATCGCAGGCCAACGCCGCTGCTTACGCGGCGGTCTTGCAGGCAGGCGACACGATTCTTGGCCTGGATCTGTCGCACGGCGGCCACCTGACCCACGGTCACAAGCTCAGTTTCAGCGGCAAGCTCTATCGCACCACGTTTTACCACGTCCGGCGCGACACCGAGCTGATCGACTACGACGAGCTTGAGGCCATCGCGGAGCGGGAACGGCCAAAGGTGCTCATCGGCGGCGGCAGCGCGTATCCGCGGCTGTGGGACTTCGCCCGCATGCGCCAGATTGCCGACAAGGTGGGCGCGGTGTATGTCTTCGATATGGCGCACATCGCCGGCCTGGTGGCGGGTGGCGTTCATCCCTCCCCGGTGCCCCACGCGCACATTACCACCACCACCACCCACAAAACGCTGCGCGGCCCGCGCGCGGGGTTGATTCTCTGTGGGAAAGACCTGGCGACTGCGGTCGATAAGGCGGTTTTCCCCGGCCAGCAGGGCGGCCCGCTGATGCACATTGTGGCGGCCAAGGCGGTTGCCTTTGCTGAGGCGCTCCGGCCAGAGTTCAAAACCTATGCGGGGCAAATCGTCACCAACGCCAAGGCGCTTGCATCCAGCCTGCAGGAAGCCGGCTTCCGCATCATCTCCGGCGGCACTGACAACCACTTGATGCTGGTGGATGTCTTCGAGAAGGGCATCCTCGGTTCCGAGGCAGAGCTTGCGCTGGGCAAAGCCGGTATTACCGTCAACAAAAATTCCATACCCTACGACGTAAATCCTCCGCTCAGGCCTTCGGGAATCCGTGTAGGCACGCCGGCGTTGACTACTCGCGGAATGAAGGTGCCGGAGATGCGCCAGATTGCGGTTTGGATGACAAGGGCACTTGAAGAGCGCAACGACGATGCGGCTCTGGAGCGGATACGCGGCGAAGTGGCGGAACTGGCCAACCAGTTTCCGCTGTATGCATGGCGGCGCGCACCGGTCGCCGTGGGAGTTTAGAGCGCCTTTGTTGCGACAATTACCCGGCCTTCAGAAACACTCGGTTGCGTTCCGTGATTTCTTTGCGGAGCGCAACTTGACTGTGTGTATCGGGTTCGAGCTAACGTAACTGTTGATGACCCCACCAAAGGGAAAAGCGCAGCGAGAGAAAGGCTGCAAACCCCGAGGGCATCTGGAGGCGACTATGAAATCCATTCAGCTAGCATTGGCATCGTTGCTTGTTCTATCTGTTCCAGCGTTTTCCCAGCATCCCGAAGCGCATCCTGCAATTCCGAGGAGCGGTCCCAGGCCGTTGAAAGCCACACCGCACCCGGTCGATCCCAAACGGAACTACAGCGACCAGGCCGGCCATGCCAACGCTCCTCACGTGGATGGGAAGACCTGGGTTGGTCACGACACGGGCAAGGACGACGTGCGTTATCACGTCGACCAGCCCTTTGCACATGGACATTGGAATGGCGGTTTTGGCCGCGGGCACGTGTGGGCTCTCGCCGGAGGCGGTCCCAGCCGATTCTGGTTCAACGGGTGGTACTGGGATGTTGCAGCGGCTGACATTGCCTTCTGCGATGGCTGGCTCTGGGGCACCGACCAGATCGTGATCTATGAGGATCCCGACCACGATGGCTGGTACCTGGCATACAACGTCCGCCTCGGCACGTATGTCCATGTGGAGTACCTGGGGACGTAAACCGACCAGTGCATAAGACGCTGCGGGTAGAATCAGAGCGGGATGGGCTTATTAGCCTGTCCCGCTTTTCGTTGGAGGTATTATGTTGAGCCTCGACAGTCCAGAGTGGGCGCAACTTCAACACGCCTATGGCTCGGCATCGGATATTCCCGATTTACTGCGGCAGTTGGACGGCTTTCCTACCTCAGAGGGCAAGCAAGAGCCGTGGTTCTCAATCTGGAGTGCCCTCGCGCATCAAGGAGATGTTTATACTGCCTCTTTTGCGGCTGTTCCTCACGTTGTCCGAGTCCTTTCTACTGGCCCGACAAAGGCAACTTTTTCTTATTTTCAATTCCCAGCTTGGATTGAGATTTGCCGCCATCGGAATGGATTTGAAGTTCCAGCCGATTTACTTCCGGCCTACTCTGAGGCTCTCAGCAAGCTGCCAGCGCTTGTTGGCCTTGCCGCCGAGCGAGAGTGGGACGAGGGGTTTCTCCGTTGTACCTTGTGCGCTGTTGCCGCCGCAAAGGGCTTTCCAGCTGCAGCGGAGGCAGTGGTTGAGCTGACGCCAGAGGTTGCGATTGAGTTCATGGATTGGTTCTGGAAACGATGATTCCCGCGCTGCGCCGACGGAAAGTACAGCACAGACTGCCGGGCAATAATGGCCATCCCGCGGCTTTGAGCTTGCAGCGCCGAGAAAGGGATTGATTACTATATGCCATTGGCATATAATTCTTCTATGCAAGCGGTGGTCGAAACCCCGATGTACCTGAGAGCCGCCGAGGCCATCTATAGTGAAGCAGACCGGGAAGAAATCGTTCGCACCATCGCCGCTTACCCGGAGGCCGGAGACTTGATGCCAGGCACCGGCGGGTATCGCAAGCTGCGCTTTGCACGTCCGGGGATGGGAAAGCGCGGTGGCGCGCGGGTCGTATATCTGCACGGCGGCGACGATCTGCCGATCTTCCTCATTACCGTGTATGCCAAATCGGAGAAGGGCAATTTGA
>CAYWMR010000037.1:3360-19587 GCA_964458965.1 uncultured Occallatibacter sp. | reverse complement strand
TCCCACGCCGCTGCCCGCAGGCTTGGTCGTATAGAACGGCACAAACAGGTTCTCCGTATTCGCAATTCCCAGCCCGCGATCCTCAATCGTTACAAGCAGATTCGAGTCTTCAACCCGCCAGCTTACGTCTACAGGCTCCGCTCCGTTGGCCAGCGATGCGTCCACGGCGTTGGCCAGCAGGTTGATGAACATCTGTTCCAACTGATCAGGGTCGGCGTCCAGCGTCACCCCTGGCCCAGCGTCCAGCAGGATCGGCAAACGCTGCTCCAGCAGCACCACCCGCTCCAGCAGCGGTCCCATGGCAACGGGCTTTAGCTGCGGCGGCGGCAACTGCGCCAGCAGCCGATAACTCTGCACAAAGCGGTGCAGCGCGTCGGCGCGGCTCTCCACCACTCCCAGCCCCCGGCGAAAGTCGCGTAGCGTTCCCTCATCGTCCTCAATCGGGCCGCCAGCGCCCCCCTGAACCACCCGCCCCATCTGGCCCACCCGTCCGATCTGGTCCACCCTCGCCAACAGGCTGCCGGCAATGGACTTAATGGGCGCCAGCGAGTTCGAAAGCTCGTGCCCCAGCACCCGGATCAGTCGCTTCCACGCTGCCTGTTCCTCTTCCTGCAAAGGCAGGCTCACGTCGGCCAGCAGCAGCAGCGTATGTGGCACGCCGTCCTGACGAAAAACAGCCTTGCGAAGCAGCCATCGCGTCGACTTGGCGCCAAACGAGTGAACGCTCTGGTCAGCCGAATCCAGAAGTTCTTCCAGACCCAGCTCCCGCGCGGTGTGGCCAAAGGCCCGGGCGTGCGTCGTGCCAAGCAGCTTAACCCCTGCGTTGTTCACCAGTTGCAGCAGGTTCTCGCGGTCGAAGGCAAACAGCGGCGCGTGCATTACTTCAAGAATCCGCGCCAGCAGCGCAGTGGCCTCAAGCGATCGCACCCTCTGCTTTTGCAGCAGGTCGGCCAGCGCGTTCACCTCGCCTGCCAGCTCGCCAAAGGCGTCCTGTGTGCCCGCCCCCCGTGCCCGGAATGAATAATCGCCCTCGCGCAGCGACGAAACCACGTTGGAGAGCGTCTGCAGCGGCCGGATGAAAGTCTCAACCAGCGCGGCTGCGATAAGAACCAAGTACAGCAGCAGGCCGCCGGCGATCAGAGTGGCAGGCGCGGCACTCAGCCCGCGCTGGTACACAAATACACCCACGAAGGCCAGCGACGGCAGCGCCAGCAATAGCGAATAGAACCACGCGCGGCGAACAGCCGAGCGGCGACGGCGGCGCGCGTACTTTTCATAAGCCATATTTTTCGATACGGCGGTAAAGTGCTGCCCGGCTAAGTCCAAGCGCTTCAGCGGCCTGCGAGATGTTGCCGTCGCACCGCCGCATCACTTTGCGGATCAGCAGAGCTTCCACCTCGTCGATGCTCATGTTTTCAAACGACGGCGCGGCAGCCCGAGCGCCCGCAATCGCCAGGTTTGCAGGGTCGATTTCGCCCCCCCGGCAAAGCAGCACCGCCCGCTCCACCGTGTGCTCCAATTCGCGTACATTCCCCGGCCACGAATACTGCATCATTTGCTGCATGGCAGACGGTGAAAATCCGCTAACCGACTTCCGGTACCGAGTCCGGTTGCGCCCCAGAAAATGCTGCGCCAGCAGCGGAATATCCTCCCGCCGATCGCGCAGCGCGGGCAAATGAATCTCCACCGTGTTGATGCGGAACAGCAGATCTTCGCGAAAATTGCCCGCCTTCGCCTCCTCGGGAAGTAACGCGTTGGTAGCCGACAATATGCGCACATCAACGCGTCGCGTCTGCGAAGAGCCAACGCGTTCCAATTCCCCGGTCTCCAGCACGCGCAAAAGCTTGGCCTGTTGCCGCAGCGGCACGTTCGCAATTTCGTCCAGAAAGAGCGTTCCGCCGTTGGCCAATTCAAAGCGTCCAATACGATCCGTGCGTGCGTCGGTAAACGCACCTTTCACATGTCCAAATATCTCACTTTCGAATGTGCCTTCTGGCAACCCCCCGGCGTTCACTGCCACCAGCGCCATTCGTGCCCTGGGCGACGCAGCGTGCAGCAGCTTGGCCACAATCTCCTTGCCGGTGCCATGCTCGCCGGTAATCAGTACGTTGGCGTCGGAAGGCCCGACCTGCGCAATCAGTTCCAGCACCGGCTGCATACTGGGCGCGCCGGCCACAAACTCCGGCATCCCCTCGGCCCGCAGCAATCGGTTTTCAAGCTCCAACTGGCGGGCGCGGCGCAGTGCCTGTTGCAGCTCGGCATGAACGCGGATAAGTGAAAGAAGTCGCTCGTTCTCCCACGGTTTCTGGACAAAATCGCGAGCGCCGCGCTTGATCGACTCAACCGCCAGGTCGATGTTGCCCCACGCGGTCATCACGATTACAGGCAGGCGCGGGTCGAACTCCCGAATCCGCGCCAGAAGATCGAGACCCTCCTGGCCAGAGGTCGTGTCGCGGGTATAGTTCAGGTCAATCAGAAGCACATCGTAGTCTTGCATCCCCAGCGCTTCCAGCAGCAGGCCAGGCGATCGAACACAGTCCACCGCTATGCCCTGGGGCGTTAGAAGCAGCTCCACAGCCTCAAGAATGTGCGGTTGATCGTCGGCAACCAGAACCCGAATTCGCTCTTGCTTATTGGAGATGGCTTGCCTCCACTTCAGTGATTCTACGGCTATTGAGTCACGACGCCCGATTTCGCGTCGTCAATGGAAACCCCGGTCCGCTCCAGCGTCACGCCAATGGCGCGATCGATGTCTACCTTGGCCTTCTCATAGGCTGTTTGTGCAGTGTCCAATGCGGACTCGGCCACGGCCAGCGCGCTTTCCGCGTTCAGCGTATCGAGTCCGGATTTCGCGCCAAGCAGTTGTTCCTGCTTCGTGATGTCGAAGAACTTCTGCGCCAGGTCGCGCGCCTTCCGGGCTGCGTCAACACTGGCCTGCCTCTGTTCAAGCGCAAACTTCGCGTTGCGAACGTCGAAGAGAATATTTTTCTTCTGCTGCTCAGACGAGATCTGGCTCTGGCGGTACGCCAGCACGGCACGGAATTGATCGGCCTTTACCTGGCGGTTACGTAGATTGATGGAGAGCGTCATCCCCACCTGGTATTCCGGGGACGAGTAATTGAAAGTGTTCGCAAACATGCTGGGAAAACCCGTGGGCAGCGTGGTGGAGCATTCCTGCGCGCCGAGGGAGCAGTTTGGGTTCGGGGGGCCCGCGGTGCCTGCGCCGGAATAAAGGCCGTACATGCTGAGAATTGGCAAAAGCTCGCTGTTGATGTCCTTCAGGGCCTGCTTCTGTACTTCGGCCGTCATCTGGTAGATGGCAACCTCGGGCCGCTGCTTCTCGGCCTCTGCAATGAGGGCGTCCATGGATTTGTCGGCATCCGGGTCGGGCGCTCCCTGCAGGTCGAGCGGAATCACCGGCATCTCGTCGATGATCGGATCGTCGACTTTGGTGAGCGCGTTCTTCAATAGCAGTTCGTTGAGCCGAAGGCTCGCCCGCGCGACAGTGAGATTGCCTTCGGCGGCAGCCACGGCCGACTGATCCGTCATCACCTGCATCGCGGGGATGGCCTGAAGTTCAAGCTGCTTTTGATCGTCGGAGAGATTCTTGTTGGCAAAGCCCAGAGAGCGCTCGCTGATTTGTTCGGCCTCGTAGGCATTCACCAGATCCCAGTAGATGTTTTCGATCTGAGTCACGGTAGCGATCACCTGGGCTTTGAAAACAACGTCGAGGATCTGGGAGTTGCGTTTGGCAATGCGGATAAATCGCTCGTTGGTAGCGATTCCGAAGCCGGCCAGAAGTTGCTGCTGGACGATCGCCTGAAACCTGGAATAGAGCTCCGGATTGATAGCTTGGTAAGGTCCATTGCTGGCAACACGCTCGCCGATATAGTTGACCTGGACGCCCGTGCCGAGGGGAAAGGACTGGGTGTAGGACGAATTGACCTGGATCGTATTGGTCTTCAATACCGGCACGCCGTTCAGGAACTCGTTGGCCTCCTGCTGAACGGTGTGATCGACGTAACCCTGGAACGTGAGGTAGGGATCGAAAGATGAGACGCTGGTGCCTGCGCCGAGGGTCGAGGTGACAATGCCTCCATTGCCGGCTGTAAATCCTGATCCTGACGAACCACCGCCACCACCGGAAGAGCTAAAACCGCCCTGTGTGCCCTGAACGATGGCGGTGTTGACGCCGTTGGCCGGGCTGCCAGCTTTGGTGCGCAGGATATCGGTCTGAGCGATGGGGAAGTTATAGCGGAAGTAAGCCAGATCGAGGTTGTTCTCGATAGCCACCGCGATCGCGTCACGAAGGGAAACATAGATCTTTCCTTCGCGGATAAGGTTCTCCAGGCGCGGTGAGTTGATTAGGTTCAGCTCAGGCGCGGTACTGGGCATGTAAGGGAAAAGCGGGTTATGCGAGTGGGGCATTGGCACGTCAAACGGTTGCGGCGGAGCAAACGACGGCTGCTGCGCCTGCTGCATCTGCTGCGCGAGCGATGGAGGTGCGGCAGTGGCGCCTTGCGTGGCGGGCGCAGGAGCCTCCGGTGCAGTTTGTGCGGGCGGCGTCGAAGTCTGAGTCTGCTGAGCGCCAGCCGGTCGAGTAGCCAACAGCAGATTCACCTGCAGAAGCACAATGGCAATTGCGGCCGTCATACTGCGAGCCGAATTTCGCTTGATCGGATTCACTTTGCAACAACCTCCGTTGGCCTGGGCTCTATCTGTTCATCGCGCGTGAGCCACCCGTCGCGCAGTTCGAGAATCCGTTTGCCGTAGCGCGCATTCTCCTCCGAGTGAGTCACCTGGACAATGGTGGTGCCCTGACGATTGAGTTCGCAGAAAAGCTCCATGATTTCGCGAGCCTGCGTGGAGTGCAGGTTGCCCGTGGGCTCGTCCGCAAGCAGCAACTCGGGAGCATGAACCACAGCGCGCGCAATGCCAACCAGTTGCTGCTGCCCACCGGAAAGCTGGTTGGGAAACAGGTCCTTCTTGGCGACAATCTGAAAGCGGTCGAGAATGTCGGCCACCATTCCCTGGCGTTCCTTGGCAGGCAGATTCTTGTAACTCAGCGGTAAGTCGATATTCTCCGCTACAGTTAGATCGTCCAGCAGGTGATAACTCTGGAAGACCATGCCGATGCGCTGGCGGGCAAGGTCGGCGCGCTGTTTGCGATTAAGCTTGTGCGCGGGGGTCTCGCCAAACCAATATTCGCCCAGCCATCCATCGTCGAGCAGGGCCAGCGCGTTCAGCAGCGACGACTTCCCCGCCCCCGACGGACCCATGATGGTGACAAACTCGCCTTCTTTGATGGTGAGCGAGATGCGGCGCAGCACCCAGGTTTCAGTGTGGCCGGTCTTATAACTGCGTTCAACGTTTTTCAGTTCGATCATGACTGTTACTCCGATCTAAGTGCAAGAATTGGGTCGACAGATGCGGCGCGGCGGGCAGGCAGCCAGGCTGCGAGAAACGACGACGACGCAAGTACGATTACGACCAAGGTGAAGGTGAGGGCGTCGTGAGCCTGCACGCCATAGATATATCCCTTGGCGAATTGCACGGCGAACCAGGCAAGTATGCCGCCTGTAGCCAGTCCAATGACAACCAGCAACAACGCACGGCGCAACACAAGATTGAGGATGTTGGTTTGCGGCGCGCCGAGTGCAATGCGCAGGCCAATTTCGCGCGTGCGCTGGGCCACGGTGAAGGAGAGCAAACCATACAACCCGACGGATGCGATCATCAACGCAAGGCCCGCAAAGCTCTCCAACATGTGGCTGATGAGTTTCTGGCTGCCAAAGGAGTCTTCGACAGCCTCATGAATGGTCTTCACGTCGGTGGTGGCCGCGTCGGGCGCAACCTCGTGTAGGACTTTATCGAACTGCGCGCGCAGTGAATCGGCGGGAATAGCGCCGCGGATGGCCACCTGGATGAAGGCAGACGCAATCCCGTAGAGCGGTGTTCCCGGATCGGTCTGCGCCAGGCAGAAGTATATCTCTGGCTTGGTCGCCTCCGTGACTTTGCCCTGTTTTACATCGCCGATGACGCCTATGATATGCATTTCGGCGAATCGCCCCTTCTTGCCCATCGAGAGAATGTGCCCGATAGGATCTCTGCCAGGAAGATACTTATTGGCAAATGCTTGATTGATAACCACGACTGCGGGAGCGCTGCCTGTATCGTCCTCGGAAAAGAAGCGGCCGCGGCGCATGGGGATTCCCAGCGCATCGACAAGACCCGCTGTGGCAAGACGGCCATCCGCTCGCGGCTGCTGCGAAAACGGCACATCTTTATGATCGAGATTGGTCATGATGCTCACCGAAAACTCTGCGCGCAAGGGAAGCACCGAACTGAGCGCGGCTACCTGCACCCCAGGAATTGCGCGCAAGCGTTCAAGTAATGGCAGATAGTATGTGCGGACTACATTGGTGGATTGATTGGGCTTTCCCTCGAGATCTTCGAGCTGCCCTCCCGAATTGAGGATGATGCCACCGGTGAGCACGTTCTGTTGCGAAAAGCCCAACGGCACCTGACGCAAAGCGTGAATGGTGCGCAGAAACAGCCCCGCCCCGACAAGAAACACGAGAGTCATAGCCAGTTGTGCAACCACCAGAAACTCGCGCGTCCGGTTCTGGCTGGCCGAAGCAGTGGTGGTCACCCCCTGTAGCGACTGCTGCACATTGCGCCGAGAGGCGCGGAGCGCTGGAATGATGCCGGTGATGGAGGCAGTGACGAGCGTGAGCACGGCCAGCGCGGCCATTACCCGCCAATCGACGTGAATGGCGGATGTCAGCGGAAGATTCCGGCTGATCTGACGCCAGAGCAATTTAATGGCGGATTGACCGACCAGCATGCCGGCCAGTGCGCCAATGCCGCTCAACAGCAGGCTTTCCACAATGGTCTGCTGCAACAAACGCGTGCGGCTGGCGCCCAGCGCGGAGCGAACCGCCTGTTCGCGCACCCGCGCAACGGCGCGCGCCAGCATCAGGCTGGTGACGTTGAGGCAGGCAAGAGCCCAGATGCCGAACACCACACCGGCCAGGAGAAACAGAGGTTTGCGCGACTCGGCGTTCAGTGAATCCTGATAGCCGCTGACCTTCACGCGCGTGGGCCACGCTTCATCGTTCTGTGGCACCTGTTTGGCGATTGCCGGTTGCGTGCGATTCAACACGTCAGCCAGCTGCGCCTGCGTCATGCCCTGAGGCAGCCGTGCATAAACACTGTAGATAAATCTCGCCCCGGGCCCGCTCATTGCCGAGCGGGCAGCCGGAGGAATCTCCGCCGGCGCCCAGATCTGCAAGATATCCTCGCCGACAGGAAACGCGAAGCTCCGCGGCATGACACCAACAATGGTGTAGGACTCCCCACGAATGTTCACCGTCTTGCCCACAATCTGCGCATCGCTCAAGTAAAGCTTGCGCCACACGTCTTCGCCCAGCAGCACCACGTGGTTGCGGCCCTTGTCCGTTTCCTCGGGGCGGAAGACACGGCCCAGAAGAGGCTGCACGCCCAGCATCGGGAACAGGTTATCGTCGACATTCGTGCGCTCCACCTGCAAACGCCCACCGGGGCCGACGATGCTGGCTCTCGAGCCGTCGAACGCCGCACCCATCTGCAAACCGTTTCCGCCCGCATCCCGCAACTGCAGCATGTTCGCGTAGGTCATGCTGAAGTAAGGCATAGGGCTGACCAGCTGAACATTCATAATGTGATCGGAATGCGCGTAAGGCAGCGGGCGCAGAAGGACTCCATTGAGGATGGTGAACACGGCAATGTTTGCGCCGATGCCCAATGCCAGCACAGCAACCGCCGTGAACGTGAATCCCGGCGACTTGCGCAACTGCCGAAGTGCATAACGGAGATCCTGAAGAATCGATCGCATCTGAATCCTCCTAATCTGCTCTCAACGCTTTCATCGGTTGAACTTGAGCCGCGCGGCGAGCCGGCAGCCAACTGGCTAAGAGCGATGAAGCCAGAAGGACAACCGCAACGATGGCGATGGCAGCGTAGTCGAGCCTGCCCACTCCATAGAGTGTGCTTTGCATGGCGCGCCCCACGAAATACGCGCCTATGAGGCCCAGGCCAAGCCCGATAAACGCCAGCATGAGAGCTTCTTTCAGCACCAGCTTCACAACATTGCCGCGGCTGGCTCCAAGCGCCATGCGCAAACCAATCTCATGCTCCCGCTGGGCAACAGTAAAGGCCATCACGCCATAGATGCCCACCGCCGCAAGCAGCAGCGCAACCACGGCAAATGCAGCATAGAGTGTCATGGTGAACTGGTCGCCGGCAAGCATCAGGCTCTTTATTTCGTCCATGGTTCGCGGCTCGGCCAGTGCAATCTGCGGATCGATGGAATGAACCGCAGCCGCGATGCTTCGCGTCATGAGTTTCGGATCGCCCGCGGTGCGCACTCCGATGTTTGCCGAGGGCCACGGAATCTGCCAAAAAGGAATTTCCATCTCAGGAAAGTCCTCTCGAAAACCGCCTGCGCGCACGTTGTGAAACACACCGACAATTTGCCACGAGATATAGGGTCCCAGCTTGGTGACGCCTGGAATCAACTCCTCAACGTTCACGCGCTGCTGCAGCGGATCCTTGTTGGCGAAGTACTTGCGCGCAAACTCTTCGTTGACCACAGCTACATGAACGGTGCCCGCGGTGTCCTGGTCAGTAAATGCCCGGCCGCGAATCATCTGGATGCCAAATGTCTTGAAGTAGTCGGGCGAAACCATTCCGAAGGCAGTGCCGGGCCGCTGCGAGGGATCCGCATAATCAGGTTTTCCCGCGATGGTAAAAGGCATTCCAAAGCCGTCGCCTTCCAGCGGCAGGCCAACCGACACTGAAGCATTCACGACGCCGGGTACTGCCTGAATCCGACCGAGCATCTGCTGGTAATACGCAGTGATTTGCGCGGGATCTTTGGGACGCGAATCGGGAACTGGAAGATTGAATGTGTGAATATGGTACGTCGTCACGCCGAGATCCACGCGGGTCAGGTTCCAGAAACTGTGGATTGCAAGACCGGCGCCGGTAAGCAGCGCGAGAGCCAATGCGAACTCGCCAACGACCAGAATTCTGCGCAAGCGATGGCGGCCGGCGCCGGTTCCAGTTCGTCCCCCTTCCTTCATTGCGTCGATGGGATCGACGCGCGTTGCGTACCACGCAGGAAGGCACCCGAACAGCAGCCCCGCCAGCGTGGATGCCGCAAACGTGAAAAGCAATATGGGCAGATTCAGGCTAAGGTCAGCTTCGGATGGAAGTGTATCGCGAGGCATGGTGACCACCAGTGCGCGCAGGGTCGCCGCGCCTACACCTACACCCAGCAAGCCGCCGATCAGCGCCAGAAAAAGATTCTCCGTGAGGAACTGGGCAAAGATGGTTCGCCGGGGAGCGCCGAGCGCAGTGCGAATCGCTATTTCCTTTTGCCGCGTGGTGCCCTTGGCCAGCAACAGATTCGCCACATTCACGCAAGAGATCAACAGCACAAAGCCAACGGCTCCAAGCAGCAGCCATAGTGTCTGAATTCTCTCCTTGGGTAGAAAATCGTTCTTCAGCGGCTCAACAATTGCACCCCATCCCTTGTTGCTCTTGGGAAATGCCTCCGCAATGTTGGCGGTAACCGCATCCATGTTGGCCTGCGCCTGCTTGATCGTTACGCCGGGTTTCAGGCGGCCCATCGCCAGCAGCCAATGGAAGTCGTGATTCAACTGGTCCGGCTTGAAGACGAGCGGCACGATCAGCCACTGGTTTAGGCGGTCCGGCTGACCCGGCGCCATAACTCCCACTACCGTATACGGCGTTCCATCGAGTTGGATCTGCTTGCCGACGATGTTAGGATCGGCGCCCAGACGCTTCCACATCTTGTTTACCAGAACGACAACGTGGTCCTTGCCCGCCACCCCTTCTTCCGGAAGAAAATCGCGGCCATACAGAAAATTGACGCCCATCATTTTGTAGAAGCCAGGCGTCGTGGACTGCCCCTCAACATACTCGGGCTGATCCTTGGTGGCTAGATTAAAGCTGCCGCCGGAGAAGGCATTCAAGTCCTGAAAGCTTTTGTTCTGGCGCTTCCAATCTACAAAGTCCTGCGCGGCGATGCTGTTACGGTCGCCTTGAATCTTCGACCAGACCATGACCAGTTGGTCCGGCTCCGGATATGGCATTGGCGCCAGAATCGTGGCGTAAACCACGGTAAAGATGGCGGTATTGGCTCCGATACCGAGGGCAAGCGTGAGCACGGCCGTAAGAGTAAAGACCGGCGACCTCCGCAATTGGCGAAGCGCGTATTGAAGATTCCGCAAAATCGTTTGCATTGCAACTGTCCTTTGTAACTCTGTTCTCTCCAGCTCTCTCAATTACTCCAGGGTTTCTTACTATGGTCTTGTTACTGTGTTATCAGGCCCTCTCACTCCATCCTAAGAGCTTGCATCGGTTGCACGCCGGCAGCGCGGCGGGCTGGCAACGCCGCGGCAACCGCGACCATCACTGCGGTAAGCAACATCGCGCCGGCGAGGCTGGCGGGGTCGAAAGTTGTAACTCCGTATAACTGGCTGCGGAATAGCTGCGCCAGCGCAACCACGGACGGAAGCGCAACAGCCGTGGCAACTACGGCGATGACGGCCATCTCCCGAACCACAAGAATAACCACACCCCAGCGCTGCGAGCCCAGAGCCAGCCGAACTCCGATCTCGCGCGTGCGCTGCTCAATGGAGTAGGCCAGCACGCCATAAAGACCTACCGCTGAAAGCATCATGGCAAGGATTGAAAAGCCAACAGCCAGGAAGGCTAGTGCGCGCTCATCGGAAGCGCTTCGGCTCACCTGGTCCTCCATGGTGCGCAAGCCGTCCACCACCAGCGTAGGGTCGAGCTGATGAATGGCTTCCCGTATCACGGGCTCAACCGTTTTCGGCGCTTGCGCGGTGCGCACATACATCGCCACTCCAGTGGGATGCTCCTGCTGCAGGTAAGGCGAGTAGACAGCCGGTCCCAACGGCGTGCGGAGATCGGTGTGCTTGATATCGCCGACCACGCCAACAATGGTGATGTCGTACTTGATATCGCTGCCCGCGCCCTTGGCAAGCTGACGTCCAATGGCGTTTTGCGGAGTTCCGAAAAAACGCTTGGCAAGCGCAAGATTGATAACGGCCACATGAGGTTTACCATGTGCATCCGCATCGGTAAACTCCCTGCCCGCAAGCATTGGCTGGCGCAGCGTGTTGAAGTAGCCCGGAGTTATAAAAGGCTCTTCGAAATCCATTCTTTCGTCTTCAGCCGCCTTATACCCCTGAATAGAGTAGTTGGATTGGCTGTCGTTGCCAGAAAGTTCAGGATCGGTTGTAGCGGCGGCCGACGTAACGCCAGGCATGCGGCCCAGTGTTTCAAGAGCGCTGGTAACAATTTGCGGAGTGCGATCTTCGCCGTAACCTGAGGTGGTTGGGTCGAGGATAAAGGTAACCAGGTTTGTTGTTTCGAAGCCGACGAACTGCTGGCGAAGATTGTCGAGCGTGCGTACAAACAGGCCCGCCCCTCCCAGCAGAAGAACACTGAGCGCAACCTGCGCGCCCACGGCCAGCTTGCGAAAACGCTGCGACTGTTTGGATGCCGTGCCGGCATTCTGGCGCAGCGCATTGGCCAAATCGGGCCGCAGAAAATGGAAGACCGGGGCTATCGAAAACAGCAGGCTGACAGTGACTGAAATCCCCAACGTGAAGATCAAAATGCGCGAATCGATGGACGTGGAGTAAGGCTCGCTTCCCGGATCTGCGCTGGTCATCAGGCGCACCAGTGTGAGCGCGACCACAGGCGCGAGGGCCAAGCCGGCGGCTGCACCGGCAATTCCAAGCAGACCACCTTCGACCAGCAATTGAGAAACGATGCGCCCCCGCTGCGCGCCCAGCGCGTAGCGCATCGATATCTCTCGCGCGCGGGCAGCGGCGCGCAACAGCAGCAGCGTGGCAACGTTGATGGCGCACATGGCAACAAGCAGTCCGGCCATGCTCATCAGAATGATGAGAGGCTTCTGCAGGTCGATGCGGCCTGGCGAGAAGCCTCTGGAATCGTCGACAACCTTAAGATGTGAGAGATCGATGAAGTTTTTCTTGAAGCGATCGGACTTCATCTTGTAAAGCTCAAACTCATTGGTGCGAAGCGAGTGCCACAGTGGCGCAAGGCTGGCCTCGGCCTGCGCTTGAGTGACGCCGGGCTTGAGTCGCGCCACCACAGGAAACCACACGGATTGATGGTTGGTCAGGTCGTCCATCGGCGCGCGCCACGGAATGGCTTGTTCAACCATGGTGATGGGAACGAAAAATCCGGGCTTGTATCCGCCGATCGCGGAATCGAAGTTTTCCGGCGCGACGCCAACGACAGTAAACGGATGTCCGTTGATGAGGACGGCCTGCCCCACGATTCCGTACGATGCGCCGAAGCGCGTCCTCCAGTAGTCATAGCTCAGGACCGCTACGGCATTTGCATTCTTGGCGGTCTCGTCGCGCACAGTGAACAGGCGGCCGGCGGCGGGCTTCAATCGGAGTAGCTGAAAGTAGTTGCCGGAAACAATTTCGCCATCCTTGCTTTCCGCCTGGTTGTGCCATGAGACACCGGCCTCCTCCACTTTGTCTGCGGCAAGAATTCCGGTGAAGACCTGGTTCTGATCGCGCAAGTCCTTGTACATGGGATAGGAGAAATAATTGTGGTGTCCTTCCGAGTCGCCGCCGAAGCTGCTGAAGGAACCGGAGAAACCGCCGCTCCATTCCAGGCGAACAAGCTCTTTAGGCCGCTCAACGGGCAACATGCGCAGCAGCGCCTGATCGAATAGCGTGAAGACAGCCGCGTTGGCGCCGATGCCGAGCGCGAGCGTAACCATCACGGTGAGCGTGAAGGCCGGCGACTTGCGCAACTGGCGAAGCGCGTATCGAATGTCTTGAAGCAGCGTTTGCATTCTTGTGTCTCTCCCTTGAGAATCCGGACGGCGATTATTCGGTACGCAGCGCCTCCATCGGTTCGATGGAAGCCGCGCGGCGTGCGGGAATGAAGCCAGCCGCCGCGGCGCAAATGACGAGCATCAATGGCGCCCCGGCAAGGGCTGTCCAGTCGTAATTGCCCACGCCATAGAGCAGGCTCTTCATCAGATAACCGGCATAGAAGGCAGCGGGAATTCCCAGCACCAGGCCGACCAGAACCTGCCAAAGCACGCCGCGCATCACCATGGCAACGACATTCGTCCGGGTTGCGCCCAATGCCATGCGGATGCCTATCTCGCTGGTGCGGCGGACCACGAAGTACGACATCACGCCGTAAAGCCCCACCGACGCCAGGATGAGCGACAGGATGCCGAAAAGGCTCGATAGCTGCGCGACCAGCCGGTCCTCGGTGAAGTTGTCCGCCACTTGCGCATTCAGCGAACGAAGATCCAGCACGGCCAGATTCGGGTCGATGCCAGCCAGTGTCCGCCGAATGAGCCCGTCAACATTCTGCTGCGGGGAGCGGAAGTCGAGGACCATCGCGTTCATGAACATCGATTGAATCTCGACCGTATTCATCGACTGCTGTTTGAATGTCATTTGTTGCGTGATTGGGCGCAAAAAGACAGGTCGGACGTTGTCCCGCGGATTGTTCATCTTGAAATCGCGGAAGACGCCGACAATTTCCCAACTGCCCGAGTTCTCCGGATCGTCGATGCCGAAGTGCTGGCCGATGGGATTCTGATTGGGGAAGAACCGTTTGACGAAGGTCTCGTTGACCACTGCGACCTGCGGCGAAGTGGCCGTGTCCTGCTCTGTCAGGCCGCGACCGCGCACCACGGGCACGCCGATGGAATCGAGAAAGCCTGGGCTCACGCGGTCCCAGGTCGAACCGCAATGTGAGTTGGGGCCGGGAGCGGGATGGCCCTGCTGGATCACGCACTCGCCCCAGTTGTCGCCCTCCAGAGGGCTGTACATGCCCATGCCCACAGCTTTGACACCAGGCAACGCCGAGAACCGATCTTCAAGCTGGCGATTGAGCTCCCGCAACCGGTCGACGGTGTAACCGGCGCCGGCCGGATCGAAATGCAGTACGTAGCGGTTGGATGTGAGTATGCCGAAGTCCTGGTGCTCCAGATTCACAAGCGTCTTGGTCATCAGGATGGCTCCGGCGAGCAGCACCAACGTGAGTGCCGCCTGAAAAACGACCAGCGCTTGCTGCGGAAGAGAAGAGCGGTCGCGCGTGGAACGATTGACGCCGCGCAACGCCTCGGCCGGCTGCGCATGGGACGACATCCAGGCCGGCCCGGCTCCGAATAGGATTCCAGTCAGCAGCGAAACCAGAAATGCAAAGCCCAGCACTGGGAGGGATGGGCTGGCGCTGATGGGCAAGTTTCTTGCGTCGGGGAAGGCAAATGCAAGAATGGTGTGCGACCCGGCATACGCCACGGCCAGGCCAGCCAGACCGCCGATAAAACTCAGCAGAACACTCTCGGTAAGAATCTGCCGCGTCACGCGGCTGCGCCCAGCACCGAGCGCCATGCGGAGAGCAATGTCCGATCGGCGAGCGGTACTGCGGGCCAGCAACAGGTTGGCGATGTTGGCGCAAGCGATGAGCAGCACGACAGTGGAGAGGATCATCAACATCTTGAGCCCCTTGCCGGCCTCCTCTTGCAGGCTTTGAATCCCTCCTCCTCCGGGCACCACCACCACGTGCTGCTTGGGAATGATGGCCGCTCCACCGTCCTTTGTGTAATTGGGGCGGGAGGAAAGCCACTGGCGCAGCGCCACCGATAGCTTGGTCTGCAGCGCGCCGATATTGGTGCCCGGGCGAACTCTGCCCAGCGGATAAAGCCAATGCTGCTCGTCGTTATGCAGGATGGAGCTGCCTTGTCCACGGACATAAGGCTCCGTCTGGATTGGCAGCCAGAAGTCGGGCGGGCTGTCCGTGACACGATCTCCGAAGAACCCGGGAGGAGCGACACCGATGACGGTGAAGGGCTTGGTTTGAATAAAGATGGTCGAACCGACGATAGATCGATCGGCTTCGTATTCGACCTGCCACGCTCTGTAACTCATCACTGCCGCCGGCGGTGCGCCGGCCATGTCGTCGCTGTCCATGAAGACGCGGCCTGCGTACGCGCCCAGGCCCAGCGTGGCGAAGAAGTTTCCGCTTACGAATTCCCCTTGCAGCGGCTTTGAGAGCGCACTGGCCCGGCGCACGCTCCACCTGTTTCTCCCAGCTTGCACCGCGGCGAGCTGCTCAAATTCCGGAGCGGATTTCTTGAGATGTTCGAACAGGTCCAGGGAGAAAATGTCGAAGTCACCATCGTCGCCGACATACCCGCCCTCTACACAACAGTTGTCGGTGTCGCCGATGCGGTAAAGCTGAGACGGATCTGTGACCGGCAACGAGCGCAGCAGAATGGCATGCACCAGCGTAAAGATGGCTGTGTTGGCGCCGATGCCGAGCGCCAGCGTGATCACCGCCGTGAGGGTAAAGCCCGGCGACTTGCGCAACTGCCGCAATGCGAAGCGAAGGTCCTGCAGCAGATTCATCATAGTTATCGTGTCCTTTCGGGCTACTCGCTCCTGAGTGCCTGCATGGGTTCAATGGATGCGGCACGGCGTGCGGGAATGACCGAAGCCGCAAGCGCGAGCACAAAGATTGAGACGGCTGCCAACGCGATCACCGCGGGGTCCAGCGGTTCCACTTCGAACAGCAGCGAGCGAAGCAAACGCGTAGCAAAAACCGCGGACAATGCGCCGATGCCGCAGCCCAGCAGACCCAGCCTGGCGCCGGAAGCTAGAACCAGCCGCATAACCGTTGCTCGCTGCGATCCCAGCGCCAGGCGAATGGCCATCTCCTGAGTTCGCAGGGCGGCCGAGAAGGCAATGACGCTATAGATTCCCAGCAGCGAGAGCAGCACCGCAGCCGCTGCGAAGCTGGAGATGAGCAGGGTGTTGAAGCGTCGCGGCGCCTGGCCTTCGGCTACCACGCGATCCATGGATTCGATATTCGTGAGCGGAAGCTGCGGGTCGATGGAACGGACCACGGTGCGCAGAGAGTCGGCCATCTCTTCCGGCGGAAGCTGGCCGCGAATCACGAGGAACCCGGTGTTCCCAACCAGCATCCCCGGAGGCGCAAACGAGCCGGCATCCGCCTTACTTTGACTCGTCGGGATGTAAATCTGATTGAGCGTGGGCGAATCGGCCGCAGTCTCCTTGATGTCCCCGATCTCACCCACGATAGTCAGCCAGGGCAGCG